>JBBSNT010000216.1:0-7344 GCA_038260485.1 Aggregatilineales bacterium | reverse complement strand
CGGCGTGCGCGTGGCTAACGCTTCGGCTGTCGCTTCGGCTGTCGCTTCGGCTGTCGCTTCGGCTGTCGTGCTGGTGGCGGCGGTAGTTGCTGTGACTGAGGCATCCGGAATCCGCAGGCGCGTGCCGGTGAAGATCAGGTTGGGGTCGGTGATGCTGTTGGCTGCCATCAAGTCACGGGGGGTGACGCCAAACAACCGGGCGATGGCGTTGAGGTCATCACCCGGTCTGACGGTGTAATAGGTGGTCTGTGTTGGCGTTAGCGTGGCGTCCTGCGCGGCGGCTGACGAGGTTATCAGCAGCAGCACGAGCAGAACGCCGCCTAAAAGTTTGGTCATGCGGACTCGTTACCAGTTATAGACCGGGATTTGGATGACCATCCCCCAGTAGATGTAATTTGGATTCCAGATGCTGTTGTAGGATGCAATCGCCTGTACCGTCGTGCCGAAGGCGGACGCGATGCTGCTGAGCGTGTCGCCGGGGCGGATGACGTAGGTGATCACGTTTTGCTGTGGCGGCGGCGGCGGATAGCCACCCGACGGGATCGTCAGGTACATGCCGGCGTAAATCCAGTTGATGTTCTGGATATTGTTCGCCTGTGCGATTGTCCAGACGGTCGTGCCAAAGTAGCGCGCGATACTGGCGAGGGTATCCCCGTAGCGCACGATGTAGTAGGTCTGGGTGGGCGGTGGCGGGGGTGGCGGACTGCCGACAGGAATGACCAAACGCTGCCCCGCGTAAATCCAATTCGGGTTCCAGATACCGTTCGCCGAAGCGATTGCCTGAACCGTCACGCCGTAGTAGCTGGCGATGTGCGCGAGCGTTTCGCCGCGCTCGACGATGTGGATCGTTTGCCCGTACTGCTGCTCACTGCCTGAGGCGGCAGCAGCAGGCGCGAACGCCGCAAACAACAGCGCCATCACAGAGAAAATAAGGATAAATCGACGCACGACGCCCTTCCTTTCAAATTAAAGAAACAAGCAAACAGATTACTTTATAATGCCGACCTTATCAAATTCGGCGCATGTTCTTTCAATATAGCATAAGAACTCTATTTCCGTTGCGGTTCTGTCCTCTAAAAATCGTAAAAGTTGGGAAGTCGTTTGCAAAGCGGTGCTTTGTCCCCTTAAATGCAGCCGAATGAAGGGTGACCTTACCCCAGTTTGGCGGACACGTTCCAAGCCCCTCTCCCCCGACCCCTCTCCCACGCAAGGCGGGTGTCCCAACAAGTTGGGGAGAGGGGAGAACACTACGACCTGAGAGGGAAATCCAGATCATTTATTTAGAAGTTACGCAGTTGAGGGGAAAACAGGGCGTTACATGTAACGCCCCTACGAGAAAAACACTGGTCAACTGCGTAAGTCCTATTATTAGCTCGCCTTGATTAGCTCGCCTTGATTATCTCGGCTTGCTAATTTAGAACAAAAATGCTATCCTATAGGTATCTGCGTCGTGCGTTTTTTTCGCGTATAATAAGAAGATAAACTAGCGGTAAAGGACGGGTGCGTTGGCTCCTAGAAAATCATCTAAAGATGCTAAAGACCTCACGATTACGCTGCCGGTGGACAATGAGGGGCGTCAGAAAGCACTTGATGCAACCCTAACCGATCTCACCAAGCGCTTCGGCGACGGCACGGTCATTCGTTTGGGCGATGCCGCGCACTTGGAGATCGACTCGATTCCTAGCGGATCGCTGACGGTCGATATTGCGCTCGGCATCGGCGGCGTGCCGCGCGGACGTATCGTGGAAATCTACGGGCCTGAAAGCTCCGGTAAGACGACCGTCTGCTTGCACGTGATCGCTGAAGCGCAGAAGCGCGGCGGCTTGTGCGCGTTCGTGGACATGGAACATGCGCTCGACCCGACTTACGCCCGTGCGATTGGCGTGAATGTTGAAACGCTCTACATTTCGCAGCCGGACACGGCGGAGCAGGCGCTTGAAATCACCGAAGCACTGGTGCGCTCCGGCGCGCTCGACGTGGTGGTGATGGACAGCGTGGCAGCACTGGTGCCGCGCGTCGAACTCGAAGGCGAGATGGGCGACAGCCACGTCGGTATTCAGGCGCGGTTGATGAGTCAAGCGCTGCGTAAGCTCTCCGGCGCGATCAAGCAGTCGAACGTCTGCGTGATGTTTACGAACCAACTGCGCGACAAAATCGGCGTGATGTATGGATCGCCTGAAACGACCTCCGGCGGGCGAGCGCTCAAGTTTTACGCCAGCGTGCGCCTCGACATCCGGCGTATGGAGTCGATCAAGGCGAGCGGCGGTGAAGTGGTCGGCAATCGCGTCCGCATCCGTGTGACCAAGAACAAGGTCGCACCGCCCTTCCGCGAAGCTGAATTCGACATCATGTTCCTCGAAGGCGGCATCAGCAAGAGCGGCGAAGTGCTTGACCTCGGCGCGGAACTGGGCATTATCGAGAAGCGCGGCGCATTCTACCGCTATAATGAGGGTCTGCTCGGTCAAGGGCGTGAGAATGCCAAGACCTACCTGACCGAAAATAAGACCGTGCGCGACGAGATCGAAAACACGATTCGTGAGCAGTACGGGATGTCCTCGCTCGGCGGTGCCAAGCCGCAGGCGAATGGCAACGGTAATGGCAAGCGTCCCGTCGCTGTCAGCGGTGACGAGGAGTTCGGCGCAGCAGACGATTAACTAGCGAAGAATGCTGAGTGATGATGCTCGGAGTCGTCATGCAGCGTTTTGCTCTTTGCTGAATTGGCGCGCCTCGTCGAGCGTCTCGAAAAACTGGGTACGGAGGTGGCGGGCATAAGGCAGCGCCGTAAAGGTGTTCCAGAGCAGCTGCAGATAACTGTCCACGCCGACGGCGAGAAACAGGCGAGTATTCACGTGTTTTTTGAGGTAGCGCAGCTTGAATTGTGAGATTAAATCTGGTGGGAGAATGCTCATCTCGCGGACATCGTAGAGGAAATCAACGCGATGATTCACGCTGTCGAGCAGCCGATCCGACTCTCTAAGGCTATCGTCGTATTCGCCCCACGCCCAACGTCCGATGAAGGTCCAGAGGATGATCGTTTTCTCCGGGTTGTCCCATTTGACATGAATGCTCATAGAGGCTTACTTTCCTCGAATGCGTCGAGCAGGCGGCTATAAGTTTGGGGCATCCGCTGGTGCAGGAGCGGAAAAAGCGTGCGCCAACGCTCTAATGTGTGTGCGTCAAGCTCGGCGGTGATGATTTCGGTCGTGTCACGCCCAGCTTGCGCCAGCACCCGCCCCATTGGATCACAGATAAAGCTGCTGCCATAGAAGCGGACGCCATTTTCGATGCCGATGCGGTTCGCCGCGCCGACGAACACGCCATTGGCGATGGCGTGCGCGCGCATGATCGTCTGCCATGCTTCTTGGGTATCGATGGCGGGATCGGTGGGTTCTGCGCCAATGGCGGTTGGATAGAAGATGAATTCTGCCCCGTTTAGGCTGAAGATGCGCGCCAGTTCCGGAAACCACTGATCGTAGCAGGTGGGCGCGGCGACAGCGACGCCTTCGGCATCAAACACGGGATAATCTGCGCCTGCTTGGAAGAAGGCGGTTTCGTTGTAGCCTTCGCCGTAGGGGATGTGGATTTTGCGCGTGATACCCGCCAGCTTTCCCTGTGCGTCGTGGATGATGGCAGTGTCGAAACAGCGTCCTTCGCCAGTTTGCTCGAACAGGCTGCTGATGATTGAGACGCCGTGGGTGCGCGCTAATTCGCTAAAGAGCGCGTCGGTCGCGCCGCCGTGCAGCGGCTCTGCCCAT
This sequence comes from Aggregatilineales bacterium, assembly GCA_038260485.1. Lineage (GTDB taxonomy): Bacteria > Chloroflexota > Anaerolineae > Aggregatilineales > Phototrophicaceae > Flexifilum. Next base: position 3,589 of record JBBSNT010000216.1, on the reverse strand, counting down.
GCGAAACCCTGTGGATCGGTCGTGGCGGGGAAATAGGGCGAAAGCGTCAGCTCCGGGAGGCAGATCAGGCGTGCCTGCGCTGACGCCTGTGCGATTAGTCTGCGGTACTGCGCTGCCATTGCTTCACGGCTGCCGAGCCACTGTACCTGTACCAGCGCGACTTGCAGGCTATGCTTCAAAGTTTGCTCCGAATGCTTATGCTTGTCATAACCAGTATAGTACAGGCTGTACATCTAGGTGCACACCAAACACGTACCAAGTGGACGCGGCGTACTGGGAGTGGGGAAGATCGCGGACACGCTCCAAGCCCCTCTCCCCCGACCCCTCTCCCACGCAAGCGGAGAGAGGAGAGAAAAGCCGATTTGTGGGTCACCAAGTTGATCCCTTCAAAAACTATCCCCTCAATGTTCCCCACTTCTGGGGTGTACTGGATTCATGGGTCTTTCAGCCGCCCCGTGCTAAAATTCCCTCTGTTGATGCGTGTGGGCAAATCCTGCAATCCCCCCATGCAACCTGTCGCCGCGCTTAGGGTTTGTCAAGATGTGGTACGCAGCTAAGGGACATTTACCCTGAAGGATCGATTTAACTCGTTGGTTTCCTATGGCGCTTGAACCGCAGCGTAAACCCGACATTCTGCTGATCATCCTCGATACGCAGCGGCGTGATCGACTGTCTATTTATGGACATACGCGCGAAACGTCGCCGGGATTTGATCAGTTTGCTGAGCGCGCGACGCTGTTCGAGCGCGCCGTTGCCCCGTCGCAGTGGACGATCCCCGCGCATGGATCGTTGTTCACGGGCTTGTATCCGAGCGCGCACGGCGTCACCGAGGCGAACGGTCAGCTTTCGCCCGCGCACCCGACGCTGGCGGAGATTTTGCAGGTCGGCGGCTATCATACGGTCGCCTTTTGCAATAACCCGCTGGTAGGCGTGCTCGACAACGGCTTGCAGCGCGGCTTTAGCGCGTTCTACAACTACGCCAGCGCGATCCCGAACCGCCCCGGCGTCGCGCGCAAAAGCGGACTGCATCAGCGCTTTAACCGCTGGTTTCGCCCGTATGCAAGGCGAATCGGCAACCAGTTTGCCCGATCCGATGAACTGTTTCGGCTGTCGCTGAATCCGCTGCTGACGCCGATCTGGTCGAAGTACATCAACTTCAAAGGCAGCACGCCGCACTCGATTAGCGACTTGATCGATTACTGGGACGCCTTTCACGCGGGCGGGGCGGAGGAGCCGATGTTCGGCTTCGTCAACCTGATGGGGACGCACCTGCCCTATCACCCGCCGCAGGACGTGATGAACCGGATCGCGCCGGAACTGCGCAACGACCGCGCCGCCTACAGCTACATCAACGGCTTCAACGCCGACGGCGCGGCGTGGGCAAGCCCGCCCGAAACGCCGTTCAATGCGTGGCAGCGAGCGGTGCTGAACGGCTTCTACGACGCCGAAATCGCGGCGCAGGACGTACACCTCGACCGCGTGCTGCGTCACCTGAGCGAACGCGGCGCGCTCGACAACACCGTCGTGATCATCGCCGCCGATCACGGCGAGGGACATGGCGAACACGATTTGTTCGGGCATGGTTTCAACGTCTATCAGGAACTCGTCCACGTGCCGCTGGTGATCCACGCGCCGGACGCGGCAGCGGGTAAGCGGATCAGCGGCAACGTTTCGACGCGGCGGCTGTTTCACACGATTCTGGACGCCGCCAAGATCGCGCCGCCGCTGGACGATGCCGACCCGAACGCGAATGTCGCTGGCTTGTCGCTGCTGAACGCGCTTGAGGGGAAAGCAGATGTTGAGAACGGGATCGCGTTCTCTGAGGCGTTCCCGCCCTCGATGTTTCTGAACGTGCTGGCGCATCGCAGCCCTGCCGTGATCGAGCGGCTGCGGCTGCGGCAGGTGCGGCGGGCGATCTACGAGGGCGATCACAAGCTGGTGATGGCGGAAAGCGGCGTCGAGGCGCTGTTCGACATCGCGGATGATCCAGCGGAGACGCGCGATCTCGCCGCTGAGCAGCCGGACGAGAGCGCGGCGCTAGCGGAGAAGATCAGCGCGTTCGTGGCGGGGATCGGGCAGGTCGAACAGCGGACGGCAGAGGTAGACGAACAGATCGTCGAGCAGCTTAGGGCGCTGGGGTATGTGGAGTAAATCGGCTCAACCACAGAGGACAGGTCTTAGACCTGCCCCTATCGAGCGGCTATTTCTCGATTTCCCCAACTGTCAGCCATTGATCGCCGCTGAGCGTCGGCTGCTTGACTTGATCGAACCACGTATAGACCTGCACGTTGACGCTGTAATCGCCGGACGGCAGCGCGCTGAGGTCGAGCGGGTGCGGGTCGTAGACGACTTCGCCCGCGCTCCATGTCGTCGTCGGGCGCTCGCCATTGAAGGGGAAGCTGTCATCCTGCGCGACCAACTGTCCCGCCTCGTTGAACAGAAAGACCGACGTGGTGTAATCGACGCCGAGCGGCTGATCGCTCGACCACCAGAGATCAACGCGCGAATCAGCCGAATCAATCTCGTCCATGCGCAGGGTCATGCCGTTGGCGAATGTGCCGACGGCTTGCGATGCGGCGGGGATGCGGTCGAAGCGGTAGACGTCGAGCGCGTTGCCGATGTGATCGACCGACATTTTCGCGGTCTGGACGTGTCCGGTTTGCGCCAAGAAGCCGAACGCCGATTGATCGACACTCCAGTGAACGAGCCAAACCGTAGCGTATTGATCGATTTCGCTGATCAGTTGGTCGGGGTAGTCGGCGGCACGGTCTTCGCGCCACAGGCGCAGCGATTCGCGCGGCGTTTCGCGGGACAGCATGGTGTCGATGTAGTAGTCGATCGTGAAGTCGTCGCGGTAGATTTCCATCAGCACGAGATCAGCAGGATCGGCATACTGGGCGAGGTTCACCGCGACCTTGTTCCAAGGTGCTTTGGGATAGTAGTCATCGACGGTCGCCAAGCCGTAGATCAGGATCACGGCGATCAAGAACAGGCGCGTCGCCGTCTTGAAGTTTGCCAAACCGCGCGCCGTCAAAATCGCAATCGCGGGCGTGACCAGCATCACCCGGCGCGGCGAGAGAAAGTCGTACCAGAAGTTGATGATGAAGGTCGCCGCCGCCGTGAAGCCGATCCAGAGCGCCAGCAGGAAGGTCGTGCTGAGCGGACGCCAGCGGACGCGCTCGTCACGCACGCGCACCAAACCGATCAGCAGTAAGCCGATCATCAGCGTCCACATTTGGCTGAAGTATTTGAAGCCGATTTCGACCAGCGTATGCCAGTTCGAGGGCAGCGCCGCATCGATCCCGGTATCGACGCGGCGCTGACCGAAGCCGTAGATCACGAACCACGGCATGAACAACACGCCGCTGAGCGCCAACCAGCCGACCGCGCTGATACGCTTACGCCCGCGCAGGAAGATCAGCGCGTGCAAGCCGATGATCGCGCCGATGAACGTGCCGATATAGTGGGTGTGGTAAAGCGCGACCAGCGCGCCGACCCACAGCGCCGCGCGGATCGCGCTCGGCTTGTGCGTCCAGCGCAGGTAGAAAAAGACACTCGCTAGCGCCAGCAGCGTCCGCAGGGCGTACAT
>JBBSNT010000215.1:0-7350 GCA_038260485.1 Aggregatilineales bacterium | reverse complement strand
TCTGCCTCGCGGATTTTCTGCAAGATGACTTGCTTTGCAGTCTGCGCGGCAATACGCCCGAATTTCTTAGTCGTGCCTTCTGCCTGAACCATCACCATGTCGCCATAGTTCGCTTCAGGATTGAAGTAGCGGGCTTTTTCGAGTTCGACTTCCGTTCGGGTATCCTGAACGTCATCGACCACTTCTTTTTCGACGAAAATGCGCGGACGTCCCGATACGGGGTCAAGGTTGGCTTCGACGCGCTGCGACGAACCCACCCCGGCATCACGCCGATAAGCGGAAACCAGCGCGGTGCTCAGGGCTTCGAGAACCGTCTCCTGTGGCAGCGCGCGCGACTCCATAATCTCATTGAAGGCAACTTCAAACTCACTTTTCATACTACTTGGTCTTAACTCCCGTAAGGACTTTGGGGAATAACGTGGCGGATTTCAACAACGACCGACTTTGCAGACGGTCGCCACGTACAACTGATACACAAAAAAGTGGGTATCACCCACTTTTCCTACACGGTCATTTTACCATAATTCATAACGGCTGACAAGCGTACGTGGTTGATCGAGGTAACCGAAAGAGACGCCCTACTTGAGACTATCGCGATAAACGTTGATCTGCGCGCAGTGTTCGCGTTTATGCCCGTAATTCGAATAAGCGATCAGGTCTTCGAGATCGTATTCCGCGCCGTACCAAGGCAGCAACCCGATCTCCCGCTGCTGGTCGGCGGACACGCGCGTGATCAGCGCTTGTGTTTTGGCGGCGGCGTCCTTATATTCGCGCATAATTGCCTCGTAACTCTGTCCGTCCCGCTGCTCGACTTCAAGGTCATTGAACGCAACGCCCTGCGCGATATTGGCGTCCAAATAGGGGGTTTCAGTCCCGCCAAGGATCGATTTAAGCACGTCAGCGAGGACGAGTTCATGCGAAGCGAGATGCGCCATGATCTGCTTAACCGACCAAATGCCACACACGCCGCTCACTTCACAGGCGGCAGCATCCAAGTCGTCAATCGTCGCCAGCACAGTCAAATGACCATACTTAAGGATGTCTATCGAATTCATGTTGGTTTGCGTCCGGTTCGATGCGAGTCAGGAATGCCCCATCTTAGCATCGAACCGGATTCTTTGCCGCGTTAGCCGACGGCTTCAATCGTTGCCTCTGGCGTAACTTCCGGCATCACTTCATCCGTAGCCATCCCCAACGCATCCAGCGGCATGACCTCGTCAGTCATCATGCCCATCTCATCCGGCGAGATCACCTCGCCGGACAAATCTTCTTGCGTATCAGGCATCACCGTATCGACAAACGGCATGAACTTGAGAATACGTGCCGCCTCAGCATCGACGACGTAGACGTTACCGTCGCTGTCGGTCGCGATGCCGCCAATCGTCTGAAACTGGCTAGCATCGGTCACATTGTCAGCAGGCTGACCGAACGATCCAACGCAGTTACCCGCCAAATCGTAGACCAGCACGCGCCCCGCGTCAGGATCAGTGACGTAGAGCAGGTTACGCGCTTGATCGATTGCGAGGTACGGGCGGTTGCCTACATCTTCATACCAGCCGCGCACGCTGAATGTGAAGAGCGCATTTCCGGCGAGATCGAACACCGAAACGCGGCGGTTCCACGTATCCGCGACATACAGGCGGTTATTGTCGTTATCGACTGCCAAGCCGCTCGGCTCGTCCAACTGACCGAGCGCGCTCCCCGCCGAACCAATGTCGTACAGGAACAGCCCGTTCGCATCATAGACGCGGACGCGCTTGTTACCTGTATCGGCGACGTAGACGTGTCCTTGCGCATCGACCGCCACGTCTCGCGGCCCCCAGAAGCCGTCAACCGGTTCGGTCTGCGCCTCTGCACCCGCTTGATTCGCCTGCCCCCAACTCGTGATCAGGCTGCCGTCGGGCGCAAGTTCGCGGATGCGATAGTTCCACGTATCCGCGACGTAGAGGTTGCCATTCGGCGCGACCGCGACACCATTCGGGCGGTTCAACGGCTCGACAAAATCGCCCGTGCCGCCAGCCAGCGTCGTGATCAAATTACCATCCGTGTCGAACTCGGAGACGCGGCTGTTGAATTCTTCGGCGACGTAGACCCGTTTACTCACACTATCGACGCTGATGTCGAGCGGGTGATTCAGCGGTGCTGCTACGCCAGGGTTGAAAATCGTCTCGGCGAAGCTCTGCTGCCAGTTCTGCGTGCAGACGTTCACCGCCTGATTTTCGAGCGGGTTCATGACCGTGCCTTCGCCCACCCCCAGATTCCAGACCTGCGCGGCGACATCCTTACGCACGTACAGATAGAAATGTTCTCCAACCGGCCACTTCTCTAGGCTGTAGTCTCGATTGATCGCCTGCCCATAGACCGTGAAATTGCGATCCCACCAGATGTCGAACATGCCTTTGCGAATCTGCCCCGCCTGCGTGTTTTCAGGCGAGAAGTCGAGCGCGTTCATGACGCGCTGTGCGCTCAACCCGAAGTATTCCTGATCCGGCCACCACATGCGCATGTACTCGAAGCGATAGTAGTTATCCTCAAGCAGCGGTTCAACTCGCGCCTGAATATCATCGCTGGCATAGACCATCACCGCGTCGCCAATCACCCCCGTTGACGGATTACCCGCGAAGAAGCTCGCGTTCGTCAGATTACGGAAATACCACGTCACCGGCCACGCATTGCCGCCCCATGCGAACTTCATGTTCAAGCCATCGGTTGTGCGGCGGCTCACGTCCTCGATCTGCTGCATCATCAGCTTGATGCCCGGCGCGGCATGAGCATAGACCAGATACTCGTTGGCATAGTCGTAATTGATGAACGACGCCACCCACGCGGTGCGGAAGGTCAGCAGCGCGAGAAGCATGAACGCCACCACGCCGATCATGCGCCGCAGGGTCAGGAAATTCGTTTGGCGTGCCACTCGCACGATCAGGTAGCCGACCAGCACCACAACACCGACTATCGCCAGCCATTGATACGAGTAGGCAAGCTGGGATTGTTCCAGCCCCTGAAACGGCGGATTACCGATCAGAAATGGCGCGACCGCCTGAAATACCGCGACCGCGAACAGGGGAAGCAGCAGCAGGTACAGCCAACCACGTCGGCGGAAAATTGACCAGTTGAGGTTCGAGAACATACGCCCGAAATACCACGCCGTCAGCAGGATCAACGGGACGGTCATATGTGTCCCAAGCCAAGGCATCTTCTCACCCGCCAGCGTATAGGCGATGAAGTTGAGCACACCCCACCACGCCACGAACAGCAGAAACGGAAGCTGCCTCAGCCAGCGGGGATCGGTCACGGCAATCAGTTCTTCTTCCGCCGAAACCACTTCTAATTCGGTCGAATCCAGCGCCGTGATCCAGCGTTGGGTTCGCAGCTTAATCTGCTGACGCCAGAAAATGAGCAATCCAGCGAGCATCGCCAGAAACGCGCCGATCATCGGCAGATATTCGTAAATCGGCATGATCACCAGCGCATAGTAGTAACGCGGTTGACTGCCCCGCTGTACTCCTTGCTGCTCGATCCAGTAGCCGAGACTGCCGATCATCCCGGTCGCCAAACCGTTCGGATTGGTGAACATGGTCGTGAAGAAGAAGGCATAGGGGATGTAAAACACCAGCGCGCAAATGATCCAGCGTTTCCAGTTCCAAGCCAGCCCGGCGACCACCGACAGCGCGATAAAGGGAATGACCGCCGCGACGGCACGTTGTATGCCCTCGCCTGTGTAGTCGGTTGGGCTTGCCCCCGTCGCTTTGATCACGAAAGCAGTTCCCCACGGCAGAATCAGCGTCAAGATCACAACGATCAAGTCGAGTTCGGGGAAGCGATACAGCCGCCGCCACCAGCCCGCCACTCGTGAGAAGATCAGCCCGGCGATAGCCACGCCGGAAAACACCCACGCCGCAATGATTGGCAGGTTGCTGATCACCGCCGCGACCGTCACGCCATCTTCGCTGTCTGGTTTCGGCTGCTGCGTGATTTCCTCAAGCGCGATCAGCGCAAGGCAGACCACCAGCGCCAATAGCAGCAGCAGCAATATCTCGCCCACGCGCAGGCGTCCCGCGTCTCGGCGCGTCGCCCAAATCGCCGTCCCGACCGTCAGCACGATGATCGCCGCAATCACGATCAACGTCCAGCTTAAGAAGATCGTGAACTCATAGCCCGCTGGCTGTCCGCTGAATACCGCTTGTATCTGCTCACGGAGATAGATGATGCGCAGATCGAGCGTCGCCGCGTTCGACAGCGTGATCGTAAAGACGATGTACATCACCAGAGCCGTCAACCCGCCGATCAGCACCGCCGTGATCAAGAACTGGAATAGACGGCGGCTTGGCATTTTGCGCCACGACTGGAACAACCGCGCCAGCCAATATACGCCGATAAAACTGCCAAAAATGGCGATGTAGATGAACGCTGTCTCTTTCGAACCCAGATTCCAGAGCATCATGCCAGCGACGAGATAGAGCCAGCGCGCCTTGCGCCGCAAATGCTGCGGACCGTTGAGATACATGAAGATGCCGTAAGCCATCAGCACCGCCGACAAAATCGACGGGGTATCGTGGCGTAGATAGCGTTCGTAGTACATCAGCAGCGGAGACGCCAACAGCATAATCGACGCCAGCAGCGCGCCCCATCTGCCGAGCCAACGCCGGAACAGGATCGGCGTCATGGTGAGGATAACCCCCAGAATCGCCGGGTAGAGCCGCGAGGTGAAGTCGTTATCGCCAAACAGCGCGTAGAACAGCGCCGTGAAATGAAACAGGATGGGTCCATGCATCAGCGGCGAATGTTGAAAATCGCCCAACGTCGCCAGTCGCCACGAATAATAGGTGTGCAGGCTTTCGTCGTGGCTCATGACGCGCACGCCAAGGTCAGCGAAACGAGTAATGATCGCCAGCGCGAAGATCGCAATGTAGGCGACAAGTTCCCAGTTCACCGTATAGGCGCGCGCCAACCAGCGGTTCAGCACGTCGGGCTGCTCAGGAGATTGGTCGAGATAACGAGTTGCCATAAACGTCCTTTACGGGGTATCAGTCGCGCCCAAGATAGGCGCGTAATTGGGCTGAAGCGTCGCTGTGAGCGTGGTGGATTCAGCAGGTAACACGGCGACCGCCGTCCCCTGCGCTATCGTTTTTTCAGGGGTTGGCTGCGTCGGTACGTTGAAGGTCTGGCTGTGCATCGAAAGCGGCAGCAGCAGCACAACCACCATCAGCAGCACCGCAAGGCTGTAACGCCCATAAGTGACCTGCAAATCACGTCCAACCGTGGCAGGCTGCACAGGCGAAACTGTGCGCGCCAAGACCGCCGCGCGGATCATCTCGAACGGCGGGAGTTCATCCCGTTGCGTCCCAATTCGCGGAATACTCACGCTCAGGTCGCGCACCAACTGCCGCTGATCCATGTAAGCGGCGTAACACTCGGCACACTCGTCTAAATGCCGAGCCACCCGCGCCCGCTGTTGGGGACTCAACTCGCGCTGAATGTAACCGGGCAGCAGCGCCCGATACGGTCTACAGGTCAAACTCATGCGTTAGATACTCGCTCAAGACACGCACTCAAATACTGGCTAATTCTTCCAACAATCCTTGACCCTGTAAAACGCCGCGCAGAGTCTCATGTGCCAGCCGCACCCGGCTTTCGGCAGTCTTCTGCGGGCAGCCCATCACATCGGCAATCTCGCGGTAGGTCATCCCATGACCATAGCGGAGCACGACCGCTTCGCGTAGACGCGGAGTCAGCGTCATCAACGCCTGTTCGACCGCCTTCTGCGCCGATTGCCGCGCGAACGCCGCTTCCGGCATGTCCGACTTGGACGCTGGCAGCGCGATTTGCAGCAGCTGCGTCAGGTCGATCAGCACCGGACGCGCCCGTCGATAGACGTTTCGACAGCGGCTGATCGCGATTGTATACAGCCACGTCTTGAAGGAGGAGCGCTGCCCATCGAAACGATGCAGGTTCTTGAAGGCATAGACAAACGACTCCTGCATCACGTCCTCGGCATCCTCGCGGTTGAGCAGCAGGCTGTAACAGAGGCGATAAATGCCCGTCGCAAACTGATCGTAGAGCGCGGCATAGCAGGATTGATCGCCCTGCAAGCAGCACACAATGATCCCGTCGAGGTCGCCCTGAGTCATAGCGTTCCCTTCGTTAATTCCGGTCAATATACACGCCAATCGCGCCAATTCCTCACCGATGCGCGCAAAGCATTAGCCTACGGGTATGCCCTCATACACGTCCTGCCGCAGCCACAGATTGTAACGTTCCTCGCCCGTCCACGCGCTGCGCGCTTGCTGCTGTGTCCACCATCCCGGCAGATCGATCAGGTTCATCGTCGCCATATCCCACGAGCGCGAAACAACGAAATCCTGCCCGACGTAGCTCGATCCCAATTCGGGCGCTGCCAGCGATCCCGGCAGCAGCACCACCTCGTCACCAACAGCATCACCCACGTCGCTGACGAAATCGGCATTCGTGAAGTCGCGCAGCAACCATGCGATCACCCCATCCGGCGGTGACATCACGGTGATGGGCATTAACGGCAGCCCGCTCGACTGTCTTTTCGCCACCTCGAACAGCGTTTGGCGCAGCAAAATGGTATCGTCATCCGTCGCTGTGCTGTGCCAAAAAGCCACCGGATTTCCAGCATTCGTCACCGCCACGTTCCAGCCCCCGCCGAGCGAAGTCAATCCGCCGAACAATGCCAGCCCAATCGCGATGCCCTGCCACGCAACTCGGTTGCCCCACAAGCTGCCGAACAGGAAGAAGCCGATCACCAGAAACAGCAGCGCGATTAGCAGCAGAATGATGCTGTCCGGCTGGAAGTTCGCGGACGCCAGCGTGCCTTCAGGCGCTTGAATCAGCGCCCGCCCCGCCGACTGCAAAGCAAGCGTGAACACGCAGAACACGCCGATCACGCTGGTGGCGATCAGCCAGCGCGACCAAGTCGGCGCGGCGATGAAAATCGTCGAGTTGTCAGGCACAAGCGCCTGTTCCAGCGCGCGCGCCGCCAAAACCGCCAGCGGCACACTGATCCACAGCGCGTGATCCGCGCTGCCATCGACTACAAACAGCGACACGACGATGCCAACCAGCACCCACGCCAGCAAAAAGCGATCCACCGCAGTAAAACGATAACGTCGGGCGAATAACCCAGCGGCGGCAAGCGCCCACATGAACGGCTCGTAGAACAACGAAACCAGCGCGCCGTAGCCGATGATCCCCTTCGGCTGGATCACCGCGCGCACACTCGCACCGAAGCTCGCGCCGATGCTGCTCAAGCCCGCCGGATAAATCAGGAAGCCCGTCCCCAGCGCGATTACCACCAGCGCCGCGACCACCAGCGCCAACCCCGAC
>JBBSNT010000214.1:0-7351 GCA_038260485.1 Aggregatilineales bacterium | reverse complement strand
TCACCTCGAAGGGGCGTCCCGCATGAATGAGACGCGGACGCACTGCGACAGCGACCTGTGCAGCACTAATATTGCAGCGGTTTCCTCCTGTAATGAGTCCAAGAATATCCGGGTAATTAAGTGAATCAGTCATTGATAAAGCCAACATTTAATGATTTCTTGTAACTTTAGTATAGCAAGGGTTTTATCCCCGCTGCTGACTAGCGCATCGTGTAAAGGATGAGACGAGACAAAAATTTACGTTATCAGGAATTCTGCGGCTGATCACCACGCGCATCAGCCGCTTATACGTCTTCTCGAAAGTGGTAAATCAATTCGTTAAACACCAAAACTTATACCGTCTGAGAGAGAAAACCGAGACACTAGTGTTAAAAAATTAAGTTTGTAATTAAAATTACCTGAGAAAGCAAACATTTCAAGTAAAATTGCCCTATAATGTTTTCTAATTAGCCTTTCAAATCACATAACGGTGATGAGAAGGCAGCATTTAATAGCGACAATCAAGGAGACACATCATGATAAGCTGGGCTATCGGTTTTCTGGTTATTGCGTTGATCGCGGCTTTCCTCGGCTTTTCCGGTGTTGCGGGTACAGCAGCGGGTATCGCCCAAATTCTGTTCGTGATTTTCCTTGTCCTGTTCGTGGTGTCGCTGATCTTCGGTCGCCGCACCCCAACGGTCTAATTCAGACTTACGCGGAGCAGAGGAATAGATCGTATTAAGACTTGCGCTTTTGTTCTTTAGCGCCGCTGTTGTCGCAGGGTTGCTGGGATTAGGTGGCATTGCTGGCGCAGCATCGTCTATCGCGCAGTTCCTATTCTTACTGCTCCTCGTGCTCTTTATCGGGGCTTTGGTTCTGGGCTTGTTTGCCGGAAAGAAAGTCCTCGGCTGATCTGCTCCATCTTAAGGAAGACAGTAAATAACGGCAGGCGGAAATAATCGCCTGCCGTTGTTGATTCTCAGATAGAGCCTCGCTAGAGCAAAAACACGTGTTAAGCGGCTAGGCTGTCTCCACTCGTGAACGAGACACCCTTAATTCTACCGCCTCAATCAAGCTTGCCGTTGCCATTCCGCAGGTCCTCAGGACTAGGATGCAGATCGACGAGTTTCTCCTGCTCGCCAGAGGCGTCATCCTGTTCATACTCGCCTTTCGGCAGTTCTGTGCTTGACGCTCCCGTGCTGTCCTGCTCCAGTGCTTCAAGCAGCGTGACAGGCATATCGCCGATTGGCGCAGCTTCATCCGCTACTATCGGCATTTCGTCCAGTGCCGGAATGGGTGTGTCTGTCAACACAATAGCCTGAGCATCAATCGGGAGATCGGACTCTGAGACGTCACGCCTGCTGACATCCTTCTTCGATTCTCCCGCTTCAGGTTCTGGCACGGGTTGATTGCCAAATCCTCTTGTCCAATCGCTGACGTTGCGCATTAGCGACTGATCACCGTTAACCATTGCTTGCGTCGCCTGATCCATCCATTTCAACCGCTCGTCGTTGAAGATATTTTCAATTTGCTTCACAAATGAAGCGCGATGCTCAGGCTCATCACGCAGCGAATGCGATAGCCCCATCCACTCTGCCACCACCGCATCAAGCTTGCCAACCGTCGAGTGATACATCGGGTAGACTTGACCATACAATTTCAACTGAGTATAGGTTGTCAGCGCTGCCACACCTGCCGTCGTAATAGCAACGTACTGTTCCCAACCATTCCCAAAGGCGGCGACGAGCGTCCCAAGACCACCAACGAGCAATATCCTAGTTCGGATGCGGCGGAGGTTTTGATAATCTTCGTTAATCTTATTCACGTACCAAGTGCGCTGCGGGATCACGCGATAGTCCATATATTCTGTAGCACTTAAAGGTAAAAACCCCTGATCTGCTTTGTCATCTGTTTTCGCCGCAACATCGGCTTCCGTGAGCGTTTTCGTCACCCGATGTGCAGGGATGGGAACGTCGATTTTTTCGATTTCTTCTCTAGTAACATTGACGACTTCACGGAGCATTTGCTGCTTTTTAAATTCAGTCAGTTTCGTATCGGAGTAGCCATCGGCATCCATGCGATATAGATAAATTTCGCGCCGAATCTTCTCCGCACCGACGCGATGCACCACCCACGCCATGCTTGGCGAAAATTGAAGCGTATATGCCATCATTGCCGAAAGGCTTATCGGCGCAGCGACCAGAAAAATCCAGCGAATCCGCATGATGAAGTCAGAGAAACCGGTCATGCTGGCAATAAAATTGGCAACGGGCAGCGGTACTAAAAACACGGCGATAACGGTAGCGACGAAACCCAGCAAAATAATTTGACGCCGCTGGCGATTATGGCGCATCTTCTGCGTCGTCGAAACGGTATCGTAGGTGATGTAGTACTGCCATGCATATTGCAGTGCTGGATCTTTTATCGTGCGATATTCAGGCTCATCTGCACTATTGGTTTCGTCAAGAGCTATTGTGGGGTCTTTTAGATCCATTTGAAATCTCCCCGAACATTACTATTTATTATGATGAAGATATATTAAATTGCCTATCCAAGTCAAGCAGCAGCTTGTCAAGCGCGCGCCGATTAGCCGTTTGCACAGCCCGCACCGTCGAGTATAATCGCTTGGAGTAAGAATCCGTGAGTGATAAGCCCGTTGGATAAGCAAAAAGAACCCGTTTCTTCATCCCTGTATACCGAAGAATATTTCCGTACCGCCTGCGAAGGCTTCGACGTCTTCAACACCAGCGAGGGGGAGCAGCTTTCACGTCGCTTGTCATCTGCCTTTTCGCTGGCAGAGGTTAAGCAGGGGATGGTCGTCCTTGACGTAGGCTGTGGGCGCGGCGAAATTTTACGTCACGCGGCGCAGCTCGGCGCGGATGCTTATGGTATCGACTACGCCCCTGTCGCGGTCAACATGTCGCGCCGCGTGATCGACCCGCTCGATGGAGTCGCGCCGGGGCATACCGCTGTCTACCTCGCCGACGCCAAAACGCTGCCGTTCCCTGATGCGTCGTTTGATCGCGTGCTGATGTTCGACGTCGTCGAGCACCTGCATCCGTGGGAACTCGACCAAGCGCTCACGGAAGTCCACCGTGTGTTGAAGCCAAACGGACGCTTTATCGTCCATACCGCGCCGAATATCTGGTATGACCGTTACGCCTATCCGGTCGTGCGGCGCGTCCGCACCTTGATGGGGCGGGGCGAGAACTACCCCAAGAATCCGCGTGAATTCCTCGTCTCGGTCAACGAGCACGTCCACGTCAACGAACAGTCGATGTGGAGCTTGCACAAGACGCTGCGCGCTTCGGGCTTTAAGGGCAAGGTTTGGCTTGAAAGCCCGCCGCAGCATGGCGGCGAGAACTTCGTGATCGACACCCTGCGTTCGCTCTTGTTCCGCTTGCCGCCGTTTCGCTGGTTCTTCGAGCGCGAGGTCTTCGCGGTCGTGGCGAAGTCAGAAGCGAAAGCGACCAGCGGTGCGTGACAAGCGTCCGGTTGACGAACTGAGCGTCGAGGAACTGGAGCATATTATCGCTATCAAGCGACGCGAGGAACGCCAGCAGAGCATGAAGCGGATGCAGCGTTCCGGTCGCGTGATCGAGACGGTATCCCCTGCGATTCCCGACCCCACCTCAGCAGAAATATACGAACCAGAGTCGATCTCGCCTGCGCCAGCCGGAGTGCCAGCCGGACACGATCCAGTCGCGGCAGCGCTCGCCGCGCTTACGCAGCCGGTGATGCCTCAGTCCGTCGCAGCACCGACCACGACCAGCGCGCCGCCAGCACCTACGGTTCCCGGTTCGCCCCGTTTCGAGGACGCTGCCGACCGCCCCGCCCCAATCCACAGACCGGGCGCAGTTCGGCAGCGACGGCGTGTATTTGACCGCCTGCTGCTGTTGGTCGAGGTCAGCGCCGTCCTGATGATCGTCGTGATCGCGGTCAATCTGGTGCAGGCGATAGGCACGCTCGAAAAGGAAACGGCATCGGCACAGCAGCTTGCCGACGAGAACCGCCGCCTGACGATTCCGACGGTCGCGCCAACCCCAACGATCCGGCTCGAAAACGTCGTTCTACCCGGTGGGCATATCTTCGGCGCGAATCCACAGTTTAATTACAATGAAGTACCGGAATTCCTGCGCGCCCGCGTCCAGAGTGAGTGGATTCAGCCCGTCATCAGCCGCCCACCGCAAACCAGCGAAACCGCGCTCGCCTTGATCGTCCCCAAGCTCAACCTGAATGCGACCATCGTGCAGGGGGTTGACTGGGAAGCGCTCAAACAGGGTGTGGGACAGGTCACCAACGGCATCAACCCCGGTGATGACTACGGCAACGTCTCGATGGCGGCGCACAATGACATTTACGGTAAGCTGTTCCAGCACCTTGACGAACTCGCGGCGGGCGACTCCTTCCAGATTCAGACGCGCACCAACGTTTACACCTACACCATCAACTCGATCCAGATTGTCGAACCCAACAAGGTGGACGTTCTAGAACCGCGCGAGGGTGCGACAGCCACCTTGATCTCATGCTATCCTTACCAAGTTGACGACCAGCGGATCGTCGTTTTCGCCGACCGCATCAATTAAAAATAGGAGCGCCACTTATGGCAAAGAAAAAATCAGCCCCACAACCGGTAACCGCCGAAGAACCGGCACGTCCAGAAGAACAACTGCGTTTCGAGGAAACGTCGGTTGCGCCACCTAGCCCGCGCAGCAGCACGCGCACGCCTCGCAGCGGAAACAGCGGCAGTTCGCGCCGGAGTGATCGTGTATCCTACAGCGCGCGTTCAGCGGGCGAACGCCGCGCTTCACGCGGTGGAAAATCGCGCAGCAGCGGCAGCACCGATCTTCGGTCAGGGGTCGTGGCCAGTATGCTCGAAAACCCGACGCTTCAGGTGTCGGAAGCAGAACTACGCCAAGAGTACGGCTACGTCATCTCCGATCTACGCAGCATGGCGGTCCTCTCCATCGCGCTCGTTATCACGCTGGTGGTCTTGGCGCAAGTGCTGCCCAAATAGCAACTTCGGTCAGGAACAGTCCGCATAAAAAGCGCTCGCTTTTCGGCGAGCGCTTTTTATGCGTGCGCTGTGCGCAGTTTATCCAGTCCCGCTTGCAACCCGCTGCCCTGTCTTCACCCATGCTTGGTGACTCTGACGTATTTTTGCTCAGCACATTCTTACAATATAAAGGTTGATTCCCCGCCCGTCGTGTGTTCAAATTGATTAACGTTAAACGATCCGCAAAAGCCATGCCCCAGATCAAATGCAGCACCGATAACCCACTCGTTGATTGGCAAAATATCCCCTTTTTCGCCGGGATGGATGCCCACAGTCTTGAACGTGTCCAATGCAAGGCGCATCGTCACTGCTACCAAGCGGGCGCGGTGATCTTCAACGAGGATGAGGAATGTGCAGGCTTTCACATCGTCGTCGATGGCTTGGTGCGCAATTACCGCGTCAACGCCGAAGGTCGCCTGCATACCCTGAGTTTGCTCCGCCCGCCATCGACGTTCAACGAAGTTGCAGCGGTCGATGGGCGGCATAACCCCTTCAACGCCGTTGCCGTCACCAGTGCCGAAGTTCTCGTCATCAGCCACCAGAATTTGCTCAATCTGATGGCGTCGGAGCGCACGCTGCTCAACAACACGGTGCAAGCGCTGGCGCACCTCAACCGTGAGTACATCGAGCGGCTGGAAGATATGACCTTCCGCACGATCCCGTCGCGGTTAGCGAAGCTGTTCCTGCACGAGACGACCTACGCCGACCAAATTTCCGAGACGCCGTCACAGTTGACGCAGGAAGAAATGGCATCAATCCTCGGTACGACCCGCGAAGTTGTCGGACGGGCGCTGCGTGGGTTATTGAACGCGGGGCTGCTCCGTAAAAAGGGACGCTACGTCTACGTGACTGACCGCGACGGACTCGAATATCTCGCGGAAACCAACACCATGCCCACCGAACGGATTAAGTAACCCCGATTCCCATTAGCTTGTAGCTTGGCAACTTAAAATCCAAGCCCAACATTAGGGTAGACACACAGGTCTAGCCCTACAAAAACCAGCGATGCTTATCGAGTCAGCGCTCGATACTTCACTCTCTCATCATTCGAGGACGATCAGGTTAGCGTAATTGGCGGCGAGCAGCTTCATGCCGTAGTTTTTGAAGCGCACCTGCACTTCTTCGTCCTGACCATCAGGGCGACTGTCGATGACGGTGCCTTCGCCGAACTTCGAATGATAGACGCGCTGCCCCGCCTTGAAGCGCGTTTCGCGCTGCTTGCGGACTGCCTTCTCGAACGAGATGATCTTGCTCGGCGCGGGCGCGGGCGTTTCGCGCTGCCACGTCGTCGCCGCTTGATAGCCTGCGCGGTCACGCATGGTTTGCACGCGGCTGGATGAGCCTTCGGTCAGGTCTGCTGGAATGTCGGTCAGAAAGCGTGACGGAATGCCGGCGACGCTTTCGCCGTAGAGCGAGCGGCGGAAGCAGTAGGTCAGGAACAGGTTGTCCTTCGCCCGCGTCAAGCCGACGTAGAGCAGGCGGCGTTCTTCCGCCATCGCGTCCGGCTCGCTGAACGAGCGCGAATGCGGCAGCAGCCCATCTTCCAAGCCTGTCAGGAACACGACCGGGAACTCCAAGCCCTTCGCCGAGTGCAGCGTCAACAGCGTAACGCCATCCTTATCTGGGTCGAGCGTATCGATCTCGGAGACGAGCGCCGTATCGACCAAGAAGTCGTCTAGTTCGAGGTCTTTCTTGTCGCTGATCAAGCCGCGCAGCGCCGCGACGTTTTCCATGCGTTCTTCAGCTTGATCCGGCGTGTCGCTGATCTCTTGAAGGTACATGTTGTAGCCGATGCGTGAGGTCAGTTCGTCAAAAACGATGGTCAAATCGTTATGCTCTGCCAGCGTTTGCAGGTCGTGGATGAGCATGGCGAATTCCGCGAAGGCTTTCGCCGCACGTCCTGTCAGCGAGGTCGGCGTGCCGCGCAAAATTGCTTCGAGCGCTTCGGCAATGGTCAAGTTGTTCTCGAACGCCCAGCGATTGAGCGACTCCAGCGACTTCGCGCCGATACCGCGCCCCGGTGTGTTGATGATCCGTTCGAAGCTGACCGACTCGTTCGGGTTGTTGATCACGCGCAGGTAGGCGATCAAATCGCGCACTTCGCGCCGTTTGTAGAAGCCAACGCCGCCGATCAGCTTATAGGTGATGCCGTGTTTGATGAAGGCGTCTTCAACCGCGCGGGATTGTGCATTAGTGCGGTACATCACGGCGAAATCCCGATAGCTGTAGTTTTTGCGCTTCATCATCTGTGTGATCATCTGGACGACGTAGTCGCCTTCTTCGCCTTCGCTGTACGCTTCGTAAATCGAGACGGGC
>JBBSNT010000213.1:0-7364 GCA_038260485.1 Aggregatilineales bacterium | reverse complement strand
CGTTGAGTCCGATCAGCGGCGCACCGGTTTTCATCGCCATTTCCATGACCTTGATGATTTTTTCGGCATGGACTTCGCTGAGGCTGCCGCCCATCACGGTGAAATCCTGCGAAAAGACGTAGACCAGCCGCCCGTTGACCGTGCCCCACCCTGTCACGACGCTGTCGCTCAGGTAGCGCTGTTTTTCCAGCCCAAAGTTATGGGAACGATGGGTGACGAAGGCGTCCAACTCGCGGAAGCTGCCCGGATCAAGCAGAATATCCAGCCGTTCGCGGGCGGTGTTGCGTCCAATATCGTGCTGGCGCTGGATTCTCTCCTCGCCGCCGCCTTCCCGGCTCAGGTCACGCAGTTCGCGTAATTGATCAATCTTCTGATTCGCGCTCATAAATTTTCTCCATCGGCTGCACCCGCCGCACCATCGGGCGCATCAGGTATACCACCCCAGCGATTAGAATGATGATGGTCGCAACCGTCAAAAAACGTAGACGATTATAGTCGTAATCGGCACGGGTGAAAGCAAGTAATCGCGCCACTCTATAAACGATAAACGCGACCAATGCGTAGACGCCCGTGCGCAGATTGCGTGAACGATGCCACGCGACTCGCCACGTCGCCGTCGAAAGAATCAGCCCCCACGCCGCTGCCGCGATAAACTCCAACTGCGGCACTAAACTGACCTTCGCCGCCAAATCGTCCGGCATGTTCAGAGCACGATACGCGGCAATGAACTGAAAAACTGCCAGCGCCGCCGTGATCACCATCACCTGACGTTCGCGTCCGATAGCTCGGCTGGGGAGTCGTTTCAATTGGGACATAAAGCGGGATTATAACACAAGCTCAGGATGACGATTAGCTCTCGTGAAACTAGGGCGTCCGTCACGTTAGCGCAGCATAGTGGTAAAAACACCCGTCCTTAGCGGTTGGTTGCGAGTTCGACCCGCCGCCCCGTCGCAGCGGCGAGATAACCCGCGCCGCCCAATTCTCGACATCTCCCCAACCTGTCGCCACGTAATTCGACTCTGGCGACGCGATTGCGCTGGTATCCCCGACTTCGACGCTAACCGCCACTGGATGAATTGGCTGCCTGTTTCGCACGATGCCTTCCCTCGCCTTGAGCGCCAGCATCGCGCCGCAGGGAGCGTTTGCCTACCACCAGAAAGCCGAACAGCGCGCCGATGCTCAAGGCGCTGCACAGCGAAGCAATACTGCCGAAGCTGAAGAGCGAGAGAACGCTCGCCGTGCTGCCAACCGATAGGATGCTGCCCGCGCTGCCGATGCTGAGAATGCTCCCGGCGCTGCCTATCGACAAAATGCTGCCAACGCTGCCAATGCTCAAGAAGCTTGCTTTGCTGCCGATGGAACGGTCATTCATGGAGCAGTCCCTTGAGCAGTCCCAACCTCAGCCAGCGCACGGTCGATGTAGCCTGCGAGCTTCGCCGCCAGTATTCCCGCGTGAATTTCGTGCAGCACCGTCGCGTGATCGCCCGGCACGTCACAAATTTCGATACCGCCACGTAAGAACTCGCTCCATTTTTTACCGCTGCCCGCTGCCACACTCTCGGCACGGGTTGACTCTGTGGCAAACACGACCACTTTCTCCTCGTACTGAGGCGGCTGATAGCTGCGCATCATGCGACGGTTCGCCTTCGCAACGCTGCTCGTCCCCGGCAGGATCACTTGACGTTCGAGTTCCAGTTCTACGTCCGGCTGCCGCTGCTCCTCCAAATGATTAAGGATGTATTGGGTCTTATTGAGCAAGTTTAGTTCCGCCATCTGCTCCAAATGCCAGTTCGCACGGCGCAGCAGCTTTTCTGCTGGAGTTATGCGCTGTCGCAGCGCGACTTGATAGGTTAGCCCAAACGGTCCATCAATTGAAGCGAGCAGCGCAACTTCCTCACCTTGGATGCGCAACATGTGAGCGGCTTCTAGGGCAACGAGGCTACCGAAGGAGTATCCAGCCAGCAAATATGGACCGTTTGGCTGCTGCGTCCGAATTTCTTCAACGAACAGTGTTGTCAGATCAGCAAGGGTTTTCAGCGGCGGTGTTTTACCATCTATTCCCGGTGGCTGTAATCCATAGACAGGCTGGTCGACACCAAGCGCTAGGGCGAGCGGCTGAAAACTGAGGACAACCCCTGAAAGTCCGGGAAAGCAAAACAGCGGCGGCTTTTGACCGGACGGTTGAATCGGGATGAGCGTGGGCCAAACGGCATTCTCGTCGAGCGACGCCAGCACCTCGCCCATCTCAGCGACGGTCACAGCATCGAACAGAGTCGCAATTGGCAGCGTCATGTGGAAATCGCGAGCGATTTCCACGACTAACTCGGCGGCTTTCAACGATGTGCCGCCCAAATCGAAGAAGTCATCGTGAATACCAAGTTCATCCACGCCCAGCACATTTTGCCAAATCGTCAGCAGCCGCTGTTCGGTTTCGCTGCGCGGCGCGACAGAGACTTGTGCAAGTCGGGAACGTCCTTCGATCCGCTTGCCCTCGTCATCGACCAAGCCAAGCAGTCCGGGCAGCGCTGTCCGCCGAATTTTGCCAGTCGGCGTCACCGGAAGTTCGCTGAGAAAATGGATTGTACTGGGCACTTTGACCGCCGAAAGCTGCTGAGACACGAATTTCCGAATATCCTGCGGTTTGGTCTCGACATCGCGCAGCACGACGGCAGCGGCAACGTCCTCGCCTAGCACAAGGTGCGGCACGCTAAAAACTGCCGCTTCCTTGACTGCGGGATGCCGCAGCAGCACGACTTCGACTTCGGTTGGCGAAATTTTTTCGCCGCCGCGATTAATGACTTCCTTCAAGCGTCCCGTGATGAAAAGGAAGTTTTGCTCGTCCAGATAGCCTAAGTCGCCTGTGTGAAACCAACCCTCACAGATCAAGTGGCTGCCCGCCTCCGGACTCCCGACGTAGCCGCGAAACAGCGCCGTGTCGTGGACGACGATCTCGCCGATTTGCCCCGCGCTGAGCAGGCTGCCATCCTCGCCCATGATGCCCGTCTCGACCATCGGCTGCCCAACCGAACCCGGCTTGTAAAACGCTTTGAAACCCGAATAACTATAGGCGATTCCGCCAACTTCTGTCATGCCGTAAGCGCTAATTAACTGGCAGCGGAAAATACGTTCCACCTCAAGCGCGAGTTCAGCCGACAGCGGCGCCGACGAGACATTGATGATTTTGAGCGCTGCACGATCGATGATTTCCTGATGCGCGGGGGCTGCCTCGACTATCGCTTTGATCATCACCGGCAGCGCATTGAAGCCGCCCAAGTGATACTCGTCAAGATAGCGATAGAAATCTTCGACGTTGAATCCCCGCAGCGCTAAAATCCCGGAACCATAAGCGATTGGAAAAGTGATCCCTGAAAAACCAAACATGTGGAAGACGGGCAGCATATTGACCGACGTCTGCGGGTTTTCCGTCGACGACGCGAACAGATCCCAAAACGGCGGATTGTAAGCGCCCTTGAATGCCAACTGATGCGTGAAGGCGATCAGTTTCGGCATACCCGTCGTTCCAGACGTAGACAGTAACACCGCCACGTCTTCTGGCTTGGAAAAAGTCGGCGGCACGTACTCCCCGCCTTCGATGTTGATCTTGCCAGCAGTGCGGTCAGGGCATCGCACGAGTTCGATGACGCGGATGCCCTGTTTGGTGGCGAGGTCGCGGGCGGGCGTTTCATATCCTTTGGTCACAATCAAGGCGTCGGCGTGCGACAAACGCATTGTGTATTCAATTTCTTGTTCGAGGTAATCAGGATTGAGCACGACGGCAACAAATCCGGCGCTGACCGCGATTAACGCGGCGACTAAATCCACTGCGTCCGGGATCAGCAGCAGTACGCGGCTGTGCGTCGTCAGCCCGACGCCGTTCAACTCGCCCACCAGTTGGTCAACCTGCTGAAGCAGATCACGGTATGGCATCGAGGGGCGTTCGGGGGAGAGCAGCGCCGCGTTGTCAGGAACGCGCACCACAGCAAAGCGCAACGCCTCGATCATTGTCAAAGGCGCGGGTGATGATGACTCCGATGTAGTTGTCATGCTAAACCTTTATAAGACAGAAATAGTTTGACGTGATAATATATGAGTCTATTTAAATACTTTTAGAGGTTTACAAGTAAAAGTTATTATAACAAATCCATAACACAAATTTTGTAAAATCTGTATCGACAATTATTCCAAGGTCTTAAGCCTAGACGACAACGGTGTTCGGAGCACCCAGCAGTAGGAAGCAAAAGGTGCTGCTCAGATGCTCGCGCGCTTGCACGGCTGTCGTCGTTACATCCCCATGACAGGGCGATATTCGCCAAAGACGCCGCGCAGCGTATGGCAGATTTCGCCAAGCGTCACGTCGTTCTCGACACATTCGATCAGCAGCGGCATAAGATTTTTGTCGTCACGCGCTGCCGAATCGAGCCATCCGCGCAGTTCCGAGACTTTGGCATTGTCTCGATTGGTACGTAAATGGGCAAGTCGCTCGCGCGCCGCCGTCTCAATCGCCGGATCAACGCGCAGGAGTTCCGGCTGCACTTCCTCGCTCACGGTGAATTTATTGACGCCAACGATCACCTGATCGCCCTTTTCGACCGCGCGCTGATACTGATACGCCGCCTCCTGAATTTCACCACCGACGTAGCCCGACTCAATCGCCGCCAGCGCGCCGCCCATCGCGTCGATCTGGTCGATGTACGCCTGCGCCCGCGTGACGATCTCGTCGGTCAGGTGCTCGATCAAGTAGCTACCCGCCAGCGGATCGACGCTGTCGGCAACGCCCGTCTCGTAGGCGATCACCTGCTCCGTCCGCAGCGCGACCTGCACGGCGTCCTGCGTCGGCAGCGCCAGCGCTTCATCTTTGCTATTGGTATGCAGCGACTGCGTCCCGCCCATCACCGCCGCCAATGCTTGCAGCGCCACCCGCACGACGTTGTTGTCCGGCTGCTGAGCCGTCAGCGTGCTGCCGCCGGTCTGCGTATGAAAGCGAAGCTGCCAGCTTTTGGGATTGGTCGCGCCGAAGCGCTCACGCATGATCGTCGCCCACAGCTTGCGCGCCGCGCGGAACTTGGCAATCTCCTCAAGGAACTGGTTGTGCGCGTTGAAGAAGAACGAAAGCTGCGGCGCAAAATCGTCCACGTCCAGCCCCGCGTCAAGCGCGGCTTGTACGTAAGCGATGCCGTCCGCCAGCGTGAAGGCGACTTCCTGCACAGCGGTGCTGCCCGCCTCACGGATGTGATAGCCGCTGATGCTGATCGTGTTCCAGCGCGGGACGTCGGTTTTGCAGTAGGCGAACAGGTCGGTGATCAGACGCATCGACGGCTTAGGCGGGAAGATGTAGGTCCCGCGCGCGATGTACTCCTTGAGGATGTCGTTCTGCACCGTGCCACGCAGGTCGGTCGAGGCGACGCCCTGCTTCTTGCCAACGGCGATGTACATCGCCAGCAGCACCGTCGCGGGCGCGTTGATGGTCATGCTAGTCGAGACTTGATCGAGCGGAATGCCTTCGAACAGCCGCTCCATGTCGTGGATGCTGCTGATGCTGACGCCGACCTTGCCGACCTCGCCCAACGCCATCGGGTCGTCGGCATCATAGCCGATCTGCGTGGGCAGGTCGAAGGCGACCGACAAGCCGCTTTGTCCCTGTTCGAGCAAGAAGCGATAGCGCGCGTTCGACTCTTCGGCGCTGGCGAAACCGGCGTACTGGCGCATCGTCCACGTCCGTCCGCGATAGCCCGTCGGGTAAATGCCGCGCGTGAACGGGTATTCGCCGGGTGCTTCGTCGTCGGGCGGCACATCGTCGGGCGTGTAATGCGGCTTCAGCGGAATGCCGGACGAGGTGCGAAATTTATCGAGTGCTTCTTGGGTCATAACAACCGATCCTATTCTTATGTCTCATGCGCGTGCCGGTGGTGAATGTCCGGCAGGTGCGGATGCTCGTGCTCAACACGCTCGTGCGTGTGAACGTGCGAGTGCGTCAGGCTGCGATCCGTCATGCCGGGATGGTCATGATTATGATGCCCATCGTCGTGGCGGTGGCGGTGATCGTGATTGATCGGCTCATGGACGTGGCGATGGCTGTGCTGTTCATTGAGCAGGACAATTGCAGCGGCGACCATGAGCAGCAAGGCGAGCACGAAAAACGGAGTCAGGCTTTCACGAAAGATCAGTAAAGAGAGCGCTACGCCCGCCAGCGGCGCAGTTCCGAACAGCGCGCTGGTGCGCGCCGCGCCCAGCCCGCGCATCGCGCGAATAAACAGCACGATACTCAATCCGTAGCTGATGCCCCCCAACAGCAGCGCACCGAAAAGGCTGGTGAGCAGCGGTAGCTGATCCCCTAAAATCAGCGCTAGGACAAATGAAAATGATCCCGCGCCCAAACCCTTGATCAGCACGATAGTCAGCGGATCTTTGGCAGAGATATTGCGCGTGACGTTATTGTCAATTCCCCAGAAGACACATGCCGCGATGATGCCGAGCGCGCCGAGCGAAAAGCCCCACTGACCGCTGGCATCCCACGATAGCAAGATGCTGGCGATAGTAACAGCGACTATCGCCCAAACCGCGTATTTGCTGACGGATTCGCGGAAAATCAGCACCGCGATGACGGTCGTAGCGACTCCCTCGAAGTTGAGCAGCAGTGATGCGGTCGAAGCAGCCGTACTGCGCAAGCTAACCAGTAGAATAATCGGCGCAGCCACGCCACCCGCGAACACCGAACCAGCTAGCCACTTCCAGTCGCTCCGGCTGATCTGTGCTTCGCTTTTGTCGGCTGCCCCACTCAATCCCTGAAGCAGCTTGGTTAAGCCGACGCCGATCCCGCAGCCCAGATACAGCAAAGCCGCCAGCAAAACCGGATCGACCTCGCCCAGAAGTAGCTTCGCCAATGGAGCGCTTGCGCCAAACAGCGCAGCCGCAGCTAAAGCCTGCGCCATCGGATAAACGTGAGCACGCTGCATCGCAGATGAATCCTCTCCCCTACAAACCGACTGTATCGAAGGCATTTTCCGGCACGCTGATCCCCTCGAAGTTGGCGAAGGTCAGGTCAGTGAAGTCGAGTCCCATGTTGGACTTCACAAACTTGAACAGCACGGTGTAGCTCGCCGTCATGCGCCGCGCGTCGTCCAGCCCTAGCGCCTTGACTACCCGCCCGATGGCGTCCCGATCGCCCTCGACTTCGACGAACGTGCCGTAGGGCATCTCGTCGAGCGTGACTTCCGTCTCGTCCAATTGATAAGTCGTGCGGTACTTCTCATAGATCATCGTAGGGATAAAACCCAGTTTGCCCAGAATCGTTTCCATCGCCTCAAAATCGCTGACCTCGACTTCGGCTTCGAAGCGACTGCTCCCGTACTGTCCCTGTAACCGTT
>JBBSNT010000212.1:0-7371 GCA_038260485.1 Aggregatilineales bacterium | reverse complement strand
ATCGGCTCGATCCGGCTCTGGATTTCAGCACACGCATGACGGTTGCACTGGCGTTCGCGTCAGCCGGCGATCTCGCTGCCTACGACTTGCGACCCAATGCCGTCGCCCGCACAGGCGCGCGCATTCTGGCGCTGATGGCATCAGCGTTAACGATGCAGCCCATCAGCACGGGTTCACTTGCCACTCATTTGCAGAGGGTGTGGCTGCCTGACGATCCGCAAACGGCGCGTATGATCGACGCGGCGCTGATCCTATGCGCTGATCATGAGTTGAACGTTTCGGCGTTCACGGCGCGGGTCGTCGCGTCAGCCGGATCGACGCCTTACGCGGTAGTGAAGGCGGGATTGGCGGCGCTCGGCGGTTTTCGGCATGGCGGTAATACCTCGCGCGTCGGCGCGCTCCTACGCGAAATTGGCACGCCGGATCGCATCGATCAAGTGATTGCCGAGCGTCTACGGCGCGGCGAACGGATCCCCGGCTTCGGGCATTCGCTGTATATGCAGGGCGATCCGCGTGCGTTGACGCTGCTCAGCTTGATCGCTGAAGTCTATCCTGAGTTTCGGGAAGTTGATTTCGTATTGAAGCTAGCGGAGCGCGCCAGCGCATTAATCGCGCAGCAGCCGAACGTCGATTTCGCGCTGGCGGCACTCGGTTTAGTCGCGCATCTACCCGACGGCGCGCCGCTGGCTTTGTTCGCGTTGGGTCGTACAGTTGGCTGGATTGGTCACGCGATTGAGCAGTATGCCACCGACACGCTCATTCGTCCACGTGCGCGCTATACGGGAGAACTTCCGAATCACGAAGATTAAGCTGAAGGTTGACGAGAGGAATGAATCTTAGTGGACATTGCGGGTTTATGAGAGGTAACCGCCCCTTTATTCGTAATCGGTTTCGCGGATGATGGTTTCGCGCTCAACGATTTTCCATTTCCAATACGGCTTGACGAGTTTCATCCGTGCTTTTTCGCCCTCCGCGTCGGATTTTTCAGCAAAGGGTTCACCATAGTCTTCCCAGAAAATGTAGTAGCGGTTGAAGCGCAGGATGTATTTGAGTTCCCGTTCTTCTCTCATGATTCAGTCCCTGAGTTGACAGCATCGCCTGATCTTTTCCAGCATTCGATCCCGTAATTCGACTGAAGCGTTGGGAATGATCCTCTGTCACGGATCATTCCCAGAACGAGACGATTACTTGACGTATTCGTAATAGAGCCGCACCGTATTTGGAGCGGGGTCTTTGTAGAACTCATCCGCCGTGATTTCGAGTTTGCGTTTGGGCGGCTGAATCGTCGGGTTCGTCGCAGCGAAGTCTTTAAGCACTTGTGCATGCGGCTTGACCGAACCATCCGGGCGCACGATCCCGAAATGGCGCTCGTGCTTGTATTCAACCAGCGGCGGTTTATCCCATAGGTCTTCGCTGTAATCGGCGAAGCACCACAGCATTGCTCCGGATGCACCCGCATCAATCAAGTTAGGCAGCGTTTGCCTGATGTACTCTGCGAAGTCTTCCTCGCCTGCCATGAACTGCGTGCGCGGCTTGCCCATCATCGACCATTCCCACGTTTGCGACGGCTCGCCGGGAGGGGCAGTACAGCCGCCGAATTCTTCCATGAGCGTTGGCTTGCCGCACATGGCGCTGGTCAGCGCGCAGGTGAAGGGCACAAACTGGGGGTCAAGCGGATTATCAAGGAATGACACGTACATCGGGTACGAGTGCATGACCGCGACGTCCGTTACCGAAAAGGCATCGTCGATACGATGCGGCTTGGTACTAAACAGACTGGCTGAGTGCAGCCCACAGGTGACGGGATGGACGCTGTCAATCGCTTTAATGACGCCGGTCATCTCGCGCACCCATGCTGATCCAGTTGCGCGATCCGGCGCGATGGCGAACAAATCCGGCTCATTGCCGAGATTCCACATCCAGACGCCGGGATGATCGTGGTATGCGCCGACAACTGTCTCCAGTAGAAGGCGCTGCGCATCCTGTGCTTGCGGGTCGGTGTAGTAATTGCGATACCAGCCATCGACCAGCTTACCCCCGCTGACGAGTTCGCGGTCGGTCTCGCCGGGAACGCCGCTGTCACGCAGCCAGCCGGGTGTCCAGTTGGGACCGCTCATGTGCCCGGTGAAGAAAGTCACGTCGAGCGCGAGGTTATTTTCGACGGCAGCATCAAGCACAATGCCGAGGTTGGTCAGGCATTCCTGCGAGACGCTGTCCGGCGTCGGCTGCCAGTCGTCCCAGAGCAGGAAAATGCGCACAATCGACATACCATACTCGCGGATGACGGCGAATTCTTCGCGGACTTCTTCGGCGTCGAAGTTCGACCACCAATACATTGCCTTACGGCGGGGCCAATAATTCACGCCGAGGACAAACGGATCACTCATGTTTTTCTCCAAACGCGGTCACTGAATTTGAGCGTTACGTGCCCAAAGCTTTTGCGAATTGGGAAATATTACCTTACTTAGGGGCGACCTGATAGTCCAGAGGACGGCTGTCGAACAGCAGGCGTGTCTGTGCGATCAAGGCGGGGAGCGTGACTAGCAGCAGCATAACCAGTGGTTGGGCGAAGAAGCTCAACAGTACCAGCAGCGACCATTGGCGGGGTGAGGAAATCGGGCGTAGACGCACGTCGATGCGCCAGAAAATCACGCTTGTCAACATGATCACGGCATACGCTGCGACGACCAACGCAGCTTGCGGCGTCGCCAGCCATTCAGGTGGCTGCACGAGGATCAGCAGTGGCAGCAGCACGAACGACGTCACTGGCACGGCGATAGCGACAACATGGTCGAGCAGCACGCGCGTCAGCAGTTGAAAGCCGCGCAGCGGTGGCAGTTTTTCGCGGAACAGTACTTGATCGAACGCATAGCCGACTTCTTCCGCTCCCCACGCATGGCGGATCGTTTGCTGGAAGCGGTTGACGCAGGTTTGCCAGAAGGTTGCGCCAGTGACGACGCACGCCGAGACGGGCAGATAAACTGGATCGAGCAGCAAGCCGCCGTGCTGCTTGACATACCCCTTGATGAACATATGCTGGTCTTCGGCGATCACGTTCACATCCCACCAGTCGAGCTTACGTGCCAGCCGAGCGCTGAGCGAGTAGGTTGAATATGCTAAACCCTGACCGAGAAACGCGGCTTGCAGCGCCGACGAGTAGCTGTGCATCGGCTCGAACAACGGGCTGACCGCTTCAAGATTGTTGTGATAGAAAATCGGCGCTTGCCAGATGGTATCGTGGCGGCGCGGCGAGGTCAGGAATTTGTAGTTGATGCATTCTAGATAAGCTCGATGCAGCAGCGAGTCGGCGTCAGCGACCGTGATCACAACGCGGTCAAGCGGGATGCCCATGTTGCATAATTCTTCTGCGCTGGCACGCACTGCCCACGCCAAATTTGCGGATTTGCCTTTGATCTCGTCTGGCAGTCCTTGTGGATGGAAGGTCGTCAAGATGTGTAGAAAGGATGATGCGAATTCGTGCTGAAGTTGCGCGGCGGTGGTGGATGCTGCACTGTCGCTGGCTTCCATCGCTAGCACGACGATCACCTGATTGCGAGCGATGGCGCTTGCGGCGAGGCGGCGCAGGGTCGCCTGCATGACAGGAATGGGTTCGTGATAGCTTGGGATCAAAATGAGGTGGCGGACGACGTCGCCGCCTTCGGTTGACCAATCCATATGCTCCCACTTACGGATGCGGCGATAGGCGGCAAGCGCAGCGGCGACCGCAATGATCATGCTGAAAGCGGTATATACGGTCACACTCACGGCGATGTTGAAGACCATCTGCGGCGTGATGAATACGCTAATAGCAAGTGCAATCAGGATCAGCCACGAGATGAACCCGGGGATGCCATTGAGTATTCGGCGTCTCACCTGCGCGCGCACTTGTGTTGTTGTCGTCTGGTCGGTTGGTGGAAAGATTTCGAACGCCATCTCTTGCTCCTGATCCACTGCCCCGCAAGTTTGCGTCGATGATTGTACCTTAAAAGCACAGGTCTCATGGGCACTTTTAGGCTACAATCGACAATATGACTACAACAAGCTCTTACGCTGCACGGGACGAAAGGTTGCACGAATGACGATGGAACGGGAAAAGCAAATTGGCGTGTGGCACGAGAGCAAAGCGAATCCACGCTTTTGGCTGTTGTCGATCATCACGCTGTCATTATATTACTGGCTATTTTTTAAACATAATCGGATTGTTCTGTCCACGCGTCGTGTGACTCAGTATCGGGGCAGCGTACTCACTACCAACGAAACGTCGATCAGCCTCGAAAACATCACGAACGTGGATGTGAATATATCGCTGCTCGGTCGGATGCTCAATTACGGGGATATTGCCATTCAATCGGCGGGTTCGAACAGCGCTGAGATCGCGGCGGTGCGGCTGACGAACCCTGACAAGCTGCGCGATGCGATCTTCGATTTGCGTGATGGGACGTTGGACGAAACGAAACTGTAGAACTAACCTATTCGGCAATCAGTTTGGCAGGGTCAGCGCGGCGGAAGAAGGCGCGATAAGCGGCGGTTTCGCGGAGCAGCGTGGTCAGGCGGTCACTGATCGCGGCGGCATCAGGGGCGATTTGCCCGCTGCTCGCCGTGATGGTGATTGTCCCATCGGCGGCATCGAGCAGCGCGATCTGACCGCGCGCCGCCAGCCAATCCAGCCCTGCACGGACGGTGACCTCGCGTTGGGCGGTCGCCGCCGCCAAGGTTGCCAGTGTGACTAAACCCTCACGCTGGCTGAGTGTGTATTTAACTAAGCCAGCTAAGCGCTTCATGAACGGCTCAAGCGCATCCAGTACCGGATCGTGTGCGAACAGATAGACTGTTTCTGGCTTGACCCACTCCATGACGGCTTGCAGTTCGGCACCGCTTGGCGGCAGAGTCCAGATCGCCAGCTTTGCAGTAGGCACGAGTTCTTGCCGTGTCGATCCCTCGACCATCGGATCGACTTCGCGCCACACGATTACATCGCCAAGTTCGCGTAAGCGCGCTAGCGGATTCGGATCATCGCGGTAGTCGATGATGCGGATAGTCGGGTCAATAATCTGAAGCACGCCTTCCGCTGGACGCGAGTCAACCCACGCGATCTGAAGCTGATGTTCGCCCTTATAATCGCCGGCATGAACGCTGAGGGCGAGGTCAATCCGCCCCTGAGGAATGCTGCCACTTTGCCACCAGATCACACGCTGACTGTTGCCGTCCTGATCCTCAACCATCATCCATGTGTGATCGCGGCTGCGTCCAATTACGCTCTGGCTGCTGACGTGGACGTCGCGCACTGCTAGCACCAGCGGCGGATTGCCTGCTCCAAACGGCGCCAGCCGTCCCAGATCGGCGGCGAGATCGAGCGTGATCTCCGGCAGGGTAACGAAGTCGTCAATCCGGAGCAGCGCATCGGATTCCGGTAATGTGACAGTTCGCGCTAGCGCACGGCGCAGCGCCTTGATGTTCGCCTGCGGTAAGCGCAAGCCCGCTGCACCTGCGTGCCCGCCAAAGCCGTCGAGCAAATTAGCGTTCGCCGCCAGCGCTTCGGTGATGTTTACCCCATCTATTGACCTCGCTGATCCATGTGCTGGTTCATCTTCCGGTGCGACCAACAAAATTACCGGACGCCCGTATTCCTCAACTAATCGATTAGCAACGATGCCAACGACCCCGCTGTGCCAAGTAGGATGTGCCAGCACAATCACGCTGCTGTCCAACAGCGAGTCATCCTGCGCGATCTGCGCTTTCGTCGCGCTGTAGACTTGTTCGACGAGTAAACGCCGCTGGTTATTGAGCGCTTCCAACCGCGACGCCAAGACGCGTGCTCGTTCGACGTCGTGAGTGGTCAGTAGTTCGACGGCAAGATTGGCATCTTCGAGCCTGCCGAGCGCATTCAAACGCGGCGCGAGTGCGAAGCCTATCGTCTCCTCGCTAATCTGTGCGGGATCGACTTCTGCCAGTTCGATCAGCGCTTGCAAGCCGAGTCGTTCTGTTTTTCGTAAGTTTTCTAGCCCACGCTGAAGTAGATAGCGCGTATCGCCGCGCTGCTGTGCCACGTCAGCGACGATGCCAAGCGCCACGAGATCAAGTAGGGCAGGTGTATCACCATGAAGTCCCTCTATAAGTTTGTAAGCGACGCCGACACCGGGTAGGTTACGTAAGGGATGCCCATCATTCAATCGTTGTGGATTGACGATGGCGTAGGCGTTGGGCAGTTCGGGCGTCAGGGTGTGGTGGTCGGTAATCACCACGTCGATCCCATGTGAATTCGCATAGTCAATGGCTTGGTGTTCACTGATGCCCGTATCACAGGTGAGGATCAAGCCTATTCCTTGATCGATCAAACGCTGCAAGTTCGGCAGCTTGATCCCATGCCCTTCGTCGAGACGGTTCGGGATGTGGAAGATAACCTGTGCGCCAGCCTCACGCAGCGATGAGACGAGCAGGGCAGTTGATGTTTGCCCATCAACGTCGAAATCCCCCCAGACGCCGATGACTTCGTGCTGCCGAATCGCTCGCTGAATACGTTCGACCGCGCGATCCATGTCAGGCAGGTCGAATGGGGATACTGATGTATATGCCGCTGGATCAAGAAAAGCGCGGGCTGCTGTTGGCGTGATGATCCCTCGCCGCGCCAGTGTCTCCCCGATCAACGGATGCCCGCCGACTGCCTCGCGCAGCACATCTGGCACAGTGATGGGCGCAGGTTCAAGCCAACGTTTCAAAATGCAATCTCTCCGATCTGCTCCAAATCGAGGTCAATGTCAAAGTCATCGCTTTCGTCATCAGTTGCCGCAGTCAGCAGATTACCTGCCGTCGTGCCCCGCTCGTGGAGCGAACGGTATTCGCAGAATTGACAGCGATTCAGGTCCTCGGTGAGTTCAAAATCGGCTTCGCCCCGACTGAAGATGCCCGCTGCGAGTGAGGCGAGATAAATGTCATCCTGTGCGTATTGCTCGACGCTGTAGCTGAAAATCTCTGGCTGCTGTGGATACTCTGCGAACCAGTAGATCATGGTGATCGCTGCGGGCGTGATCGGCTTGCCGCCGTTCAGATGCGCGCCTGACTTTGCCAGTAAGTAGGGATAGATGATTGTCTGCAAGCGGCGCTGAAGGCGGTCGCGCTTCGGACGGTGAAGCGACGTTTTCCAGTCCACAATCACGGCACGGGTCGCAGACTGCGAGATGTCGAGTGCGATCAGATCGTATTTGGCGACCAACCGCCGCGCCGCCAACGGCGCGCTCAGCGTGATCTCGCTATAACGTTTCGCGGGCAAGTCGTTTAAGGCATGGGCGCGATAGTTCTGCCACCACTCCGCGACTACCTCATCGGGGATGGTCGCTTCGAGTGCATCTGCCGGAATGCCAATCCCGTGTTGAT
>JBBSNT010000211.1:0-7426 GCA_038260485.1 Aggregatilineales bacterium | reverse complement strand
TTCGCCTGGATTGACAAGTTCCGAGCCTTACTCATTCGCTATGATCGCAAAGATGCCAACTTTCTCGGTGCTCATCATCTCGCTTTTGCGCTCATTAACCTACGTCATTTGTTCGCACAGAAAGTTTGAATCAGTTCATAGAAAAACTCGAATATTACAGATTACACGCCACCAATCGGGATAGCTATGACATTTGTTGATGTCAGCAGTGACAAACAATACCTGAATGACAGGGGTGTTCGGGCTATGATTACGTCATATTCATCAAACGAGGAGAATAAAATGAACAGTTTACGGCTCTTCCCAAGAGCAGTAATAGTTATCGGAATCGTACTTGTTATCGCAGGCTTGGTCTCTGTGGGTGCTGGAGTCTATGTCCGGTCGTTTGTTGTAGACCAACTCGTTGCCCAAAACGTTACCACGCCGGAAGATGCTTCGATCCCCAATGCCCCGGTAGACAGCATCGAAACCGCGCTCAGTATGGCGAACATTATTCAACATCATGCGGCAGGCAGTGGCGGCGGGTTAACCTACTCCCAGATGGGTCGATTTGCAGTGCCAAGCGCTGATCCTGCCGGAACAAATAACGCTGCGGAGGCATTGCTAGATGATGCCGACAATCCGGTAGCTAATCAGGCTCGTAATACCCAGTTGACCGCTGCTGGACTGGTCACTTCCCTGAGTTTATCCGCTATGGCTATCGGACTCGCATACGGGGTCATGGCGCTCGGAGTAGGATTTGCTGTACTCGGTCTCGTCATCGCAGGTCTCGGCTATGCGCTGTTGGGGCTGATCACACCTGAAGTCGCCGAACGGTTTGGTCTCAAGTCAGTTACGACATCCTAATAAGTTCGCTAGTTGTCTATACCCCTCTCCTCCTTAAGGAGGAGAGGGGTATTTTGTTTTGCGAATTTCATTTGGCTTTTAGAAGCCCTTTGAATATTGTCGTTTCACGGGAAGATCAGGGCGCAGCACGCTGCGCCCCTAGGAGAAAAATGCTTGTTTTTCAAAGGGTCGCTTAGGTTTAGAAGTCGATTAATCCGCTAATACTTACACTTACCAGCAGCAGTAGCCGCCGTCGATCACGAGGTCAGCGCCGGTCATGAAGTCGGACGCCTCGCACGCGGCAAACACGACCGCGCCTTGCAGATCAGTCACGTCACCCATGCGTTTCTGGGGCGTCAGCGCCATCCACGCGGGGTACATCTGCTGACCAATCGGCGTTGCCATCAAGTTATCGGTCAGCGCCGTGCGCGTGTAACCGGGACTGATGCTGTTGACCCGCACGCCGCGATCCGCCCACTCGGCGGCGAGACTGCGCGTCAGGTGAATGACGCCCGCTTTGCTGGCGTTGTACGCCGCTTGATTCTGCGGCGTGTTGACGATGCTGCCGGACATCGAGGCGGTGTTGATGATCTTGCCGTAGCCCGCCGCCAGCATGACCTTCGCCTCTGCCTGCGCGCACAGAAAAACGCCCTTCAGGTTGATGTTCAACATGCGATCCCAGTCGGCTTCGGGCATGGTTTCGGAATCGACCCACTGCCCGATTCCGGCGTTGTTGACGCCGATCGTCAGCTTGTCCCATTTATCTGTAATCTGCTTGACCATCGAGGCGACCTGATCGGCTCTGGTCACGTCGGCTTGCATAGCCATCGATTCGATGCCTTTGGCGGTCAGTTCAGCGACGACGGCTTGCGCGGTTTCCATCACAATATCGACGATAGCGACCGCCGCGCCCGCTTCACCGAGCGCATGGGCATACGCCCGCCCGATCCCTTGCGCGCCGCCCGTCACCAGTGCGACTTTTCCATCAAGCCGAAAGCGCTCCAAAATCGGTTTGGCATCCAAAACAACGTCACTCATCAGTTTTATCCTTCCGGCGCGGGCGGCGCAACGGTCGCACTGAGCGCCTGTTTGACTTGATCAGCAGCCTCGAATTGCTTGGTCTGATAATCGACCATGCCCGTTTCAAGGCTCAGGAAATCGGCATCACCCGCTTCGAGTTCGCGCGGGCGGTAGAAATGGCGCAGCGATTGGCGAACGCGCGTCTCGATGCGGTCGCGGATGTTCTCGATGCGGTCGGTGGTCGTCAAAATGACGAATTCTTCCGCGCCCAAATGTCCGACGAAATCGTCCTCACTGCCGAAGGCGCGCACAGTATTACGCACCATCAGCGTAATCGCGCGCAGCATCTCGTCAGCGGCAACGAAGCCGTACATCTCGCGCAGCGTGTTCAACCCGCCCAGCGAAAGCAGCAGCAGCGCCCACTTTCGGTTGGTGTAGAGCGCTTGGTTGAGACGCTCGTCGAGCACCGCCGCTTCGGGCAGTTCCGTCACGGGATTAACCGTCACCATCTGCGCGGCGCGCGTGATCGCATTCCGGACGCGCAGGCGAAGTTCTTGAATATCGAACGGCTTGGTAATGTAATCGACCACGCCCAATTCCAGCCCTTGCAAGCGGTCGATGCGGTCGCGCTTCTCAGTCAAGAAGATGATCGGGACGTCCTGCGTGCGCCGCTGTAAGCGCAGTTGGCGGCAGACTTCATAGCCGTCGATGTCCGGCAGACGAATGTCGAGGATGATCAGTTGCAGCGATTCTTCGGTGCTCAGCTTGAGTCCGTCACGCCCCCACGAGGCGGTCAAGACTCCATAGCCCTGCACCCGAAAATAGGCATCCATCATATCCAGAAGGTCGAAATCGTCCTCGACGATCAGAATACGCGGCTTCTCCGGCGCTTGATCCGTCATAAGCAATCAATTCCTAGGTATTGATGACAATAGTACAGGCAGCATCCCCGGTAGCGAGGCAGTGGGTTTCGCGGACGGTGTAGTTCCGTCCGTTCGACGCCCAACGGGTGCATTCTTGCAGCAGACCGACCAACGGGTGACAAACTGGTTTTTCGGTGTGCAGCCCCCATGCGAACGGGCTGGCTTCGACCTTGAACTGAAAGCCTGAAGGCGTTGGTTCAAGCGACGAGCGTTGATCGCTAAAGCAGGTGAAAATCTCCGCCTGAGCGTGCAGCGCCAAGCTCACTCGGTCTTCCAACGAGAGACGGCGAAGGCGGGATCACCCACGCCGGTCAGCGCCCCGAAACTTTTCATGCCCTGCGCGAACCACG
Source organism: Aggregatilineales bacterium (assembly GCA_038260485.1). Lineage (GTDB taxonomy): Bacteria > Chloroflexota > Anaerolineae > Aggregatilineales > Phototrophicaceae > Flexifilum. The sequence goes on along the minus strand of JBBSNT010000211.1, from coordinate 4,308 downwards.
CCCGCCCTGCGCGCAGCGCCATCCCACGTCCCCCACGCGCGCCGTACATCTCGTCGAGCGCGGCGTTGAGCGCGGCAATGCGGTCGAAAGCGAATTCACGGGCGAGATCGTCCGGCGGCAAATGGTCGATATGCGCCATATCGAGCGCCTCTTCCAAGCCGTGCTGTCCCATCACCTCGTCCATCGCAAGGAAAAGGCTGTGCATGAAGCGGTTAGGGTAGTAGAGCGTGTTAGACACAGGGTATAACGCTTTCCCCGGCTAGATGAGGTTGCCCAAATCCTGAACGGTGCGCGCGATGTCGAGGAAAATTAAACCGAGCCGTGCTTCGCGGCGCGCAAGCACCGTCAGCACAGCTTCTTCACCAATCGCGTTTAGGATAACGTATCCATTTTCGCCTTTGACGTAGAGCTGAAGCAGCATTCCACGTCCCAATTCGGATGAAATCCGCTCGCCCAACGAAATCATCGCGGCGGACATAGCGCTCACCCGATCTTCTTCAATGCCTGATGGTAATGACGAGGCGATGCTCAAACCGTCCACACTGACAATCGCGGCAGCTTCGACCCCCTCGGAACTGGATTGCAGATCGCGTAAACGCGCGACCAATTGTTCAGTCCGTGACTTCGCCAACCAATTTACTCCTGTCGCAGCAACGCGAGGTAACCTTTGGAATAATCAAATCATCCATCGATGAAGGTGTGACCCCGTTTGATTCTGTGCATAGTATATATTGTAGCGGGATGTTGCCGCAAACGAGGCGACAAGTTTTATCACCAGCATAAAAAAGCAGCGAACACGCGGAAAGCAATTCGAGATTGCCCCCTGTGTTCGCTGTGGTGTAACCTAGAAACAGGAGAAAAGGACTATGTGTCCTGTTTAGTTCTCAAGATCCTTTTTGACTTCTTCGACCTTGTTCTTGACTTTACGTCCGGTTTCCTTCAGGTCTTGCTCAATCGCATCCGGCTGTTCGCGCACGATTTCGATCTTGAGACGGGCGACCAGCGCGCCGATCACCGCCAGCGCTGCCAGCACAGGCCCGATGTAGAGCAGCAAAGCGCCGCCCGCCACCGCGCCAATCGTCAACGGAATTTCGAGCAGCGTCTTTCCGTCCTGATTACGGATAATCAGGCGGCGCACGTTGCCTTCTTCGAGGATTTCCTTAACGCGGTCAACGAGTTGGTTTCCGGCAACTTCAAGTTCTTCGTTGAAGGTTTTCTTCTCGTCGCCATCGTCCTGCGGGGTAATTTGATTGTTATCACTCATTTAGGTTCGCTCCTATAGCACTTAGATTTAGCTTACTGACTCTGTATACGTCGCCAGTGACGTAAAGGTTGCATATTTCATTTCGCATTATAGCAGAAAAAGTGAAAAATGCGATTTGTCACTTAGTTGTCGTATTTGCGTGCGCGTGAATGCGACCGCGTCTATAATCTAAGCAGATCATGACACGAACCACTTTGGAGGGCGGGATGAAGACACGATACCAAACCGCAGCGCTCGTGCTACTCCTAGGCGCGACCCTGCTCTTGGCGCTGATGCCCACGTTCAGTGTACTGGCGGATTTCGGTACGAACTGGACGGGGAGCTACTACAACAGCACCGATTTATCCGGCGCGGTCGTCTATACCGAAGTGCTGCCCAACGGCATCAACATCAATTGGGGTACGAACGCCCCGAATCCGGCGGTCAACGCCGATAATTTCTCCGCCCGTTTTACCTCGGTGCAGTTGTTCAACGCCGGAACGTATGAGTTCGTCGCCTCGTCAGACGACGGTATCCGCGTCTTTATCGATGGCGTGCTGGTGCTCGACCGTTTCGTCGGGCGGACGCTCATGACTGACCGCTTTCAGCAAACGCTGACCGCAGGGACACATTCGCTGACGGTCGAGTATGTCGAATTTATCGACCTCGCGGCGGTGCAGTTTCAGTGGTTTCAGGTCAGCGGCGGGCTGACTCCCGGCTTGACTCCCGGCGCGGCTGGTGCAGTCCTCACGCCCGTTCCCGGCGGCTGTACTGGCAACTGCGCGACGGTCACGGGTGTGCGCGGGCTGGCGCTGCGTTCAGGACCTTATCTGGGTGCATCGTTCATTACAACGCTGCCGCAAGATCAAACCTATACCGTGCTGGCACGCAACCACGATGAAGGCATTTACAACTGGTACAAGCTGCAAGTGGGTGAGCGCGTCGGCTGGTCTTCGGGGCGCTACCTGACGATCAACGTCGATTTGAATACGATCTCGGTTCAGGGCAGCGGCTTCGACGGGATCGACAATACGCCGGACGTGGGCGCGCGTGCTTACCCGCGTGCGGTGATGAACCTGCGAACCCGTCCGAGCATCCGTATGCCGAGGATCATCGACATTCCTTGGGGCGCGCCGCTCGAACTGATCGGTCGCACGGTGCAAGCAGGGCAAAACAAATGGCTCCAAGTCCGTTATAACGGCATCGTCGGCTGGATTGATGCCCGTTGGGTCACCGTCAAAGGCGAGATTTACCAAGTACCCGTCCGCTAGTACCCATCCGCTAAATGTCAGTTCGGTAGCGGCAGGCAGTCCTCAACTGCCTGCCCTACCGATTAAAAACGCGACATCTTCATCCTTCATAGCAGACTCCTCCATTGCTTTAATTACAAATCACATTTATGCTTAGAGAATCTTTAGCGAATTTAGGGAACTCATGAGCGCGCAGCAGATTTTCCGCAACACCTTGATCGTGCTCTTCACGGTCGTCACGGCTTACATTTTGTTTCTCAGCTTACATATTATTGTGATTCTGATGGTCGCCATCATCAGCGCCTCGGCGCTGCGACCGTTTGTGCTCTGGTTGGAAAAAAAGCTCAAACTACCCTACACCATATCGATTTTGGTCGTTTATGCGATCATACTGCTGACCATCTTCGGGCTGTTCCTGATCGTCCTGCCTCCGGCGATCTCGCGGCTTGGCGGCTACATTGAAAACGAGGATCGGCTCGCCTCCAAGATCATTGAGGCGGATCACTGGGTCGAGCGCAATCTCGAAATTATCCTGCAAACACCGGCTGATCAAAATATCAACCTGCTTGATCCTGACTCAATTCGCACGACCGTGCATAACGTCGTAAAGAGTTTGAACGAACAAATTCCGGCGCTCGCAGGTGAATTCGGCGGGCTGTTTGGCGATGCGATTCTCGTCTTTGTGATCGGGGTGTACTGGCTGACCAGCCGGGATGCCGCCGTCAATTTCACCTTACAGTTGTTCCCGCTGAGCAGGCGCGCGCTCGCCCGCGAGATCATCACCGAAATCGAGCAGTCGCTCGGTGCGTACATGCGCGGCGTGGCGTTGGTCGTGCTGTTCGTCGGCGTGACAAACTTCGTCTTGCTGACGATCTTCGGCGTGCCGAACGCGACGACGATGGCGTTTATCATCGGGATGACAACGGCGCTGCCGATCATCGGTGGCTACATTGGCGCGAGCGTGGCGGTCTTTATTGCGCTGCTAGAGACGCCCTTAGCCGCGCTGCTGACGCTGCTGAGCTTCGTGTTGGTGCAGCAGATCGAAAACCACTATCTCACGCCGCGCGTGATGTCGAACAGCGTCCACATCAGCCCGATTCTGGTGATCGTCGCCTTGTTCATTGGCTTTTCGGTCGGCGGTGTGGTCGGCGCGTTGATCGCCGTGCCGGTCGCCGGAACGCTGATGGTGCTGGCGCGCTACCTCGTGATTGAACCGATGAAGGATGACGCAACCATGCAGCGTGTCGATGGCGGCGTGCTGCTCATCAGCCAGCAGCAAAAAGCTGAAGCAAGCGCACCGACGAACATCAAAACGACCCCTTAAATGCTCCTGTGACCCATTCACCTATCGACCCTTAAGATGGGTTGATAGGTGAATCGAACATGTGTTATGCTTTGCCTCGTATTTAGAGAGGTAAGCAGGGTGACGCATGATCGGACGCACGCTCCGCAACCGCTACGAAATCACGACGCTGTTGGGCGAAGGCTCGACCGCAACCGTCTATAGAGCGCGCGACCGCCGACTCGGTCGTGATGTTGCGCTGAAGGTGCTGCTGCCTCACGTCAAGGACACAGCGCGCAAACGCTTCTTTCAAGAGGCGATGGCTGTCGCCCAGTTGAATCACCCCGGCATCATGGCGATTTACGACCTCGATCAGGAGAATGACCTCGATTTTCTAGTCGTCGAATACGTCGAGGGCGATACGCTGGTCGATTACATCCCTTCCCCGCCGACAAAGGTGATCGATATTGGGCGGCAAATCGCGCTGGCGCTGTACTACGCCCACCAGCACGAGATCATCCACCGCGACATCA
>JBBSNT010000210.1:0-7449 GCA_038260485.1 Aggregatilineales bacterium | reverse complement strand
CCGCGAATACCGCTTCGATGCACTGATCTATGCCTCGTATTTCCACCGTGAAGTCCACCTCACTCACGAGGTTGCGGACATTCCGCTCGTGCTGCTCGATTGTTTTGACGTAAGCCAGCGCTTCCCTTCGGTCGTCCCCAACGAAGTACAGGGTGGGTTCGATGCGACCGTCGAGCTGCTGAATCACGGGCATAAACGCATCGGCTTCATCACCTACGATTCCCCGATCCCAGCGACTCTCGGTCGTCTTGAGGGCTACCAGCGCGCACTACAATCTAACGACATCCCGTTCGACCCCAACCTCGTGATCAAGTGTGATGGACAGGCATCCGGCGGCTATCGCAGCGCACTAACGTTATTACAAGGCGATGACAAACCTAGTGCGCTCTTTTGCTGGAACGACCGTATAGCGATGGGCGTCTATGACGCGGTACGCCAACTGAACCTCTCGATCCCCGACGACATCGCAGTGATGGGTTTCGACAACCAGGAATTGATCGCCTCACAGCTTCATCCATCGCTGACAACCATGCAGCTTCCCCATTATGAGATGGGCACATGGGCAGTCGACTATCTGGTCAGCATCATCAACAGCGATAACGGTTACGGAAGCTATCTCCCGCAGCATAAAATCGACTGCCGACTCGTCAAGCGGTCATCAATTAAGTGATTTACTGGAGCAGCAACGACACCGATGTACTTGGGGTCTCTTTATTTTGCCATCATATGACATCGATGTCATATGATGGGATTACGAAAAGGAGGTGATGTAAAGGCAGGTCAAAATTCGCGATTTTTGCTGTACTCAAGAGGTTTTTAGCAGCTTTTTTACAAGGAGCAAAACTCATGAAAAAATACTCGCTTCTGCTCTGTGTCCTGCTCGCCCTAATGCTTGTGGCGTTCAGCGGCACGGTCGCAGCGCAGAATGATGTAGCAGGCAGCTACATCGAACCCCCATTCCTCTCTGACCGCGTCGCCGCTGGCGAACTCCCGCCGATTGAGGAACGGCTTCCGGAACAACCGTTTGTAGTGGGTCCCGGCGTCCTCTTGCAAGAGGATTACATGAATTGGGAAAATGGTCAGTATGGTGGCACGATCAACATCGCGGCAACCTTCCCGACCGGATTCGTGAATATTGCTGGCGGGGCAACTATCCTGCGCTCGCCGAGCCAAACTACTGAGGCATCGCTCCCGAACGTCGTCAGCGAGTTCTCGCACTCGGACGACTACACCACTTTCCATTTTACCATCCGCAAGGGATTAAAGTGGTCGGATGGTCAACCTGTAACAACGGAAGACGTGCGGTTTAGCTTCGAAGACCTGTACGAAGATCCTGACGTTCAACGACCATGGCCCTCGGAACTCTACACGCAGGGCGATCCTGAACAGTCACCTGCACTGCTAACCATCAACGACGACTTCAGCTTTGATCTTACCTTCAGTAAGCCGTACGGGTTTTTCGTTGCCGCGCTCAACTCGTGGATTCCCTACTATGACTTCATCATCAAACCCGCGCACTATCTGAAGCAGTTCCATGCCAAGTATGCCGACCCAGCTGTACTGGCGCAGTTGGTAGAAGACAATAACCAATCCAGTTGGGTACAGTTACTGAGCTTCAAAGACCCTGCTCACTGGGATGTGGGCGCGGCGCGCGCCCTAGGCATGCCCGTTCTCAACGCTTGGGTATTGACCGAATTCAATGAAAACCAGACTGTTTACGAACGCAATCCGTATTTCTGGCACGTCGACTCGGCTGGTCGACAGCTGCCGTACGTCGACCGTATCGTCAATAATATTTCGGTCGACACAGCAGCGCAGACCAATGCGATCATCGCCGGACAAGTGACCCTTGCTTCGGGTGGCGAAGTCGCGCTCAATACCATGCCCGTCTACGTCCAGAACGCCGAACGAAACAATCTCAACGTCTTCACAACCGGCTCATTCAACAATCCGCTGCTGCTGTTTCTGAATCACGACTATCAATACGAAGATGAAACCAGCGCTTGGCAGCAACTGATGTCGGATCCTGAGCAGCGCTTTGGTCAGGCGATTACCGCCGCACTTAACCCGTCAGACATCAACCAATCCGTCTACTTCGGACTCTTCGGCGATCTCGACTCGCATTATCACTACAATGACCCTGCCCTTGCCAACCAACTGCTGGATGATCTCGGGATGGATCAGCGCGACGACAGCGGATATCGCCTCGGGCCAAACGGCGAAACATTCGTGTTCCGGATCACGCACGCCGCAAATTCGCCTGACTTCGACCCGGTTGCCGAACTGCTCAAGCAGCAATTTGATGCCGTCGGTATCCACACGGAGCTTGAGCGAATCGATGGAACGCTCTTCGACCAACGTAAAGCCGCCAATGAAATCATGGCTTCGCTGTTGTGGAATGACGGTCCGGCTTGGGCGAGCGGCATCTCGCGTGACTATCAGCCTGCTAGTAAGGGACCTTGGTCACCGATGACTTGGCTCTATTTCACGAGCAACGGAGCGCAGGGTCGTGAACCTTCTGCAACGATGCAACAATACTATGATCTGGACAGCTCGCGTATGGAGTACCCGCCTCAATCACCAGAGGGTCAGGCGATTTTCAACCAACTGATTCAGTGGTTCGCGGACAACTATGCGTATATTCCGGTTGTCGGATCAAAAGTTTCAGCGAACGTGGTAGATGCTGATCTCCACAACATCCCGAACGAAGGTGCACCCGTTGAGCTTGACACGTACATCAACGCTGAGGGTGTGTGGTTCGCAAATCAGTAGCTACGATCGGTATTCCGTGCAGTGGAGTGTCCGAATATTCGGACGCTCCACTCTAGCTCGAAGGAAAGATGATGAGGCAATTCATTCTTCAGCGGCTGGCGCTCCTGATCCCTTTTCTGTTTCTGGTATCGATCATGTCGTTCATCATCATTCAGCTCCCCCCCGGCGACTACGTGGACAGCTATATTCGCAACCTTCAGCTTCAAGGGGGTACGGTCAATGATGCACAGAAGGCTGCACTCGAAGCTCAGTACGGACTTGATAAATCGTTCCCAGCCCAGTATTTGAGCTGGATTGGCAATATCATCCTGCACGGCGATTTCGGCAACTCGTTTCGATACCAAGTACCAGTCGAACAAATTTTGGCGGAACGCATCCCCAGAACAATTGCAATTTCTTTCGCATCAATATTGCTGACCTGGATAATTGCCGTTCCTCTAGGCATTATTTCTGCACTCAGACAATACTCCGGGTGGGACTACTTATTCGCTTTCATCAGTTTTCTGGGATTATCTGTGCCCGCTTTTCTTTTGGCATTGGTGTTGATGTACGTCGTCTATGCGCAAACAGGCTGGTTTGTGACCGGCCTGTTCTCGCCCGAATACCGAACTGCGCCATGGTCATTCGACAAACTAATCGACTTGTTGAAAAACATCTGGCTACCACTGCTTGTCTTGTCGCTCACCAGCACGGGCGGGATCATCCGAATTCTGCGCGCCTCACTGCTCGATGAGCTGCGCAAGCAATACGTCACGACCGCGCGGGCGAAGGGCTTGCCAGAACGGCTGTTAATCTTGCGCTACCCCGTTCGCATCGCCCTCAACCCCTTAATCAGCACCATCGGCTGGATGCTGCCAGCGGTGGTTGGCGGCGAGGTGGTTGTCTCGAAGGTCCTCAACCTACCGACAACGGGTCCCGTTTTACTTGAAGCAATTCAGTCGCAGGATATGTATCTTGCTGGCGCACTCGTGATGATCTTGAGTGCCCTTACAATTTTCGGTACGCTGATTTCAGACATTCTCCTTGCGGTGTTTGATCCACGTATTCGTTATGACCACTGAGTGGAAGGGGGAGGAGAACCGACATGGACTCGACACACCAACCTGATGTGACAAACAACACGGAAACCACAGCCGACCACTACGTTAAACGGCGAGGACAAGAGTTACGCCAACGCTATCAAGGCACGCGCGAGCAACGCAAGAAGATCGCCGAACGGATGGATGAAGCGTCACAGTATCAACTGATGCTTGCCAAGTTCAAAAAGCATCGGGTGGCGACGATCAGTCTCGTCGTGCTCGTCTTGCTCTACCTGATTGCGATCTTTGCCGAGTTTGTCGCGCCGTACGAGCCGCTTCAACGTTTTGACAATCAGATTTACGCAAGTCCGACGACCATTCACCTCACAGACGAGAGCGGCAATATCACACTACCCTTCGTCTACGAGACCATCAGCAAAGTCGATCTCAAGACGTTCTCGTATCATACGCAAGTCGTTGACGACAAGACCCGCTACCCAATCCGCTTGTTTGTCGAAAGCCCACCCTACATGCTCGCAGGATTCATTCCGATGCACGTACGGCTTTTTGGTGCAGATGGCGGGCAACCGATCTACTTGTTGGGCGCAGATAACCTGGGGCGCGACCTGTTCTCGCGCATTGTCTATGCGTCGCGTGTTTCCCTGTTTATTGGACTGATCGGCGTGTTCATCAGCTTCATCTTCGGCATCACGTTGGGTGGCATTTCCGGCTTCTTCGGCGGCAAGATCGACATGGTGATTCAGCGGTTGGTCGAGTTCATCCTCAGCATTCCGCAAATCCCGTTGTGGATGGCGCTGTCGGCGGCGATCCCGCAGGAATGGACGGGTATTCAAACCTTCTTCGCCATCACCGTGATCCTGTCACTGGTCGGTTGGACGGGGCTCGCTCGCGTCGTACGCGGCAAGATCATTTCGCTGCGCGAAGAAGATTATGTCACTGCGGCACGGATATCTTCGGCAGGCGACTTGTCAATTATCTTCCGTCACCTCCTGCCCGGTTTCACCAGTTATCTTGTGGTACATATAACGCTGGCAATTCCCGGCATGATTCTGGGCGAAACAACGCTCAGCTTCTTGGGACTCGGCATCAACCCGCCCGACATTAGCTGGGGCGCGTTGCTCCAGCAGGCGCAGGACGTGACCGTCGTCTCGAATTATCCGTGGTTGCTGATGCCCGCCGCCTTCGTGATGCTAGCAGTGATCTTATACAACTTCATCGGCGACGGATTGCGCGATGCCGCTGACCCTTACTCGCATTGAGCTTCTGAGCGACTGAGCTTCGAATAAAAGGATTAAGATGAATTTCTTCTATAAACCCAAGCCCGGCATTATTGGCGACTGCATCCCCTACTATTTCGACGGGCGCTATTATGTCTTCTTTTTGCGTAATTACCGCGACATCGACTCGTACGGACAAGGCAGCCCTTGGCATCACGTTTCGACGACTGACTTCGTCCACTTCGAAGATCACGGCGAGGCGCTGAGCAAAGGCAGTGTCACTGAGCAGGATATGGGCGTTGCGACCGGTTGCGTTTTCACCGACGATACGGGCAAGCATCACATTTTCTATACAGGCATCAATCCGTATTTCCGCAACGAAACCCAGCGCGAACAAGCTCTGCTCCACGCCACCAGCGATGACCTGATCCACTGGATGAAGCACCTCGAATGGACGTGCAGCGCTGACGAGGCGATCTACGAGCGGCATGACTGGCGCGACCCGTTCATCTTCAAGCACCCGCAAACCGGGCGCTACAACATGATTCTCGCGGCGCGCACGAAAGACGGTTCGTACTACGGGCGCGGCTGCACGGGGCTGCTCACTAGCGACGACCTGATCAACTGGACAGTCGAGCAGCCTTTTTACGCGCCCGCTCGCTATCATGGGCACGAGTGCCCCGACTGGTTCCAGATCGGTAACTGGTACTATCTGGTGTTCTCGGAGTACACCACCCACACCGTCACCCGATACGTTATGAGCGCATCGCCGGACGGTCCGTGGGTCGCACCGGAAAACAACCAGTTCGACAACCGCGCCTTCTACGCCGCCAAGACCGCCTCAGATGGATCGCGACGGTTCCTATTCGGCTGGAACCCAACCAAAGAAAACAACATTGACGACGGCGACTGGCAGTGGGGCGGCTGCCTGACCGTCCACGAGATCGAGCAGCAGGCAGACGGCACACTGACAGTCAGACTACCGCCGGAAGCCGAAGCCGCTTTCACTGCCCCCATACCTGCCGCACTCACGCCGCTCGAAAGTGGTTGGACAGGCGTAAATGGTAGCTACCATGCCAAAACGCCCTATGCCCGCTGCGCCACGCTCAGCGAACCGATGCCAGAGACGTACCTGCTGCAAGGCGAACTCACTTTCGAAAGCGAGCAAGGCACGGCAGGCGTCCTGTTCAAGACAGATGCGGCTGGCAGCGTCGGCTATTTTCTGCGCTTCAACCAGAGCGGGCAGCGGCTCGAATTCGGCAAGGTTGGTGGATATCGCTCGTGGTATGTCGATCACATGCCCGAACTCGACCGCCCGCTGACGATCAAAACGGGCGAGTCGCTGCGCTTCAAAATCGTCGTCGACAAGACCGCCGTCGTCGCTTATGTTAATGATCAAGTAGCGCTGAGCGGGCGAATGTACGCCAATCCGCTCGGCAGCTGCGGCTTGTTCGCCGACGGCACCAGCGTCTCGGTCAGCGACTTTGTCATCCGTCCGTTGAGTAGCTAAGCAGAGGATCGAATGCGCATGACACTCCAGTTGATTATCGGCCTTGGATTGGCAGGGCTGCTCGTCCTGCTAGTCGGCCTGACATCGCGCGCCGCTGCGCAGAACACAGACTACAGCGAGCTGTTCCGCCCCCAGTATCACCTTTCGGCGAAAAGCGGCTGGCTCGGCGACCCGGACGGCATGATCCGCTTCAACGATCTCTATCACGTCTTCTGGTGGGGTCATGCTCAATCGCCTGACTTAGTGCATTGGGAAGAACGCCCCTACCCGATGGTCGGCGATGATGGATCGTTCGTCTACTTCTCTGGCTCAGTGGTAGTCGACAAGGAGAACACGGCAGGTTTCGCGCGCGCCGACAACGATGCGCCGATGATCGCCGTCTACACCATGCACGACAAAACCAACGGCGACGAAACACAGGGCTTGTCGGTCAGCTACGACGCGACCAGCTTCAACTTCTACAACGGCAACCCCGTCCTCGATTCGGAAGAATCCGCCTTCCGCGACCCGCAGGTCTGGTGGGACACGGACAAACAGCGGTGGCTGATGATCATCACGCTGCCGGAAAAGCGACAGGTCAGCTTCTACGAGTCCGCCGACCTCAAGCAGTGGGAGCACCTCAGCGATTGGGGTCCGCTCGGCGCGCGCTCGCAGGTCTGGGAAGTGCCTGATCTGTTCCAACTGCCAATCGACGGCGACCCGCACAACACCAAATGGGTTCTGCTCTGCGGCATGGGACCGAATAAGGAACAATACTTCATCGGCGATTTCGACGGTACGACCTTCACCATCGATCCAGATGCCAACGGCTATCTGCTGCGCGGCGACGGCATCCCTGGCACGGTCTTCGCCGACTTCGAAGACGGCTTACCCGACGGCTGGACAGTCGAAGGCGGCGAGGTGGCCGGTG
>JBBSNT010000209.1:0-7452 GCA_038260485.1 Aggregatilineales bacterium | reverse complement strand
AAGAAAACCAGCAACATGAGTAACATGGTGCAAACACAACTTCGGTTCAACGGCTCTGTTTGGTGCAATCTCGATATTGCGCTGCGCAACTTGGACCAATTATTTAATCGTGCGATTCAACCGCTTGGGTTGACGATTATCGAGTGGTATATCCTCCGCGCGCTGTATGAGCGTGATGGACAACATGCCAGCGAACTCGCGCGTGCTGTCGGGCGTGCTGCTACGTCTTTCACACCAAACCTCGATAAGCTGCAACAAAAAGGCTACGTCGAGCGCCGTCCTGATCCTACGGATCGGCGTGCGGTACACATCTATTTGACGGATTTGGCGGAGCGGAATCGCAAAGAAGTGTTGAGTACTGCGAAGGAGATCGATCTTGAAGTGCGCGATCTTTTCAGCGAGAACGATTACGAAACGTTCCTGAGTGTGCTCTCGACACTGCAAGCCCTCGAACCAGATTATAATGCTGAGAAACTCAACCAATCATCTGCCGCTAAAAATAGCGTGCGTAATCACAACGGCAGCCATTAAAGCGGAAGTCCGTGCTTAGACAAGCACAATGTCGTTTCGCTGTTCCAGCATTGACGTGAGCACTTCACGGTAGGCATTCATCGCACGCTCATCATAGACCACAAAGCGGACGAGTTTAAGCGTGCTCGGCACTGCGACGAATTCGCAGACGGTTTGCAGGGCAATCGCTGCTGCTTCACGGAGTGGATAACCATAGATACCAGTGCTGATCGCCGGAAACGCCAGCGACTTGAGGTTGTTCTCGACAGCAACTTCTAAGCTGCGGCGGTAGGCACTGGCAAGTAGGCGCGGCACATTATCATCCCCCGGTTGGTAAATTGGACCTACGGTATGAATAACGTGTCGCGCTTTTAATTTGTAGCCAGCACTGATTTTGGCGTCGCCTGTTTCACAACCACCGAGCGTGCGTGTTTCTGCGAGAAGTTTAGGTCCTGCCGCGCGGTGAATCGCGCCATCAACGCCGCCGCCGCCCAACAGCGAACTGTTCGCCGCATTGACGATGGCGTCCACGTCCTGCTTGGTAATGTCCCCCTCCACGAGTTCGAGCGTCGTCTGGTTGATTTGTGCGCGCATGATGCGGTATCTTTCCTCTTTCAGGCGACCGACAAATGTTAAAACCATACTAACAAGGTTTAAACATTTACCCGCTAACTTTTAACTGTGGAGTATACCAAAAAATGCAGCCGCTCACCCCGCAAGATGTCCAAGCCGTATTGGATCGACAAAAACTTAACATTCAAATCCGTTTTTTCGAGATGCCGACAGCGACATCACAGCAAGCTGCTGACAGTATCGGCTGCGAACTAGGGCAAATCATCAAGAGCATCTGCTTCATGATCGACGACACGCTGCCCGTGATCGTGCTGACCAGCGGCGACCAAAAAGTTGATGATAAGAAGCTGGCGATTCTGTACAACGTGGGGCGCAAAAAGGTGACAGCCGCCAATGCGGAGCAGTTGGTTGAGATATTCGGCTACGAACCGGGAAGCGTGCCGCCGCTCGGTCATCGCACGCCGATCACGACCTACATCGACAGTACGCTAAGGCGGTTTGATCAGCTTTACGCAGCGGGTGGAGCGCATAACGCGATCTTCCCGATCACGCTGGATGTGCTGGTTTCAGCGACGGGCGGAACGGTCATAGACGTGGTGAAGGAAGCATAAGTTATTCCGCGAAGATTTCCTGAATTCGAAGCGTAAAACCGGGCAGCACGTCGCCGCCATCGAGCGTGTCGTTCTCGGTGAGAATATCGACTTCACCGTCAATGCGGTAGATTTCGACCAACCGTTTTTCTGGCAGCACAAGCCAGACCAAGCGTGATCCGTTGGCGAGGTAATAGACGGCTTTCTCGCGCATCTTCTTGAGGCTGTCGTCGGGCGACTGAATTTCGATGGCGAGGTCGGGCATTTGCGGCACTGCGCCTTGTGTGACCAGCGGCAGCGCACGTTCTTTGCTTGTGAAAGCGACGTCCGGCAGCCGCGAGTTGTAACGATTGTCCGGTGTCTGGTGGCGCGGCTCGATAGTCACTCGCCCAAGTTTGTGTTGGCGATTGAACATCCATAAGTGCGCATTAAGATTACTACCGATGAGTCCGTGCTGTTCGGTCGGCATCTTTTCTACAATCTCTCCGTCGATGAGTTCAAACAGCCGATCCGCATTCTCCGGCAGCGCGAGAAAACGCTCGAATTCCTCGATGGTAGTAGTTTTTGTCTGCTCGACAGCCATTGCTCACTCCGCACTTCACTGAACCGATTATAGCCTATATCCCCACCGCCATGCGGACGTTGGTCGCCAGATAGACGAGCACGTCGAGCAGGCGTTCCTGCCATTCGCCCTGCATGGGGACTTCGACCGCCGTCCGCGTAACGCGGGCATCACCGCCGAGTTCGCGCTCCAAGCGCGGGCGATCCATTTCGACCAAGTAGGGCAGGCGAATTTCGGCGTGACGGTCGCGGCTGAGGATCGCGCTGGCGTTGGCGTCCTGCGCCAGCAGCTTGACGTGCATCTGATAGAGCAAGCCATCGACGGCGGCGGGCAGGCGACCGTTCCGGTCGTTGCCGAAGCGGTCGCGCAGCTCTGCGCGCATGGTATTGACCTCATCGACCGTGTTCAAGCCGCCGATCCGTCGATAGATTTGCAACCGCAGCGAAATTTCCGGTATCCAGTCGGTGGGCAAATAGGCGGGCAGCGGCAGGTCGATCAAGACGCTGCTTTCACTGATGGTCGGCGTCTCTGCCTCTGGCATCGTTTTATCAGGGCTGCCGATTTGCGCCTTCAAATCGTGAACCGCTTTGCCGAGCATCTGCGTGTAGAGGTGTAAGCCGATTGCCGCGACGTGCCCGGTCTGGTGCGTGCTGAGAATGTCTCCCGCGCCGCGCAGTTCAAGATCACGCATGGCAATCTGAAAGCCGCTGCCGAGATCGGTATACTCCGCCAGTGTTTCGAGGCGGGCGCGCGCATCTTCGGTCAGCCGTGCCGCGGGTGGATGGAAGAAGTAGGCGTATGCCTGTGACGCGCTGCGCCCGACTCGCCCACGAATCTGGTACAACTGCGCCAAGCCGAACCAGTCAGCACGATCCACAATCAGGGTGTTAGCGTTGGGAATGTCCAGCCCGCTTTCGATGATCGAGGTTGAGACGAGCGCGTCGAACTCGCCGTTGCCGAAGCGTTCCATCACGTTTTCAAGCTGATGTTCGCCCATCTGCCCGTGCCCGACGATGGTGCGCGCTTCGGGCACGATATGTTCTAGGCGTTCGCGCGCTGTCTCGATGGTCTGGACGCGGTTGTGGACGAAAAAGACCTGCCCGCCGCGCTCCATCTCGCGGATCACCGCCTGCCGCACCAAGCGATCATCGAATGGACCGACGTGGGTGATCACGGGCATTCGGTCTTCAGGCGGCGTCTGGATCATGCTGATGTCGCGGACGCCGGTCAGGCTCATGTAGAGCGTGCGCGGGATCGGTGTGGCGGTCAGCGTGAGCACATCGACCTGCGCCCGCAGATTCTTGAAATGCTCCTTGTGCTTGACGCCGAAGCGTTGCTCCTCGTCGATGATGACCAAGCCCAAATTGGGGAGGGTCACGTCACTTTGCAGCAAGCGATGCGTCCCGATGATGATGTCGATCTCGCCCGACGCAAGTCGGGTCAATATACGGCTCTGCTCCTCTTTACTGCGGAAGCGAGACAGCGCTTCGACTCGAATCGGGAAGGGCGCCAGCCGCTGGCTGAAGGTTTCGAAATGCTGCTGCGCGAGGATTGTCGTCGGGACGAGGAAGGCGACCTGCTTGCTGTCGTTGACCGCCTTGAACGCCGCCCGCAGCGCGACTTCAGTCTTGCCATAGCCCACGTCGCCACAGATCAGCCGATCCATGGGATGGGGCTGTTCCATATCGTTTTTGACGGCGCGGACGGCGCGCAGTTGATCCTCAGTTTCGACGTAGGGGAACGAGGCTTCAAGTTCGTGTTGCCACGGCGTATCCGTGCCGAAGGCGTGACCGGGTTCAGCGGCGCGCTGAGCATAGAGCGCCAGTAGTTCGCGCGCTTCTTCCTCGACCGCCTGTTTCGCCTTGCTCTTGATGCGAATCCAGTCGGCTTGACCGAGCTTGCTCAGTGTGGGCGGCTTGTCGTCCAGCCCGACATAGCGCGAGAGACGGTCGGCTTGGTGAATCGGCACGAACAGCGCGTCCGTTCCGGCATACTCGATCAGCAGATACTCGCGCTGCGTGCTCTCGATAGTTCGGCGGCGCATTCCGGCAAAGCGCCCGACGCCGTAATCGACGTGGACGACGTAATCGCCTTCGTTGAGGTCGGCGTAACCGCCTTCCGGTGTGCGCGCGCGTTTGGTGGGTTTGCGGCGGCGCGGTTCGGGGCGGCTCCAGCCGAAGATTTCAGCGTCGGTAAACACGTGGGTTTCGCCGTTGCCGGTCCGTAAACGCCAGCCTTCTTGCAGCGCACCCTCAACGAAGGTTACTGATCCGGGTGTCGGGGCTTCAATCATATTCTCGACATTGGCGACGAAGGTCGATTCCTGTTCCTGCCACAATTCGGTGAGGCGTGAAGCCTGCATTGTCACCGTGACGACGCGATCTTTCTCGTTACGCAGCTTGCGCAGGTGGGTGAGTAAGTCCTTCAACTGACCACCGAAGCGCATTTCCGGCGAGATCAACCCCCTGAAGCTGCCATTGGCTTCGTTTGCGTCCTCGCCCACATCATGCTGACCACCTGCATGACCGTGACCGAGATAAACGACGCTGTGTTCGGCAATCGCTTGGCTGAGCACGTCCCAGCCGATGTAAGGCACGGGATGATCGGGCGAGAGGATGCCCGCTGCGATCTTCTCCGCGCGGGTGCGCATAGCGTGATCCTCGATTTCGGCGACGGTATCGCGCAGTTCGGTGCCGTCCTCGACTACGATCAGAGCGTTGTCGGGCGCGTAGTCGAGCAGGCTGACCGGATTCGGATACAGATAGGGCAGGTAATGCTCGATGAACGGGAAGGCGATGCCGGTTGAGAGCGGCTGCATGTCCGCCTGCGGGCTGGTCACGTCGCTGTCAGTCGGCGGCAGCGATTCGAACCAGCCGCTCAGCGTGGCGGCGAGCGGCGGCGTGTGTTCTGGCAGCGCTTCGCGCGCGGGCGTGATCGCCACCTGATCGATTCGCTCGGTCGAGCGCTGCGTCGAAACGTCAAAGCGGCGCAGGCTGTCGATCTCGTCGCCGAAGAACTCGACGCGGACGGGCTGGTCGAGCGCCAGCGGGTACACGTCCACGATGCCACCGCGACGGCTGAAGGTTCCCGGCTCGACCACCATCGATACGGGTTCATAGCCGAGCCTGACCCAGCGTTCGAGCAAGCGCTCCATTTGCCACGACTCGCCGCGCTTGAGCAGCACCGATCCTTTGCGAAACTGGTTGACGGGCAGCGTTCGCTGCATCAGTGCGCGCGCCGACGTCACAACGACGGGCGGCTGGTCGAGCGGCACATCGCCGGGCGGTGTGAGTGCCGCCAGTGTCTCGATGCGGCTGCGAATGGCGGGTTCGCCCCAAGGCGCGCGCTCGTAGAAGACGGGCGCGGGTTCACCGAAGCGGGTGATGCGTTCGGCATCGCCAAGCCAGACGGGAAGCTGTTCGGAGACATTGTAGGCACGGTCGATGCGTGTTGTGATGTAGATCACCGGCGCACCCCAATCACGGGCGAGCGCCGCCGCCACGAAGGGGCGTGCCGAGCGCAAGACGCCCAGCGCGACCGGATCATTAGAACTGCGCAGCGCCGCGAGCAGATCGCGGTAAAGCTGCGCTTCGCGGAGAAGATCGAGTAAGCCGGGAAGCTGCATAAGCTGTTATTCCATTTTCGTATTGCGGTGATTGTAACGCCTGCTGCTTGGATCAGCGATGAACGATTGCTGAATCAGCCGTGATCCTTATGTCCGTGCGCGTCGTCCGTGTGAAACGGATCGTCCATGCGGGTGAACAGATAGCGCGTCGGCTTGCCACTCTCAAGGTCGAAGACACGATAGCGCGTCTGCGGCAGTTCGAGCAGGGCGCAGGTGCTGGCGTAAGGCTCGTAACGATTGGCATTGACCGAGCCGGGATTGAAGACCCAGACGCCGCCGACCTCGACCGCCATCGGCATGTGCGTGTGACCGAGAATGACGTAATCGGCAGCTGCTTCGGCGGCGATGCGATAAAACGGATCGGGTCGCCCGTTGGCGTAACAGTATGTGACCTGATCCCACGTCGAGGCGTGGCTGATCAGCACTCGCCGCTGCGCCCATTCGAAGCGCAAGCTGATCGGGAGGTCGCGCAGGTAGGTACGAGTACCGTCCTTGAGCACATCATGGTGATAACTCTGCGGCATTTCCCCGAAAGCTTCTTCGTCCCAGCGGGCGAGCCAGTCGGTGGCGCCTGCTCGACAAAAGGCGCGGTCGTGGTTGCCCTGCACACACGGGATTTGCTGCTGGCTGATCAACTGAGCGGCAGCGTTGCCTTCGGTCTCGCCATCCACGAGGTCGCCTGCGCAGATGATCACATCAGCGCCGAGTTCGCGGAGCAGGGTCAGCGCGCGGTGCAGGTTGGCGACGTTGGCATGAACGTCCGAGATGATGCCGATTTTCAAGGCGACTTATCTTGTTTGATCGTCTGCGGCTTTTCCTCGCCTGTGCCGTTGAACTTGGTCATAGCGATCTCGATGCCGTCGGTCAGCCATGCCTCGATTGCTTGTACCGCGCGGTCGGTCACTTCCATCGCCAGAATCTCGTCGTCGCCTTTAAAGGGCGCGAGCACGTAATCAGACGGGTTCATGCGTCCCGGTGGTCGCCCGATGCCGAAGCGCGTCCGCGCGATCTCCTGCGTGCCGAGCCGCTGCAAGATATGCTTCAGCCCGTTCTGCCCGCCCGAACTGCCTTTCGCGCGCAGCCGCAGCGTCCCTAACGGGATGTCGAGGTCGTCGTGGGCGATCATGATGTTTTCAAGCGGAATTTTGTAGAAGCTGGTCAACGGCTGCACGGCGTCGCCGCTGACGTTCATGAAGGTCAGCGGCTTGGCAAGCAAAATGCGCTTGCCCAAAATTGTGCCGCTCGCGGTCTGCGCCTTGTGCTCGGTTTTGCCGAAGCTCAAGCCGTGCCTCTGCGCCAGCCGCTCGACGACACGGAAGCCGACATTGTGGCGGGTGTTTTGGTAACGTGCGCCGGGGTTGCCCAGCCCGACAATCAGGTACATTTCTGGCATAGAGAACCTTGAGTTAAAAGGTTAAGGTTAAAAGTTAAAAGGAAAGCAGCACATATGAAAGCTGAACTGATTCAAACTATTTGATTGAGCAGGATGGATAGTGCATCATGAGAGAAAAACCTGACCAAAGGTGATTTCTCATGAGCACTATCCCGACCAGTGTAACCGAAGAACAATTCGATCTGCATATCCGACCGTT
>JBBSNT010000208.1:0-7468 GCA_038260485.1 Aggregatilineales bacterium | reverse complement strand
GCCTGGATTGACAAGTTCCGAGCCTTACTCATTCGCTATGATCGCAAAGATGCCAACTTTCTCGGTGCTCATCATCTCGCTTTTGCGCTCATTAACCTACGTCATTTGTTCGCACAGAAAGTTTGAATCAGTTCATTGTCTCGGCTGATCATCGCCCGCTGACCGTATCCGGTCTGGCGGTAGCCGTAGACGCAGATCAGCGCACCGGAAGAATGCGCAAGCAGGTGAAGCGGCGATCCATGAAAATTGAGCGGCTCGGCGGTCGTCCACGTTTGTCCGCCGTCGGTCGATTCCGTCTGTGCCAGCGAGAAGTTGGTCACGCCTGCGTCTTCTAAGGGAGGCGAACCCGCCATATTCTGGACGCGGATCATGCCGATCAGTTTGCCGTCCTGCGTTTCGACCACATGTGGCTCATGATAATTGCCGTCGTCTGTAGCGGGGGTGAGCATCAACTTCATCGGCGACGCCCTGCGCGATGCGCTCGACCCCAACATGGTGATCGAGTAGCCTGCTAACCACTCAAATTGAACTCGGCAATCGTTTCACCGGATTTCGACACGGTGGAACAATTTTCGTTTTCTGCCCCTGTTCGCTCTCCGAAGGGCAAGCCAACCTGCCATTTGTTACGACCACTGGGCAAGATGACGAGTCCAATTCGATTCGGCTTGGGTTCGATTATCGAGCAAAATAGGGGCTTGAGTGGCATCAGGGTGAACTGTAGTTCAACGTTTTAGGGAAAGGGAAGTCTTGTGGAATATCGTCGTCTCGGCAAATCGGGGTTGAAGGTCAGCGTCCTGTCTTTTGGTGCTTGGGTGACGTTCGGGCAGCAGCTTGACGTCGATGCCGCGCTGGAAATTATGGCGGCTGCGTACGACCGGGGCTGCAATTTCTTCGACAATGCCGAAGCCTACGCGCGTGGTCGGGCAGAGACGATCATGGGGGAAGCGCTGCAAAAATCGGGCTGGCATCGTGACAGCTATATTGTGTCGAGCAAGGTCTTTGGCGGCAGCCTTGAAAACCCGTCGCCGATTCAGCGAGGGCTTTCGCGCAAGCATGTCTACGAGGCGTGCTATCAGGCGATAGAGCGTTTGCAGTGCGAATACCTCGACCTCTATTTTTGTCACCGTCCTGACGCGGAAGTGCCAATTGAAGAAACCGTCCGCGCCATGACCGAATTGATCGAGCGCGGCGACGTGCTCTACTGGGGGACGAGCGAATGGTCGGCGCAGGAGTTGATGGAAGCCTACGCAGTGGCGCGCCAGTACGACTTGATTCCGCCGACAATGGAGCAGCCTCAGTACAATATGTTCCACCGCTATCGTGTCGAGATGGAATACAAGCGGCTCTATCACACCGATACGATAGGGCTAGGCACGACCATCTGGTCGCCATTGGCGAGTGGGCTGCTGACAGGGAAGTACAATCAGGGAATTCCCGAAAACAGCCGTGTAAACTTACCCGGTTATGAGTGGCTCAAGAATCGACTTGAGAGCGAAGAGGGCAAGGCGCAGGTCGATAAGGTACAGCAGCTTGTCCCGATTGCGGACGAACTTGGCACAACCATGCCCAAACTGGCGCTGGCGTGGTGCGTGAAGAATCCGCACGTCAGCACCGTGATCACCGGCGCGTCGAAGGTCGAACAGGTCGTGGAAAACTTCGACGCGCTTGACCTCCTGCCGAAGCTGACCGACGATGTCATGGCGAGGATCGACGGCGTGCTTGCCAACAAAGCGGAGCGCCTGTTCGGTGCGAGTTAATATGTTTCTCGTTCGTTAAAGGGATGTAAATTATTGTGACCCGTTTGTTAATTACCCATGCCGACGTTCTTCAGGTCACACCGAAAGGGGATCGCGCCTCAGTCGTTCCTGCTCAGGACGTGCTGGTGAAGGACAACCGGATCGAGGCGGTGCAGCCGGCGGGTGCAGTCGATGGTTCGCACTTCGACACCGTGATCGACGCCGACGGGATGCTGTTGATGCCGGGGCTGATCAACTGTCACGCGCACGTGCCGATGGTGCTCTGGCGCGGGCTGGCGGAAGACGTCTCGATTGACCGCTGGTTCAACGATTACATGTGGGCGCTTGAGAGCAATTTGCAACCGGAAGATGTCTATTGGGGCATGCTACTCGGCTTAATCGAGAGCATTGAATCGGGCGTGACGGCGGTCGCGGATCACTACTTTCACATGACCCATGCCGTCCGAGCCGTCGAGAAAATCGGCGCGCGGGCGCTGCTCGGTTACGCCATGTTCGGCAGTCAGGGCTTGGCGATGGTCGATCAAACGGCACGGTTCGTCAGGGAGTATCAAGGCGCGGCACACGGGCGCATCCGCACCATCATCGCGCCCCATGCGCCCTACACCTGTGACGACGACTTCTTGCGCGCGTCGGCACGGGCGGCGCAGAAGCTTGGCGTTGGTGTGCATATTCACGTCTCTGAATCGACACAGCAGACGGTCGCCAGCTATCGCAAACGCGGCATCACGCCGATTCAGGTGTTGGAGCAAACTGGCATTCTTGACCTGCCGACGATCTTAGCGCACGTCTGCGGCGCGACTCCGGCGGACATTCGCCTGATGGAGCAGTATCCGGTCGGCATCGCCCACGCGGTCAAGACCTATCTCAAGCTGGCGATGGATGTTGCTCCGGTGGTTGAGTTTCGGGCGGCAGGACTAGCGGTTGGCTTGGCATCCGACGGCGTAGTCAGCAACAGCACGCTCAATTTGTGGGAAGTGCTGCGCTTGATGGCGCTCACGCAAAAGAATCGTACGGGAATCGCTGAAACGATGCCGATCCCCGAAGCGCTGGCAATTGCCACGCACGGCAGCGCGCGTGTTTACGGACAGCCCGACGAACTCGGCGCGGTCGAAGCGGGCTATCTGGCGGATTTGATCCTGATCGCCCTCAACGGGACGCATCATCAACCGCTCTACAACGTTCCGGCGAGCCTCGTTTACAACCTGCAAGCGCCGGATGTGCGCACCGTGATCATTGACGGTCAGGTCGTCATGCGTGACCGTCAACTCCTGACCATCGACAAGGCGGAAGTCTTCGCACAGGTTCGTGCGCGCATGGAACGGTTGTCGCAGCTTGATCCGGCGAAACGCATTCAAACTTACGACAACTGACGCTGATTACGGCACGAAAACCGTCTCGTGCGGGCGTGAGAACGTGAATTTGTGGATTTTGCCCGACTTCGGGCTGACCACGATTGTCAGATCGACGTTACCCCGGTCACCGTTCAGGCGAACGCGCGCTTGTGTCTCGCCGTCGCCTTCCAGCACGTCGCCGAACTTGAGCGCGCCATACTGAACGTGAACCGCATCCAACTGGCGTTCGATGGCGGCAGATTTTAAGCTGTGGGCGAATAAGCCGGACGCGTCGTCTGCATCCCACTGCCGGATCAGCTTCACGACTTGCTTGAACGTCTTTTTCAGGTCGGCGCTGAGCGGCTTGGCGGTGGTGAAGTCCAGAGTTTGCACGCGCGGCGGCACGGTCGGCGCGAGTGTTGTGTAGACTTCGAGTCGCCCGGACTCGCAGTCCATGATCCAGCGCCCACGCAGCGCGTTTTCAGGCTCAATTGGCGTGACCCATGTGCATTTTCCGAATTCCGCTCGCAGCGTTTCGACTTGAGCGCGCCGCCTTTCCAGCGCCATATCGAGGAAAAATGACTCGGTCGCCAGCGTGGTAATATTGTCATTGCTCCACTGCTCATAGAGGTCGCTAATCGCCCTCTGCGCTGCCGCCAGTGCGGGTGTCGTCGAGATGCTGCGCGGCTTCACGCCACCTGTTTCGTGCAGCGCCGCGAGAATTTCGTTCATCTGCCCGCCGATGCCGCTGTAGGTCAGGTTGCTGAAGGCAGCGACCCCGATGCCTACGTCTGGCAGCAAGCGGTAAAACGACCCATAACCGGGCAGTCCGCCCCCGTGCGCGACCGAATAACCGTTGAGCGAATCGATCCCCGCTGATAGTCCATAACCGTAGCCCTCTGCTTGGACAAAGGCGGGCGCATCCGGCGTCGCCCGCGATGATCCGACCAGTCGTATCCGTGCTGCCTGCTGCATCTCGCGCAGCGAACTGCGGCGCACAGGACCGCTTTCGGCATCGTCGCGCGGCGGGAATGCCGAGAGCAGATAGCTCATGTAGTGCGCGAAGTCGTTGATGGTCGTGAACAATCCGCCCATCGACGCGAACGCGCCATCTGCCAGCGGCTCCTCCGCAACCCACCGCTCGTCTTGCCAGCGATACCCCATTGCCAACCGCGCTGGATCAACCACCTCGATGTCGTAGGTGCTGGATATCATGCCCAATGGATCGAGAATCTGCGCTTTCGCATAGTCTTGATAGCGCATTCCGGCGACGTTCGTGACGATCCGCCCCAAAATGGCATAGCCCAAATTGGAGTATTCGTACTGTGTTCCCGGCGCTGTTGAGAATGAAATGCCCTGTGCCAGCCACGTGCTCAACTGATCCTCGGAAGCGGCAAGCTGACGATCCCCCCAAGGATCATCCTGCGGCAACCCAGCGCCCATCGTCAGCAGTTGGCGCACAGTGATCGGTGCGCTGTCGCGGGTCGGGTAGGGGATGCTTGCGAGTTCGGGCACGTAGGTCGCAGCGGGATCATCGAAGCGCAGCTTGCCTTCGTCGCGCAGCTTGATCAGCGACATCGCCGTGAAGCTTTTCGTCATCGAGGCGATGCGGAAGACACTGTCAGGCGTGACCGGCGCGCCGCTTTCGACATTTTGCACGCCCATGCTGCCGGTTTGGACGAGATCGTTGTCGATGACGATGCCATACGCCAAACCGGGAACGCGGCTCTTTTCGAGAAACTGACGAAACAGTGCTTCGATGCGCGGATAAGCCGCCTCAAGGCGTTCACGATTAACGTTGCTCTGGTAAGTCAGTAGAGGATGTGTTTGCGCTTGGAGCATGAAACCGACTGTCCCTTCGCTAAAGACGCGCGATAAGTTTCATTGTCGAGCACACAGAGCATAACGCAGATGACGACGATGCGTTATGCCTGCCATAGGTTGCAAAGCGAGTGCGTGGAGTCGCGAGCTACTTCGATGCGATGTTCGGGTCAATCGCGTCGCGGATCGCGTCGCCGACGATGTTGAGCGCCAGCACTACAATTGTGATCACCATGCCGGGGAAAAACGAAATCCACCACGCATTACGTAGAAAACTTCGCCCATCCGAAAGCATCGCGCCCCATTCGGGCGTCGGCGGGCGCACGCCCAAGCCTAGAAAGCTCAAACTTGCGCCGGTGATAATCGCGCCGGAAACGCTGAGCGTCGAAATCACGATCAGCGAACCGAGGATGTTGGGCAGGATATGGTAGAACATGATCCGAAATGAGCTTGCCCCCATGCTTCGGGCAGCCAGCACGTAATCGGTCTGCTGAATCGAGAGGGTGATACCGCGTGTCAGCCGCGCGTAAGTTGGCAGCGTGAACAGCGCGATTGCAAAGATCACGTTGCTGATGTTTGATCCGAGCAGCCCAACCAGCCAAATGATCAGGATCAAGCCGGGAAAGGCGAGGATCAAGTCCATGATCCGCATAATCAGGTCATCGACTTTGCCGCCGATGTAACCGGCGACTAGTCCCAACGGGACGCCGATGATTGTCGAAATCAGAATCGACAAGAAGCCGACTTGCAGCGAGATGCGCCCGCCGTAGAGGACGCGTGTCATCACGTCTCGTCCCAATTCGTCCGTGCCCATCGGGTTTTCAAGCGAGGGAGGCATCAGGCGGTTTTTGGCGTCTCGCCCGACTGGATCGCTGCTGGTTAGGGAGGACGCGCCCGCCGAGAGCAGGATGATCAGCAGAATGACCACGACCCCGACGATTGCGAACGTGTTGTGCCGAAAATGCCGGAAGGACTTGGCATACAGGCTGTCCGGTGTGCTAGAGACGCTAGTCTCTAGGGAAACGATGGGCGACACGGGTATTGATTCGGCTTTATCTGCCATATCGTTACTTGCTCTAGTCATAGCGAATGCGCGGATCGACGTAGACGTAAAGCACGTCCACGACTAAATTCACAAATACGAATGCGACGGCGACCAGCAGAACCGTTCCCTGAATCATCGGGTAGTCGCGGTCGAGGATCGCCTGAATTGCCAATCGTCCAACACCGGGTAAGCCGAAAATGCTTTCGGTGATCACCGCGCCGCCGAGCAGCCCACCGACGGAAAGCCCAACTACCGTCACGACCGGGATCAGCGTATTTTTCAAGGCGTGGAGAAAGACGACACGCTTTTCTGAGAGTCCCTTCGCGCGCGCAGTCTGCATGTAGAGCGCCGACAGGGTTTCGATCATGTTGGCGCGCGTCAGCCGCGCGATCAATGCGGCTTGCCCAATCGACAGCGTCGTCACCGGGAGGATGAAATGCTGCCACGTATTTGCGCCCTGCACGGGTAGGATGCGCAGCCCGACCGCGAAAATCAGGATCAGCATTAAGCCCAGCCAGAAGGTTGGGATCGCGTAGAAGAAGACCACCAGCACGATGCTGACGTGGTCGATCCACGTCCCGCGCTTGACGGCGGTCAGAATGCCGACGCCTAGCCCGATCAGTGTGCCGATGGACACGCTCAAGAAGGTTAACAGCGCCGTAAAGGGAAAGGCTTTGACGATCACGCCGAAGACCGGCTCGCCAAATTTCACCGACCGTCCGAGATTGCCTTGAATAGCCTGCGTCATAAACAGCAGGAATTGCTCAGGAATCGGGCGATCAAAGCCGAGATTTTTGCGGATTTGCTCGATCAATTCCGGTGACGCGCGATCTCCCGCCATTACCACCGCCGGATCACCCGGCAGTGCCACGCGCAGCATCACGAAGACGACCGCCGTGATCGTAAAAATGAGCAGAATAGAAATGGCAATGCGCCGGAGAATGTACTGACTCATAGCGTTCGTTCCTTGATGCCGACGCCATCACAGCTTACGGCGCGCGACTCGCCAGCAAAAAGGGTGAGAGCAGCAAGCCGCTCCCACCCTCGTGAAACACTTCGACCTTTATTGCTCGAAGTAAGCATTCCAGAACAGGAAGCTGAGGTCAGGGTTGATCTTCCAGTTCTTCAATTCAGCGCGAACGCCCGTCAACGCCGGCGGATCAACGAGGAAAATCCAGGGCGAGTTGTCGATGACGTACTGGCTCAGTTCTGTGATCGTTTGGTAGCGGGTATCTTGGTTCAAGTCGGTGTCGGCTTTGACCAGCAGTGCGGTCAGGTCGTCGGTCGAGAACCACGCCCGGTTGCTGCCACCCTTGCGATCCGGATCGAAGAAATAGGTCAGGATGCTGGGGTCTTGGTAGCCGTAGTTGAGCAGGAACAGATCGTGTGTAGCGGTGGTCGTCAGATCGATCAGCGCTTGACGTTCCATCTGGTCGATCTGCACGGGGATGCCAATCGCGCGCCACTGCGCATCAATCACTTCTGCGACGCGGGTGAAATCATCGGTCGATTGT
>JBBSNT010000207.1:0-7475 GCA_038260485.1 Aggregatilineales bacterium | reverse complement strand
TGCCAGCCCATCGAAGCCGAGGATATTCACTTCTTCGCGGTCAGTTGCATAGGCGAAGGCTTGGCGAAGCTCTAGGTTGTCCCACGGTGCCTTCGAGGTGTTGAAGCCAACGTAACGAATTTCGGCTGCCAGTCCTTCATCAACCGTGATGTCAGGGTTCGCCTGAACGTCGGCGAGGTTCTGGGTCGGAATACCCGCGACGGTGACTTCACCCGTTTCCAGCGCTGCGAGGATTGTCTGGTCTTCGCCGAGGAACAGGATTTGCAGCTCGTCCAGCGCAACCGGACCCGGATCTTCGTACAGTTCCGGCGGTGCCCAGTGGAAATCGGGGTTACGCTCTAGCAAGATGTAGTTGTTTGTATTCAGTTCTTCGAGCATGAAAGGGCCGGAGCCGACCGGATTCGTGCCAAATTCCTCGACGCCTTCCGCTTCGTAAGCCGTCGGCGACACGATTTCCAAGCTCGACAGGGTGTAGAACAGCGGTGCGTATGCCGAGTTCAGGTGCAGCGTCAGGGTGTAATCGCTCTCGACGGTCGTGCTTTCCAGCAGTCCAACGAGGTCAGCGCCCTGTGACGCGCCTGTGTCCGGGTTCGAATACTTATCGAGGTTCCACTTGACTGCGGCGGCGTCCACTGGCGTACCGTCGGTGAAAGTCGCGTCTGGGATCAAGTTGATCGTCAGCGCCTTGCCTTCGTCGCCAATTTCCCATGTGTCCGCCAGAAAACCGACGTAATTCAGGTCGGCGTCGCGGGTGAACAGGGTGGCGTAGATCGCATAGTGGGGCCAACTGTGCCACGAGGTCACAAACGGGTCGAGCGACGTGTTCGAGTTGGCATCAGCGACGACCAGACGTCCGCCTTTGCTAGGGTCGTCTTGGGCGCTTGCGCCCAGCACGGTGGATAGGACGAGGGTCAACAGAAGCCCCATCGTGAAACGAGCAAAATTTTTGCGTGAGAACATTGATTTTAGCCTTTCGTGAGTCTACAGGGACGTTCGGGCTTGAGTGTCGGGTAAAAAATCGTTGTCATGTTCCCCCTTTTAGATAAACTGCTTTTCGTGAGTTCTACATTCGAGAGCGCTCACGGTGGTGCTGAATATCGCTTTCGCTGCTGACGACTTGCATCGTCAAGGCTAGGCGGAATTACCGCTGTAGTGGTCGTATACCGCTCGTCCGATTTTGCCAATTGCCGATTCTACTTCGAACACGCGCTGCCAGCGCTCGACCGGTTTGTGCCACACGGCGAGATCGTCCCAAATCGTAAAAGCGGTCACGGCGACATGGTTGTCGTCGGCAATCGTTATAATCCCGCTGTCGTTGACGAAACCCGCAATCGTCCCGGTTTTGTGGGCGAAGGGGACGTTCGGCGGCAGAAAGCGCGGCAGTCGTTGGTTCAACTGCTGCTTGTACAGGATGTTCATAACCTCGTCTTTGGCATCGCCTTCGACGATTTCGCCCTTGAACAGCATTGTGACCAATTGCGTCATCGCTGCGGGTGTGCTGACGTTATTGCTGGCGTCGCGCTGAAAGACGACACTGTCGCGTTCAAGTTGGTGTTCCGCTTCCCACGTCTCGATTTCTTCAATCGGTAAGTCGCGGATTTCCGGCGGAAACAGGTACTTCAGCAGGTCTTTGCAGTTCATCTTGAACGAGATGTCGGTCAGACCGAGCGCGTGCATCGCGTCCTCGATCACCTGCGTGCCGCCGAGCAAGCCGACATTGATGTCGGTCGCCGTGTTGTCGCTGATGATGATCATCAACGTTAGCAGGTCGCGGCGGGTCGGTTGTACTCCCGCCTCGAAAAAGGGCAGGATGCCGCTGCCGGGGCTTTTGTCTTCGTCTGTAAGCGGGATGCGCTCGTCGAGCGTGAATTTCCCCGCTGCAAGCTGCTGACCCGCAGCAGCGATCACTGGAATTTTGAACACGCTTGCCATTGGGTACAAGCGGTTGCCGTTGATCTCGACCTGTTCGCCGGTCTCGACCTGCGTGACGGCGATTCCGGCTTCAATCTTTGCTTCGTCAGCGATGGCTTGAAGTTTGCTTTCGAGTGACACGGGCTTCCTCTACTTTGTCTGTTCAGACCTTACGGCGCGCTGCTACGGCGTTTATTCGGCGCAGCGCTGTTACCTAGCTTGTATAATATTGCTTCGTTTGCAACAATATGTGCAAATGAACACAAATCACTGCACAGATTATGGTATATCCGTAAATCGGCGCGCTCAGCCCGCCGTCAACGAGTCTTCGACCGCTGGATAAAGCGCGTGAGTCGCAACCTGATAGGGAATGGACTTGAAATCCGGCGCGACTGCTCCCGGCGCGGCGACGTAGATCACTTCGCTGGCAATTGGCGAGAAGCGAGCGTGAAAATGCTGCGTCGATTTGACGATCAGAATTTTCTTGGTGGTCGGGTCGATACCCACGTTCGTGAACACGTGTGGGCTGAACGTTTGCGTGCGCGTCGAAATCAGCACAATGTCGATCCCGTTGACGGTGATCGCCACGCTGTCGCCGATGGGGACGTCCTGCCGCGCCTCATCGGGGCCAAAATATTGCAGCGCGTCGAGCGCGACTTTGCCAACGGTGACGTGCAGGTCGAGCGGATCGCCGGACATAACGCCCATCTTACCGCCAACGCGCAAGTCGATCACTGCGCCTTCGCCCGCTTCAATGGCGACACTGGCAGCAATCGGATCCCAGATACAGCCGACCGCAGCATTGGTGATGCCGCGTTCGAGCATTCGTCGCAGCACGAAAGTCGAGTCGCTTGGTGCGCCGCCGCCCGCGTTGTCCGACACATCCGCGATCACAATCGGCGCACCGGAGGCAGCGAGTGCGTGATCGAGCGCGCCGTCAATGTCGTAGAAGAAGGGGACGGCTTGCGCGCGCATCCCGTAGAATTCGCGCCCTAAGCTCTCTGCCAGTTCTTCCGCGCCCTGCGGATCGTCATTCGTGATCACCAGCGTTTTCGCTCCCAAATCCGCGACGTCACCCCAAGGGAAGCCATGTCCAAGCGACACCGACAGCACGCCGTCCTTGCCTTCGAGCGCCTTGAGTTTTGCCACGTAGCTCTTGACGGGTTCTTGCGTCGGGTAGTAGAGGCTGTTCATGGCGCAGGCGAACAACGCCATCGTCGGCTTGACCTTGCCCTCGACCGTATCGGTGATCAGATTGAACAGTTCAACCGCGCGGTCCGCCATGTCGGTATGCGGGTATTCCTTGTAGGTGATAATCGCGGTCGCCTGATCGACCATCAACGCCGAGATATGGCAGTGAAGGTCGAGTTCGACGCCAATCGCCACGTCCGCGCCAACGACCTCACGCACATGGGCGATCAAGTCACCTTCGCAGTCGTCGTAGCCTTCCGCGACCATCGCACCGTGTAGGTCGAGCAGCACCGCATCGACTGGCAGCGCCGCTTTCAAGTCCGCAATAATCTCGTCGCGGAAGCCCTCATAGACCTTCTTGAGCGTCCGTCCGGCAGGTTCAGCGGCGGCGATTAGGCTTTCGAAGTATTCGTCGCCGCGCTCGGTCGTCATCTTGTGCCACAGCGCGACCACCGAGTCCTTGAAGGGCGGGTAGGTGCTGTAATCGCCCTTGCGCGCCACATAAAAACTCTTGAGTCCGGTCGGCATCGGCGAAAAGGTGTTGGTTTCAGTCGCCAGTGAGGCGCCAAAGATTCTCAAAGTTGGATCACTCCTCATCTCCAATACGGTGATAGGGATAGCTTCCCATCCATATTTCGGCTGCTTTGCCATCGTCACCCATCACGAAGACGCACAGCTCGTTGCCGGAACCGCCGCCGCTCATATTGAAGCTGTGCGCGCCCGCGTCGTCAGCGGGCGTCAGTGTGACGTTGCCCGAAGGGTCTTCGCCGACGGTCACCGCCATCAGCCGTTCCTTGACGACCCGTATCTCGATGTCCGAGTCGAGCATTTCCCAGCGGTAGCGCCCCAAATATGGCTTCCAACTGGCGATCACCTCGGCAGTTGGCGGCGGTTCGGACGACGCCAGCTTGAACGCCGGGATCAGGATTTCCATCATGCGCTGGCTGATCGCGCTCGGCTCGGTCTGGCGGTTGGTGAAAGTGATCATGCCTAGCTTGAGCGCGGGTGCGAGCGTGATGTTGGTTGTGAAACCGGGCAAACTGCCGCCATGTCCGATCACTTTCTCACCAGCGACGCGCCGGATGCCCCAACCAATGCCGTAGCCGCTGCTGAAATCAGGCGCAATCGAGACGGGCATCCGCATCTCGCGCAGCGTGCTGCTGCCCAAAATCTGCTTGCCACCGGCTGATGCATCGGCGGGCGCGTCGGTGAATTGCAGCGCCATGAAGCGGCTGATGTCCGCGACCGTCGAATACAAGCCGCCTGCGGGTCGCCAGCCATCTTCCGCGAAATCCGGCACGGGGATCATCGTGCTGTTCGGACCCCGGCGATAGCCGACCCCGTAGTGATCGTCGCCGTAGCGATCACGGTCGAAACCGCTATCGTTCATGCCCAACGGTTTCAAAATCGTTTCCTGAACGAAAACGTCGTAGGGTTTTCCGGCGATCTTGCCGAGCGCATAGCCCATGATCGAAATGCCGAGGTTCGAATATTTCGGCTCGACCATCATCGGCATCAGCATCTCTGAAACGTCGAGCGCCGCCAGCAAATCCCCAATCGAGGGCATCCCGTCGCCCTTCCAGTTTTCGTGGACGCCTTCACGCGGTAAGCCGGTCGCGTGGGCTGCCATCTGCCGGAAGGTCGGCGGGCGAGCGTCCGCGAATCTCGACTTAATCTTGAACTCTGGCAGATAGTTCTCAATCGGGTCGTCGAGGTTGACCTTGCCCGCATCGCGCAGCAGCATCAACATCGTGGACGTGAACAGCTTGGTCAGCGACGCGACACGATAAACTGTGTTCTCGTCAGCGGGGATTTGTTGTTCGACGTTGCCGTAGCCATAACCGTGCTGCCAGATCAATGCCTGATCGTAGACGATGCCGGTGGACAGCCCCGGTATTTTGCGGTCACGTTGTTCATACGCCAGCGTTGCTTCAACCAACGCAATCGCGGCGCGAATTTCCGGTGCTTGCAGGTCAACAGTCACGAGAAAACCTCCATAATCATGAGTTCGGGCGGCGCGCCATAGGATACGCGCCAAGCATCAAGCCGATGACGTTGCCTTCCGCATCAAACTCAAAAGTCACGAGATCGCCGCTGCCCCCACCGCCGATCATGCGGAAGCGGTGGTCGTCGTGCCGCTGCAAGCGCACGAAGGTTTTCGGGTCAGCACCGGGGGATGTTGCCATCAGCTTGCCGTCGATCACTTCGATGTCCATTACGTCACCGACCGCACGCTGTCCATAACGCCCCAGATACGGTTTCCAACTGGTGATTTCCTCGGCGCTGGCGGGTGTTTCCTGTCGCTTGATCTGCCGTTGGAACACGGGAATCAGCAGGTCGAGCACCTTGTGCGAAATCTCAACCGGATTTGTGCCAGTGTTAGTGAAGACGATCACCGCCAGCTTGAGCGACGGTACGAGCGAAATGTTGGTCGTATAGCCCGGTAAGCCGCCGCTGTGACCGATCACTTTGCAGCCTGCCAACCGCCGCATTCCCCAGCCGATGCCGAAGCCTGTTTCGAAATCAGGCGTCACGCTGACGGGCATCTGCATCTCGCGGATCGTGCTGCTGCCGAGCACCTGCTTGCTGGCGGCTTGATCTCGGAACTGCAAGGCGATGAATTTGGTGATGTCCTCGACGGTTGAGTACATGCCGCCACCAGGACGAAATCCCTGTTCGTCCCAATGCGGCGATGGACTCATGCCGTCAGCAGTTTCGTCATAGCCAATCGCGTAATGGCGCTCGCCGTAGCGTGAACGGTCGAAGCCGCTGGCGTCCATGCCCAATGGTTGCAGCACGTTCGCCTCGACGTAGCTGCCGTAATCTTGTCCGGCGATTTTGCTCAGCGCGTAGCCCATCATCGCTACAGCGAGGTTCGAATACTTAGGTTCGACCATCGTCGGGAAGACTGCTTCCAGCCCGCCCAGCGATTGCAGCAGCGTTTCCGCTGTCGGCATGTTCATGTCGCGCCAGCCTTCATGATTGCCTTCGCGCGGCAGTCCGGCGGCGTGCGAAGCAACCTGTCGGAAGGTCGGCGGGCGTGCATCGACGAAAGAGGATTTGATCTTGAAGCCCGGCAGGTATTTCTCAATCGAGTCATCGAGGCTCAGCTTGCCCGCGTCGCGCAGCTTCATCAGCATCGTTGCCGTGAACAGCTTGGTGATCGAGGCGATCCGGTAGACGGTCTGCACGTCGGCGGGGATTTGCTTTTCGAGGTTGGCGTAGCCGTAGCCGCGCTGCCAGAGCAGGTCTTGATCGTAGACAATTCCGGCGGAAATGCCGGGGACGTGGCGGTCATGCTGCTCGCCCTCGATCAGGGCGTCGGTGAGCGCAACAGCGGCGCGAATTTCAGGCGCGTTGAGGTCAATAGTCACGGGATTCATGCCTCCTTTTTGCTCAGCAGATAAACGTACTGGTCGTCCTGCTTGACGAAATCGACGGCGGCATAGCCCTGTTCAAAGGCTGCCACCAGCGCATCGCGCACGGCGATCCGCCATGCCAACACCGCGTCGGGATTGCTGCGGCGCAGGGTGGGCAGGTCGGTCGGCACGGGCACGGCGTAAGCGGCTTGATCCCACTGCGAGACTTGCGTAGCAGGCAGACCATTCGCGTCGGGGCAGACCAGCAGCGGGGCAGGTGCGTTAATCGGGCGCTGCTGGCTCGGTGCGTCGATCAGCCAGCGCACTTCAATCCGATCCGACGGCATCCCGCGATTGATGTCGTCGTCCATGTCGCCATAGAAGTTGACGTGATACTGCGTGCAGGTCAGCGCGCCATCGACCCCTAACAGGTGCAGGTTGAACCATGCGTTGCCGCGCTGAAGCGGGTCGAACGTCCAGCCAATCGCCTTGAAGCCGTTTTCGAGCGCCCATCGGCGCTGGACTCGCTTCAGTTCCAAGCCGATTCCCTGTCGCTGGTAATCGGGATGTGTGCCCGTCATATGTGACCATAGCAGCACTTCTGACTCGCGTTTGACCGCCAGCGAAACGAGGGTGCCGACCATCCGCTCGCCGTCATAAGCGCCGAGCACCAAGCCGCCGTTGAGCGCCATCACGTGCAGCAGCGCCGACGGTACGGCGTGGCGCGGGTTCAAGCCCCAGACGACGATCTCAAGGTCAACGACTCGCTCAAGTTCCGCTGGATCGTGTAGGATGCGGTAGTCGATCATCCCACTTTGCCCTCGCTGTGACCGACCCAACCCGGTCCACGCACGATGCAACCCGGCGTCGCACCCGTATGCTTGCCGTCTTTGAGCACCTGCACGCCGTTGACGAAAACGTGCTGCATTCCGGTCGCGTACTGGTGCGGATCGGCAAAGGTGGCGTGGTCGGTGATGGTCGCCGGATCAAATACGACCACGTCGGCGTAATACG
>JBBSNT010000206.1:0-7567 GCA_038260485.1 Aggregatilineales bacterium | reverse complement strand
GATGTTGTCAGAGCGGAACATGCCGAGCGCAGAGAACAAACCGAGCGGAACGACGACCCACAGCGGCGGGATCAGCAGCGTCCAGAGCGTCTTGCGCGTGAATATCAGCAAGCCGAACAACATCAGCAAGAGCGGGATCGCCAGCGCCGCGCCGGG
Organism: Aggregatilineales bacterium; assembly: GCA_038260485.1. GTDB lineage: Bacteria > Chloroflexota > Anaerolineae > Aggregatilineales > Phototrophicaceae > Flexifilum. Next base: position 7,411 of record JBBSNT010000206.1, on the reverse strand, counting down.
GGATGTGCTGCCGAAGGCGAGCCACTGAAAGACGGTATTGAGCGCTTCCGCGAAGGGTGTTGCGTCGCCAGTATTGGGCCAATTCGTCACCTGATGGATGGCGGTCGGCAGCCACGCGGCGAACAACAGAATGGCGAGGGCATTGGCGAGGACGTATAAGGCGAATGTTTGTAGGTAGGGGCGGGTTTCAAACCCGTTACTACGAAGTGCCGTTATCATCCAGATGAGGGCGACGACACCTTGTGCCAGCATGACGAAAGGATAGGCGTACTGAGTCCACAAGCCAGCCGCATTGCACAGGGCGAGCGTCAGCGCCCACATCCATGTTCGTTTTTGAAATAAGCCCGCTAACGCCCAAAAGCTCGCCGCCGACCAGAGTGCCAACAGCGCGTACATGCGCGCTTCCTGCGCGTAGTAGATGTTGAAGGTGTTCAGGCTAATCAGCAGTGCGGCGCTGAAGGCGGCGACCGTCCCATAGAGCCGTCGCCCAAGCGCGTAAGCGAAGGCGATGCTCAAGAGGCTGGCGAAAACCGAGAGCGCGCGTAAGGCGAACTCGCTTGTTCCGGTTAGCAAACGCCAGCCCGCCAACAGCCAGTAATAACCGGGCGGGTGAATGTCGCGCGCCGCATTGGCGGCGATCTCGGTGAAGGGGCGGATCGCCTGCACGTAGCTATTGCCTTCGTCGTTCCAGAGCGACTGCGCGCCGAGTAGGTGCAGCCGCAGCGCCGCTGCCAACAGGATCAGCAGGGTAATGGCGACCAGCGGGAACAGGCGGCGGGAGGTCATACGATCAACCGCCAAGAAAGGAAAGGAGAAAAGAAAAGATTTAACGCAAAGCCGCAAAGGTGCAAAGCCGCAAAGGAAAAGCAAGGAGAGAGACGGGCGGAGTATGCGCCCCTCCCTGAAGTCGGGAACGCAACCGCAAGTTGCGCGGGGTCGGGGGTGGGGTGAAAAAGGCAGTTGATCATCAGCGTTAGAAGAAGCGTTTCCACAATTCAACGACGATGCCGAGCAGGGCGAGAATACCGAGCGCGCCAAGCACCATCAGCGCGGGCGTGAGGTGGGCGGCGCTGCGGTCGTAGACGGTCACACCGTCGAGCAGGAAGGGCGCGTCTGCGCTGATTTGTACGGTGTGGGTTTCGGCTGCAAACGATTGCTGAATCAGCGATTCCGTCCAGCCGTCGCTGCTCGTGCTGCTGATTGCTTCAGCGGGCTGGTCGTCAATCTGGATGGTCGGCGCGCTGTCCCCTTGCCAGCGCATGATCACGTCTGTGCCGCTGGTTGTGAAAGTGACGGATTGCGTTTGCAGCGCGTCCGCGAACTGCGCGCCCTCGGCAGCGACGACCGAGTCGGCAGCATGGGCGTGGATCGCCCACGCGGGGGCTTGATGCACGCCGCGATAGAGCGTTGGCGTCGTCTCGGCGATGTAGCTCTTCATGGCGTCGTAGACGGGCAGCGGCGTGAAATCCGGTTCGACCATACGAAAGTAGTAAAAGGGCTGGTCGCGCTCGTGATCGTCGGCGCGCTTGAAGAACCAGTAGTCGATGACGCCGATCCATGACCATTCCTGCTGGGCGCGGTCGTAGGCGAGCGGCATGTAACGCGCGGCTTGATCCTGCGTCACGGTGCCGAAGGCTTCCAAATTGGGGATGTCCTGCGGCACGGTAGGGTCATCAACTGGATTCCATGCCGCCTCGCTGATCCAGATCGGCTTGGCGGCGTCGCCGTTGGCGACCATCAAATCACGCAGGTAGAGGTTGCGGGCGAACGTGAGCGTTGTCGGGCGCATCCGCTGATCGGTTGGTCCGCTGAAGAAGCCGTAACCCTGCGTTGCCATCACGTCGAAGCAGCGTTGTGCGCCCGCCTGATACATGCGCTGCAAGAAGACGTACTCGTTGAGGTTGTTCGGCTCTAGCGCGACGGTGGGTGAGAGCGCCGCGCTGATGACCACGTTCGGTGGATCGACCGCTTTGAGGGCGTTGTAGGCGGCGCAGAGCATGGTCGTGTAGCCTTCAGGATCAACTGGACGGTTGCCCCATTCGGGATAGATGTTCGGTTCGTTCCAAATCTGGTAGGTGTGGATGCGTCCCTTGTAGCGTTGGGCGAAGGTCGTCAGGAAGGCGACGTAATCGTCCAGATTGTCGGGCGGAGCGAGCGTGCCGATTTCGGGATCGGCGTGCGTCCACGCGGGCGGCGTATCGATGCGCGCTTGAATCTCCAGACCGTATTGCTGCGCGAGATCGACAATGCTGTCGTACTTGTCCCATGCGCTGATGATGCCAGTCGTATTGGGATGGCGGCGGTCGGTGAAGTCGCCGCGCGCCTCGATCTCGATATCCTGCCACGGGAACTGCTGCCGCAGCCAGTGAAAGCCCGCTTCTGCGATCATTTGCACCTGCTGCTCGCGCTTGGCGGGTTCAACTTCCTGCTCCAAGAAGGTGTTGATTCCGTAAGGGTTGACATCCGTGTGCTGGATCGGGACGTAGGGATCCGTGACGGGTTGCGCGCGGGTGAGGTTGCCGACCCACTCGACCATGCCGCGCATCTGCGCGAGCGGCGCTTCTTCGCCGGTCAGCGACCACATGACACGCCACGCCAGCCCGTGATTCGCCAGATCGAGCGCGAAGAACGCGCCAAAGATGATCACGACGACGGCAACGATGATCAGCAGATCGCGCCGCTGGGAGAATTTCGATTGACGCATTGAGTTCATCATGGCGGGGAATTATAGCGGAGATTTCGAGTCGTTCAATTGACGCCAATCCGTTTTGCATTCGCGTTTTATGCATTTGTATTAGATTCGTCTAAAACCGGCTTGCGCCCCGTTGACTTTTCATTTGACCTCGACTATCCTGAGTAAACGCAGAAGCGAAAAAACCCTTTCGCAAAAGCAGGTGTACTATGACAACCCTCATCATTGGCGCTGGCACAGCCGGGTTAACCGCCGCACAAGACCTCGTGAAAGCGGGCGAAGCGGTACTCGTGTTGGAAGCGCGTGATCGCGTCGGGGGGCGCGTTCACACAGACCGCACTTTCTCCTCCATTCCAGTCGAACTCGGTGCAGAACTCATTCACGGGGATGAAGCTCCGACCTGACTGCTCGTCCGTCAACTCGGGCTGAGCACCCTTCACTGGCGCAAAACTGATGATTCGCTCGTCCATCTCGCTGATGGATCGCGGCGGACGATGGCGGAAGCTCGCCAACTGTACCCCGACTTCGATATGACGCGGTCGTGGGACTTGCCGCCTGTCCCGGTCGCGCTGGACGACGAATCACTGGAAAGTTACCTCAAGCGCTGCGGCTTCAGCAACGACCAGATTTACTACACGCGCCGCTCGTGGGGCAACGCCGTCGGTGATGACATTAGCCGCGTGAGCGCGAAAGTGTCGCTGACCGAGATGAACGACGAGAGCGCTGGACACGGCGATTTCCGCATCCTCGACGGTTACAACGCCCTGCACGACGCCTTGCGCTCCGGTCTCGACATTCGCCTAAACACGATCATCGATTCGATCCAGTGGGCGGCTAGCGCTGCGGCTAGCGCTGCGCTCGTCATCGTGACGACTAAAGCAGGAGAGACGTTTAGCGCCGACCGCATCCTGATCACGCTGCCCTTGGGCGTGCTTCAGCATAGAAGCGTGCGCTTCGAGCCGGAATTGCCCGCCGCCAAGCAGGAAGCGATTGACGGCTTGACGATGGGTCCCGCGTTGAAGTTGATCTATCGCTTTGCCGAGCCGGTGCTGCCTGATGGCATGATGGCGCTCTACAGCGCGGTCAATCCGCCGATGTGGTGGTCGCCAAGCTACGGGCATGAGACTGAAGAAGTCGTGATGACCGCCTTCATTACCGGTGATTGGGCGCGCGAACTGCACGCCGAAGGCGAAGAAGCCGCGCTTGAACACGGCTTTCAGACGCTCCAAAGTGAATTGGGGCGTGAACTGCCGCTGCCACTGGCGGCGCGTATGATCAATTGGATCGACGATCCATTCGCTTTTGGCGGCTACAGCGTCGCGCCGCCGGGGGCTGAACATTTACGGGAAGCGTTGGCTCAGCCAATCAACGACCGCCTGTACTGGGCGGGCGAGGCGACCGCGCCGAACGCTTGGTCATCAACGGTGCACGGGGCTTACGCGAGTGGACGTCGGGCAGCAGCCGAAATTTTAGTATCGTTGGCTAGATGAGTCATTAACGTGAACGCAAGCGCAGTTAATCAAAACGGGAAGGAAACTCCACGCATGATCGCGCACAAGTATCAATACAAGAATAGACAGACTCCGGACACGACTACGGTCGTTCCGGCAACGGCGGAATACGCCGAACAAATTCGTGACCTCGCCGCCGCCGCCTATGACATCGAGCCAGCGCTGGCAGAAGAATGGTTTAGCCCTGCGCAGTATCGCAGTCGGATGAGCCATTTCCCTGAAGGGCAGACGATTGCGTTGGACACGACTCACGGCAGAGTGGTGGGCATGACGTCCAGTATGCGTTTCCGCTTCAGCCCGGAAGTGACGTTCCTCGAAGACTGGGATCGCACGACAGGCTACGGCTGACTGACAACGCACGACCCCAAAGCAGACTGGATGTATGGCGTCGAGACGTTCGTGCATCCCGATTATCAGAGTCGTGGCGTGGGCAGCAAGCTCATGAACGCGCGCTTTGATTTGCTACGCCGTTTGAACCTGCGCGGTTTGGTCGCGGGCAGCATGATCATCGGCTACAACGATGCCTATACCGAAGCTGATGGCAATTTGCCGGTGGAGCAGTACGTTCAGGGTGTGGTTGCGGGCGAGCGCTTCGACCCGAACCTGAGCAAACAGCTTCGCAAAGGGTTCAAGGTCAAGAACTTGATCCCCAACTATACGGAAGAGCCGCGCACGCATGACTGGGCGGCGGCGATCCTCTGGATGAACCCGGAGTATCGACCGCGTACGATCCCGTTTCCGTCCAAGCAGGCACAGCAGCGGGCGCGCGTCGGCGTCGCCGGGTCGTCACCCCTGAGCTAGAAAATGGTCAGGGCGCACAAGCCCTGTAGAATGAGATACTGGGCGGATTTAAATCCGCCCCTACTACGCCCCGTTTTAGCGACGGAGAAGCGCGAGCGCGCTTGATAGGCATGACAACACAGAACACGCCCGCGAAACGTCGGATTAGCATTGTGCCAAGCGCACGGTGCTACACGGAGCAGATGGAAGCCCTCTCACACGCGGTCTACGGCAGCACGCGCGAACAACCTGACGGTACGCTGATTGCGGCGCATTTTCGCCGCCACGTCGAACTATTTCCTGAAGGGCAGTTTGTCGCGCTAGAAGCGGGACGGGTTGTTGGGCTGACGGCGAGTATGCGAATCGCCTTCGATCCGGCGCATCCGTTCACCGAGTCGTGGTACGAGACGATCAGCGATGGCTGGCTGACGCGGCACGATCCTGATGCCGAATGGATGTACGGGGTCGAAAGCTGCGTGCATCCGTCGTATCAGGGGATAGGAATCGGCGGCAAGCTGATGGAACGGCGCTTTGAAGTGGCAAAGGCGCTCAATTTGCGCGGGATGGTGGCGGGCAGCGCGATTATCGACTACTACAAGGTTGCGGATACGACTCCCGTTGCGGATTACGTCGCGGATGTGGTGGCGGGACGGTCGTTCGACCGCAACCTGAGCAAGCAGCTTCGCAAAGGCTTTCGGGCGGTCGCGCCGATCCCCGATTACCTGCCTGATCCTGAAACGCGTGGGTGGGGTGTCGTGATCGTGTGGGATAATCCTGATTACGATCCGGCGCGAGCCTCAACGGGGCAGACGATCAAGCCGCGCCGGACGAGTTTTGTGCCGCACAAGCGTCTTACCTCAAGGCTTTAGCAGCCTCTACTTCCCCCATTGTTTCAATCGATTGAGACGCAAACCGATAAAGTTGACTAGCTGGCAACAAAAAACGCCGATCATTTGATCGGCGTTTTGGTGAGCGGGCGATGGGATTCGAACCCACGACATCTTCCTTGGCAAGGAAGCATTCTACCGCTGAATTACACCCGCAACTGCCCATAATATAGCATTTCTCGAATTGTTTGACAAGAGTGAGTTGGCAAATTTCATTCGGTTCTTAGATAACTTCCAGCCCATTGTGGTCAGGCAGCGGTGGGAACGGCGCGTGCGGTTCGGTCTGATACCAGAAAGCGGTCGAGGCAATATCGTCTTGCAGCGGCAGGTAGCGCCCTTCGGAACGCCAGCCAAGCGCCTGAATAGTCACGCGCAGCGAGTCGCGGAAACGAATGGGATCCATGATATGCCAGCGATACATGCCGAAACGCTGCTGACTACGGTAAAGTCCATCGGGTGCAATCACTTGAGACAGCCCCGAATAAGGCGACGAGAAGCTGCCGTACTGCCCTTTGGGCTGCTCGAAATTCCACGCGCCGCCGAAATAATCCTCTGTGCCGGTTCCGGCGATGGTCGGGAACTGCTGATCGCCATCCATGAAGAACTTGATCTCGCCTTCTCCCCACCAGCCGTTGTTGTTGACGCCCCACGCCAGATACGTCCCGACGTACTGCCCCTGACCGCGCACGTCGTCGAGCAGCGTGTGATCACTCATATAGGGCAGCGGATTGCTGCGCCGCCATTGGGCGTGCAGATAAGCGGCATCGTCCGGCACGTCGGTTAGCGTATAGGTGATTTGGTAGTAGAAGCCGCTGGTTTCGTCGCCGGTCAGGTTCTCGACCGTAATGCGTGCGCTTTGGCGAAAGGGCATCTCCCAATAGCAATTGAAGCCGCCCGCCGAATTGACCGCGACCGCTAACGACGCGACGCTGCTGCGTACCGCCCAGCCGTTGCAGAAGAAGTCACCGAGCGGGACTTCGATGGAGGGTGTGTCTTCGCCATCCCAATAGAAGCGGATCACCAGCTTGCGCCACCACTCCGGCGCGACGGTCAGCCAGACGTGCTGGATCGCGCCCGATCCGCTGATCTCGGCGAGGGTGGCAGTCGTGTGCGCGCCGATGCGGATCGAGGGTGAGATTTTCCAGCCTTGTCCCAGTTCGCGGGCTGCATTTGCGCCCGTGCCTTCGATTGCCATGCCCGCTTTGCCCGCTTCGCCGGTGAAGTTCTCCGGGCTGATCGAGCGGGTGACCGCATTGGAAAGCCGCGAGAGATTGCCTAAACTCATATTGAGAGCGTTAAACATTGACAAATCCTTTTGATAAAATTGACTATAAAAGTTGGTTCTACAATACAACAATTGCAATTTCAGGACGCACAGCCGTGCGCCCCTAGAAATACGCACGACTTCTACCCTAGCGCCTAAAACTTTGTGAAACTATTGTAAATTAGCCAAGCTGCGCGATTACATCTGCGACGTGAACGTCCGCCAGATCAGGCAAGCGGATGTGCGCGCGATCAACACCTTTATCCCCGACACCTAT
>JBBSNT010000205.1:0-7581 GCA_038260485.1 Aggregatilineales bacterium | reverse complement strand
GACTCGGTATCTGTGGGGGATGGGGTAGCGCTTGGTACGGCGGTGTCAGTTAGCGTGGCTGTGCTGGTCGCGCTGGCGGTGAAGGTTGGACTCGGTGTCCCGGTAACCGTGGGGGATGGGGATGGGGTAGCGCTTGGCGCGGCTGTATCGGTTGGCGTGGCTGTGCTGGTCGCGCTGACGGTGAAGGTTGGACTCGGCGTCTCGGTATCGGTGGGTGATGGGGTAGCGCTCGGCGCGACTGTATCTGTTGGCGTGGCTGTGATGGTCGCGCTGGCGGTGAAGGTTGGACTCGGCGTCTTGGTATCGGTGGGTGATGGGGTAGCGCTCGGTGCGGCAGTGTCAGTTGGCGTGGCTGTCCACGTAGGCGTTGCCGATGGCGTGTTGGTCGGCGCGAGTGTGTTGGTCTGCGTTGCCGTTGCTGTAAAAGTAGCGGTAAACGTCGCGCTGGCGGTGACGGTCGGACTGGGCGTTCCGGTATACGTCAGCGAGGGAGTCCATGTAGACGACGGCGTCAGGGTAGACGTTGCTGTACTTGTCACGGTCGCCGTCGCCGTGATGATGTGGGTCGGTGTCTGCGACGGTGTGCGGGTTGGCACCGCGGTTGACGTGTTAGGCGGAGGCTCGCTGGGCGTGAGGGTCGGCGCAACCGTTGGCGTTACCTGCGGCACGTCCAAATTACACGCCGTGAGGCACGCTACCAGCACTACCATGATCAGCCGTGTCAGCGTTAATCTTCTCATTACGCTTATTATAAACACAGCGGGATTGATCTGCGAAATGGATACGAGACGCGGCTGCAACGCTTGACCTCCGCCTCGCTGACGGGCGAGACTATGCGCCGTGCGCTATGAGACGCTATAATCGTTTATTCATCGGAAAAGCCGCGAGATACCCCTAGCTTTAGCGATGGGGAGGACAGCGGCGGCGCGCGTCAATACTTGAAACATACGAACTCCAATGCCACACTTTGAGCTATGAAACTAATCGCGCAAGTGCGTCTTTACCCCACTGCCGAACAAACGACTTACCTCTTGCAAACGCTTGAGGTAGCGAATGCTTCGTGCAACCGCATCAGTCTGTATGCCTGGGGAAACCACGTTTTCCGCCAGTACGATTTGCATAAGGCGCTCTACCATGCGGCGCGCGCTGAAACGAGACTGGCGGCGCAAATGGTGGTACGTTGCAACGCCAAAGTCGCGGACGCCTACAAGCTGGATAAAAAGTCTCTGCGCACTTTTCGCCCACAGGGTGCGATTGCCTACGATGATCGCATTCTGACGTGGTACACCGATAAGCGTGAAGTCTCTATCTGGTCGGTGGGAAATCGGCTGCAAATTCCCTATAAGACGGGCGACCGCCAGTATGAATTGCTTCAGTCCCGACAGGGCGAAACTGATTTGGTTTACCGCCACGAAAAGTTCTATCTGCTGGCGGTGTGCGACATTCCCGATCCCGATGAACGCGACATTGATGCTGCATTGGGAATTGATCTTGGCGTGATCAATATCGCCACGACCAGTGACGGTGAAACGTATACCAGTGCGACGATTGAAAAGAACCGACTGAAACACCAACGCCTGCGCACTCAATTGCAGCGCGTCGGTACAAAATCGTCTCGTCACCACCTGAAGAAACTGGCGGGCAGACAAGCCCGCTTTCAGAAAGACGTGAACCACTGTATCTCGAAACACATTGTCTCTGAAGCCGAACGCACGAACCGAGCGATTGCCCTTGAGGATTTGACGGGCATCCGGTCGCGGACAAGGGTTAAAGGCAAAGGGCAGCGTGCGAAACACAGCAATTGGTCGTTTGCGCAATTGAGAGAATACATCACCTACAAGGCGAAACTGGCGGGCATTCCGCTGGTCTTGGTCAACCCGGCGTACACCAGTCAGCGTTGTTATTGCTGTGGACACACCGAACGAGCCAACCGCCGCAGTCAAGCAGAGTTCTTGTGTGTCGAATGCGGGTATTCCAACTATGCCGACCATAATGCCTCTCTCAACATTGCCAAACTTGCTTGGGCTGAAATCAGACAGCCTATTTGTCTCGACAGGAGCTGCGGCGCCTGCGTCAGGGACAGGCCCCCGCCGCTAGGCGTGGGGTATTTGATGTTTACTGTAAGTCTAGGAGCACGATCTATGACACCCGCTCTCGAAGAACAGCAGATCACGGAACGCTTAAGCAAGCTTTCCGGTTGGCAGCGCGACGGCGGCACGATCACGAAGACCTACAAGCTTGATGCCTATATGGCGGGGCTGGCGTTCGCCAGCGCGATTGGCACCGTCTGCGAAGCACGCGGGCATCATCCTGACCTCTATATCGGTTGGCGACAGGTGAAGGTCAGTTTCACAACGCACGATGCGGACAGCCATTTGACGAGCAAAGATTTCGATGCCGCTGAAGCGATTGACGCGCTCGGCTACCCGAAAGCAGGCTAAGCGGCGATGCTCGAATCATTCAAGCGGGTTATGGGCACACCACACGAACTTCTGCACGCCCTCGCGCTGGTGCTGATCGGGCGGCGGGCGGTCAAGTTGACACACGATCACGTCATTATCCCTGACGATTTAACGACGAGAGAATACGTCTTTGTCGCAGGGCTGCCCGCGTTCGTCCTATTCGGCATTCTGGCGATTGCGGCAGTCGTGCTGATCAATGCGCCGACCGCCAATCAGGCGGGGATCGCCACTGGCGTCATCATCATCACCGCGATTGCTGCTGCCGGGACGATTGGCGACCTGCAACTGATTATGTGGAGGCTGTCCGAAAAGCGTGAGTGATGCGTACCTAGCGCCCCGCCTAGGGTTCACTCACGATCAGAGATAGCGTGACAGAGATTTTTAGCAGCCCGATTCAGATCACTGGATTTGCTTCCACAGAAAGCGCGACTAAAGGATAGGTATGACTCAAAGCAGTTCCGCTCCGTGGTGGAAAAAAGGGATCATCTACCAGATTTACCCGCGCAGCTTTATGGATAGCAGCGGCGACGGCATTGGCGACCTGCGTGGCATTGCCGACCGCCTCAACTATCTCGACTGGCTTGGCATTGACGGCGTGTGGCTCTCGCCAATTTACCCATCACCGATGGCGGATTTTGGCTACGATGTTGCCGATTACGTCGGCGTTCACGAGACATTCGGCACGCTCGACGACTTTGATCATCTGCTGAGCGAAGCGCACGCGCGCGAAATGAAGATTATCCTCGACCTCGTGCCCAATCACACGTCGAGCGAACATGCTTGGTTCAAGGAGTCCTGCTCGTCGAGCGATAACCCCAAGCGCAACTGGTACATCTGGCGCGACGCTCAGCCCAACGGCGACCCGCCCAATAACTGGCTTGGCTACTTCGGCGGGTCATCGTGGTGCTGGAATGAAGCCAGCGGACAGTATTATCTGCACAGCTTCCTCAAGCAACAGCCTGACCTCAATTGGCATAATCCTGAAGTCCGTAAGGCGATTTACGACTCGATTCGCTTCTGGCTGGATCGCGGTGTTGACGGTTTTCGCATCGACGTGATCGACCGCATGATCAAGGATGAACAACTGCGCGATAACCCGCTCAACCCTGATTACGTCGAAGGGCGCGACAACCCGACCTCCAAATTTCTGCGCGTCTTTAGCGAAAATCGCCCCGGTATTCACGAACTGATCACCGAATTCCGCGAGGTCTTTGACGAATATGACGACCGTGTTGTCATTGGCGAGATCGCCTACTCGACTGATCCCGGCTTGATCACGGGCTTCTACGGCGAAGGCACGCAGCCGTTCGGCACAGAACTGCATCTGCCTTTCAACTTTGCGCTGATTCTGCTCGACTGGGACGCCGCTCCGATCAAAGCCTTCGTTGATGCTTACGAAGCGATCATGCCGCCCTATGGTTGGCCGAATTACGTCGTTAGCAATCATGATCAGACGCGCATCGCTACGCGCGTTGGCGATGCGCAAGCGCGGATCGCCGCGATGCTGATTCTCACGCTGCGCGGGACGCCATTCATCTACTACGGCGACGAAATCGGTATGCGCGACGTAGACATCCCGCCGGAGCAGTATCAAGACCCGCAGGGCATCAACATCGGCATCAGCCGTGATCCCGAACGCACGCCGATGCAGTGGGACGACTCCGCGAATGCTGGCTTCGCGCCCGCCGCTGCTAAAACGTGGCTGCCCGTCGCGCCGAATTACGCAACCGAAGGCGTCAGCGTCGCGGCGGAAAAACAGGATGACCACTCGATGCTGACGCTCTACAAGCGCCTGATTGATCTGCGCCGCAGCAATGAAGCGCTGGCGTTAGGCGATTACGCCCAGCTTGACGCGCAAGCTGGCGTTCCGGACGGTGTCTACGCCTATGGGCGTGGCTTCGCGTCCGGCGATCAATACGTGATTGCGCTCAACTTCAGCGATGAGACGAAGCATGCGGGCTTCGGCGGCGAAATTGTACTCTCGACCCATCTGGATCGAGATGGTGCGGTCGAAGCGCTTGAGCTGCGCCCGAACGAAGGTGTTTTGCTGCGAAGATGAAAATCGGTTATGTTGCCCGCAATCTGCTGCTTGACTGCACGCCTTCCAGCACTTTCCGGCTGGCGTCCTACAGCGCGGATCGCCTGTGTGAAGCGGTAGCGAATAACATCGCCTGTTTGAGCCGGATTCTCGAATTCAATGTCGAACACGGGCTGCTCTACTACCGCATCTCGTCGGACATGATTCCGTTTGCGTCGCATCCGGTGTGTGATTTCGATTGGCAAGTGGCGTTCCGTGATGAGTTCGCGGAACTCGGCGCGTTCATCCGCGCGAACGACATCCGTATCGCCGTGCATCCGGGGCAGTACACGCTCGTCAACACACCTAATGAGACGACGTGGCGCAACAGCGTGGCGGAACTCTCCTATCATGCTGCGCTGCTTGACGCTTTGGCGTTGAATACGAGCGCGAAGATTCAGCTTCACGTCGGCGGCGTCTACGGCGATAAAGCCGCCAGCACCGCTCGCTTTATCAAACGGTTTGCCTTGCTGCCGCCTGCTGTTCAGCGACGGCTCGCCATCGAAAACGACGAGCGGCTCTACGGCGTCGCTGACTGTTTAGCGATTGCCGACCTGCTCGGCATTCCGATCATCTTCGACGACTTCCACTTTCGGCTGATGGATCAGGGCATTCCCTACGCCAAAGCGCTTGAGGCAGTTGCTCAGACGTGGCAGTCTGCTGACGGCGTGCCCTTGATCGACTACAGCAGTCAACAGCCGGACAAACGCTTCGGCACGCACAGCGCCACCCTTGACGACGATGCGTTCGCGGCTTTTCTCGACCGGCTCGACGGACGCAATACTGACGTGATGCTCGAAATCAAGGATAAGAATCTCAGCGCCGTGCGTGCGCTGGCTATCATGAAAGCGAGGGGGTTATGAATCGGATACGGCGTGCGCTGTTGTTTATGCCCGGTGACGACCGTCGCAAAATCGAGAAGGGTGCGGCGCTTGAGGTTGATGCAGTGATCATGGATTTAGAGGACGGCGTTGCGCTCAACCGCAAAGCTGCTGCCCGCGAAACAGTCGCCGCCGCGCTGCGCGAGGTTGATTTCGGCACGACCGAACGCTTGGTAAGGATCAACCCGGTTGACAGCGTCTTTTACTTAGACGATCTCAGCATGACCCTTGATGCACAGCCGGACGGTGTCCATCCCGATGGAATTGTCCTCCCCAAAGCAGAGTCGGCAGAGGCGATCCGCGCGGTTGATGCGTGGTTGACTGCTGCCGAAACGGAACGCGGTTGGACAGCCAACACAATTGCGCTGCTGGCGATCATCGAGACGGCGCCCGGCGTCGTCAACTTGAAGGAGATCGCCGCAAGTAGCCCACGCCTTCAAGCGCTGATCTTTGGCGCGGAAGACCTCGCCGGCGACATGGGCGCAGTCCGCACACCTGACGGTTGGGAAGGCTTCTACGCTCGCAGCGCTGTCGTGCTGCACGCGAAAGCCTTCGGTTTGCAAGCCATCGACACGCCCTTCGTGCATCTCGACGACGAACACGGGCTAATCGCTGAAACCGAGCAGGCGCTTTACATGGGGTACACGGGCAAGCTGGCGATTCATCCTAAACAGGTCGCGCCAATTCAGCAGACGTTCACGCCGAGCACCACCGAGATCGAACGCGCGCAGGCGTTGATTGCCGCGCACACGGAACAGCAAGCCGCTGGAACGGGCGTCTTTCAGCTTGAGGGCAAGATGGTCGATATGCCCATGATTCGCGCCGCTGAAGCAGTGATCGCCCGCGCGCACGCGGCAGGGCTGATTGATGACATACATCCGTAGGGGCAGGGTGCTTGCTCTGCAAGCCTAAAACCTGCCCCTACAAATCCAAATTTTATTGAAGACAGCTTATTACGTATTGGCTCTTTTATGGTTTAGTGGAGGTTTTCAACAATGGCAGTCGCAATTCCTGAGCGGTTCAAAGACCTGTTCGATCAGCCGGTCGTCGTCGCGTTGGTGACGATCATGCCGGATGGTCAGCCACAGGCAACACCCGTCTGGATCACGACCGATGGCGGGAATCTCGTCGTCAATACCGCGCGCGGTCGCCAAAAAGATAAGAATATGTCGGTCGGCGCAAAAGTGACCGTACTCGCCATCGACCCGACCAATCCCTATCGCTGGGTCGAGGTACGTGGGCAGATCATCGACGAGGACGAAGCAACCGGACTCGACGTGATCAATGCGCTGAGCAAGAAGTATCGCGGCGAACCAGATTACTATAAGGGCAACCCGTCGATGCGCGGCAAAGAGACGCGCGTCACCTACACGATTGAACCCACGCGCGTCAACCCGCAGTGACCTGTAAGCGTAGGGGCATGATGCAATCCTCGATTGCTGCTGTGCTCCTGCGCTGCAAATGCACATCAATAACATTTTTTACAGGTCGTGTCTTGCCCCAAACGCGAGATTGGCGTATAAACTAAGAACACTCACGGGAGCGCGCGGACGATGCAAGACGACTTGATCGGCAAGACCCTCGGACAGTTCGAAATCCTTGAAGAAGTGGGACGCGGTGGCATGGCGAGCGTTTACCGTGCCCGCCAAACGTCGATCAATCGCATCGTGGCGATCAAGGTGCTGCCGCGCTCGCTGCTGCACGATCCAAGTTTCTATGAGCGCTTCACCCGCGAGGTGGACGTGATCGCGCACCTCGAACATCCGCACATTCTGCCAATCTACGACTACGGCGAAGTTGAAGGCATCCCTTTCATCGCCATGCGCTACCTTGCAGGCGGCAGCATGGCGCAGTGGCTTCGGCGCGGCTTACCGCCGCTCGACAAACTGCCCAAGCCGCTGGAGCAGGTCGCCTCTGCGCTCGACTACGCCCACCAGCAGGGAATCATTCACCGTGACCTCAAGCCGGGCAATATCCTGCTCGACGAGAACGGCAACGCCTACCTGAGCGATTTCGGCATCGCCCGCGTGCTCAACAGCAACCTGACGGGCAGCGCGATCATCGGCACGCCCGCCTACATGAGTCCCGAACAGGCGAACGGGCTGCCGCTTGATGCTCGATCCGACATTTACGCGCTCGGCATCGTCCTGTTCGAGTTGAT
>JBBSNT010000204.1:0-7584 GCA_038260485.1 Aggregatilineales bacterium | reverse complement strand
TGTTCGACATTCCCGCTGATAACCTGTTGGTCGATAAGGAAGCGATGTTCTTGCAGACCGCGCACGATCAGCCGCTGATCAGCGGACAGGTTGCGCGGCGGTCACCCGTCGATCCGGCGAAGGTCGCCATTTTGCAAGCAGCGCTCGATCCCGCTCTGCTCAATGCCGCGCAAATCGGCGTGGTAATTGTCCACCGCGCCTACGACGACGGCACGCTCGAAACGCGGGCGCGGCGGCAGTTGGGCGATCCGTTTTACGAGGACGACGATTACGCCGCCTTCGACGTGCCCGCACCGGACGCGCCGCCCGCTTTCACGAGCGTGACAGAGGACGCCACGTCTTACGCCTACGCGCCGCAGAACGGCTGGATCGACCTTCAGGCGCACCTCACGGGAGACGACCGCGCCGTCAATCTGCTGATCGACGGCGTCGTTGCGCAGCGCTGGCAGATCAGCGGCGAGACGGATGTTGAGGCGCCAGTGCCGATCAAGGCGAGCGCATTCCAGACGATTACGCTGGCGCTCGATCCGGCGTGCCCGGAGCATTTCGACGCCGCGCTGAAGTGCGATTCGGTCACAATTTCCGATCTGTCGATTCAGTTCACGCCCGCCGAAGCTGTCGATCCGGTGCGCTTCGAGCAAGGCATCACGCTGATCAATGCGCACCTATCCGCAACGGCGCAGGCGGGCGATATGCTCCCCGTATGGCTGGCGTGGCAGTTCGACCAGCCGCGCGACGACGTGCGCTTCGTTCACGTCACCGACGCGACGGGCGAACTGGTCGCGCAACAGGATAATCCGCTCAGGGCGGTCAATGCTGGAGAAACGCGCGCGGAATCGGTCGGGATCGCGCTGCCGGACGATCTGCCAGCAGGCGACTACACCGTCAGCGCAGGCTGGTACACTTATCCGGCGATCACGAATTTCTGCGTGCTGAGCGAGGGCGACGTATGCGGCGAGAACGCCGTCACGTTGGGCACGGTGCAGGTCAGGCGTTAGAGTCGCTTTCTTTTCTCCTTTGCGTCTTTGCGTTGAATTTTTTCGCTTTTTTAGCTAAAGCTGAGCGTGCCGCGCATTTCCATCGGCAGGTTGAACAGCCACATGCCCGCCGCGATCATCCCTAGAAACAGCAGCGCCCAAGGCAGCAAGCCCGCCATGCTGTCGCGGCGATAGAGCCGCAGGGCGATGCGCTGGGCGACGATCATACTGCCGACGAAGCCGCCGAGCAGCGCAATCGTCTGAATCAAGCCGATCAGCTCCATATTCTCGACGCCGCCGAGCGTCCAGTTGGGATCACCGAGCAGCGTAATGCCGTGAGCGAGTAGGAAACTCTGGAACGCCGGAATGATCGTCAGCGCGCCGATCAGGAAGTGGAAGCCATAATGTGCGACCCAGAAGCCCAAGCCGATGGGCACGAAGGCGGGTGCGAACGAGGTCAGCGCTACACGGAGCGAGTCGCGTTTGGCAGTATTGGTCAGCAAGCGCGCCAGCCCCGCCGCCGCCAGCGTCAGTAATGCGGGCAAAAGCAGCGACCCGATAGCGAAGATAATCAGCAGGACGATGCCTTCAATCGCCTGATTGCTCAAGCCGAGCGCCGTCAGGTTGAGCGCGACCGCCATCGACTGCATCAGCGTGTAGACGGGCGCGACCATGCCGAAGGCGTTGATCAGCCCCATAAAGGCGAGGCTGACGATCAGGAACGCCAAGTCCCAGCGATGGGGAAAAGCGTCAGGGCGCAGCAGTTCCGCGCCGGGACGCCGCGCCATCAAGCCGACGTTATCGTGCGGGCAGGCGCGGGCGCAGTCGAGGCACATCACGCAGTCCATGTTGCTCTTGATCTGCGGGACGAACAACTCTGTGCCGCAGCCGAGCGTGCCTTTCGGGCTGTTGGTGTGGCTGGCGAGGGTTTCGCCGTTGACGCCGATCTGGTCGATGACGATCAGCGGCGTCTCGCGGTAGCTGCCGTTGACGCACTCCTTGCCGACGCAGGTATGGCAGACGTTGGGGTCGCGCGCGCCGATTTGCAGCGGCGAGACGGTCGAATAGACGAAGTTAAACGTCCCCAGTGGGCAGACGTATTTGCAAAACGCCGACTCGGTGAAAACCGCTTCGAGTACGAACGACGTGACGAAGTAGGCGAGAATCACCCACGCTGTCAGCAGCGGGCTTGCCCACAAGTCGAGCCACTCGTAGAGGAAGAAGATCGCAAACAGGCTGAGGATAGCGATCCACTTATTACGAAGGATGCGCGGAAAGCGTCGCCCGCGCAGGCTCAAGCGTTTGCCAAGCGTGCGCGTCAGCGTGAACGGGCAGCCCATACAGAACAGGTTGCCGACCAGCAGCAGAGCGATCACCACCAAGCCGCGATAATGCACCCAAGGCGCAATCGTGGCGAGGTTCTCCGACGCGCGCTGAGGACCGGTGAAGCCGTCGTAGATCAGCAGCAGCGCGACGATCAGCAGCGGAATTTGCAGAATCAGCCGCCCGTAGCGCCGCTTGAGCAGCCCGCCGATCAGCGGCAGGCGCAGCGCGTCAAAGGCGGTATGCGGACGATACGGGTCATGTGATTGGGTCGTCATGGGGAATCCAATAAACCAATAGCTGAACGGTAAAAGGCGAGGATAGCGCCGATTAGGGCGATCAGTTTGAGGATCGTCTCGCCCCAGCCCCAAGCGCCCGATTGAGCGGTATGCCATCCCTGCGTTTAACTCTGCTGCATAGCCGCCCTGCTCCTTCTATAGACTTAGGTCGCTACCGTGTAGTTGAAATCCTGTGAGACTTGCGAGCCATCCGCTAGCGTGACCGTCACCGTCACGATCCAATCACCGCCCATCGACCATGAGAACGGTACGTCCACCGTGCCGTCGTCGCCGGTGGTTACGTCGGCGAGTACGGGCTTCATCCCTGCCATATTCATATCTCCGCGCAGGCTAACAGGCGCATTCGCCAACGGCGCGCCGTCCTGCGTCAGGCTGATCGTCAGTGTCGACTCGCCGATTATCGGCGGATCAGGGTTGGTTGTGATCGTAATCGTTGCGGCGGGTGCTGCCCCGTTCGGGGTCGGTGTGTCCGTCTGACGACAGCTCGCTAGGCAGCACAGCGCCACCAGAGCAAACAGCAGTAAAATTTTTCGCATGGCATTTCCTCCACGCTCATTCTAACGCCGATGCCCCGGATAGGGTGGGGCGTCTATACTGATTTCGTGAAATCTAGCATTGCGTCGCAACAAGCTTAATTTTGTTGTTTGATTCTTCTAGCGCGCGTTGTATAATAAACCGGCATACCCACTTATCTGCGGGAGAATTAACGGTTATGTACCCGAAAAAGCCAGGGTTGGAGGAGACCGAAGAACTGGGGGCGGATGCTTCGGTCGAAGAGTCACTTCAACCAAACGGACCTGAGGCTACAAACACCTCCGAAGAAACGCCAGCCGCTGAGGCTGCGCCGGTGAACGCTGTCGAAGAATCGGCGGCGCAACCCGAAGCGCAAGCAGCGGACGTTTCTGATTCTGCCGCTGAACCAAATGCTGAAGATCAAGCTGCAACTGAAGAAGTATCAGCCGAAACGCAGCCCGCAGTAGAAACAGAAACATCCGCTGAAGCGCAAGACACGCCAGCCGAAACAACGTTGGCAGCAGAAGCTGAAACTGAAGCACAAGACACAGCCGCCGACGCGCAAGCCGAGATGGCTGAAACTGAAGCGCAAGACACACCAGCCGAAGCCCAAGCCGAGACGCAGGAAACTCCGTCTCTTAAGCGCGGCGATCTCGTTGAAGGCACGATTATTGCGACCTCGCCCACGCTGGTGACGGTCGATATTGGCGCGCAGCGTGAAGGCATCGTTCCGGGTCACGAACTGGAACGTATGACCCGTCCCATGCTGGAATCGTTGGTCGTCGGCGAGCAGGTCAATGCCTACGTGGTCAACCCCCGCGACCATAACGGCAATATCGTGCTCTCGATCAACCGTGCGCTTGAAGAAATCGACTGGCAGCACGCGGAAGAATATCGCCAGAGCCAAGAGGCTTACGAAAGCCGCATCGCCGGATACAACAAAGGCGGGCTGATCGTTCGCTTCGGTCGCTTGCGTGGTTTCGTCCCTCAAAGCCAGATGAGCGCTGATCGTCGGCGCACCCTGACTGGCGACACTCCTGAGGATCGTTGGGGCAACATGGTCAACGAGCCGGTGGTCGTCAAAGTGATGGAAGTGGATCGCGGGCGCAACCGCCTGATCCTGTCTGAGCGCTTCGCCTCGCGGCAATCGCGCGAGAAGCGCAAAGAGAACCTGATCAAAGACTTGGCGGTCGGTGAAGTCCGTGAAGGGCGCGTCGTCAGCCTTGAAGATTTTGGCGCGTTCGTGGACATCGGCGGCGCGGAAGGCTTGGTGCATCTGACCGAACTGTCGTGGCAGCACGTCACCCACCCGAAGGAAATCCTTGAGGTCGGGCAGACGGTGCGCGTCGAAGTGATTAGTATCGACGAAGAAAACAAGCGCATCGGCTTGAGCATGAAGCGCCAAGAGCCTGACCCGTGGGATACGATTGCGATTAATTACGCAGTCGGTCAATTGGTTCAGGGCATGGTGACAAAATTGACCAAATTTGGCGCGTTCGCGCAGTTGGTCGATGTGCCGGAGATTGAGGGGCTAATCCACATCTCCGAATTATCCGATAAGCGGGTGAACCACCCGCGTGAGATCGTGAACGAAAGCGACAAGCTCACCCTGCGCGTGGTCAAGATTGACATTAAGAACCGTCGGCTCGGTTTGAGCTTGAAAAAGGTCAATTCGGCGGAGTATCTCGACCTCGACTGGTCTACCACATCCTCGACAGACGGCACCGAAGAAGCATAAACTGACTGGGCGGGTTTCCCCGCCCAAGACTTTTTTACGCTCGCACGCATCTAAACCGGATATCATTAACGAATTATTCATGCACAGCGGTACACTACCATCTGTATCGTGTATGCTATAATAGGCAAAGTTTATCGCTCTGCGGATAACGTCCTTCAGTAAACTAGTAAGCAGCCCGTGTTCACTGCCAGAACACAGGCAACGGAGGTAAATCAACCGTGCCGAATAAGATGGAGCGCTTCACTCAGCGAGCGCGGCGCGTATTGAGCTTAGCACAAGAGGAAGCCGAACGACTTCAACACAATTACATCGGAACGGAACATCTCTTGCTTGGGCTGATCCGCGAAGAAGGTGGTGTCGCCGGGCGCGTCTTGCGTGAGCTTGGTCTTGAGCAGCGTCGCGTGGAAGAGTTAGTCGAACGCATGACTCGTGCCTCAACCCGCACTACAACTATTCAACCGGAGCTTTCGCCCGGCACGGAACGGGTGTTGGAGCTTGCCGTTGACGAAGCCCGACGCATGGGACATCATTACATTGGTACCGAGCATCTTCTCCTCGGTCTGGTGCGTTTGACCGAAGGTGTGGCGATTGATATTCTGAAGCGTCTGGGCGTTAGCCCGGAAGAGGTGCGTCGCCAGACGCGCCGGGTGTTACAGGAGAGCCCTGTGCAAAATCCTCAGCCCAATGAAGAACCGCGCAACCCACGCCAACCCAGAGGAGAACGTGGTAAAACGCCTTTGGTCGATCAACTGGCAACTGACCTAACAGCGCTTGCCGCTGAAGGCAAACTTGATCCGGTTGTTGGACGGGAAACCGAAATCGAGCGTGTGATTCAGGTTTTGAGCCGTCGCCGCAAGAACAACCCTGCCCTGATCGGTGAGCCGGGGGTTGGTAAAACGGCAATTGTCGAGGGGCTGGCACAGCGCATCGTCAATGGTGAAACACCGAAACCGCTGCTGAACAAGCGCGTCCTTCAGCTTGACGTGGGATCGCTGGTCGCCGGGACGATGTATCGTGGGCAGTTCGAAGAGCGCCTCAAGCGCGTGATCGAAGAACTCAAGTCGTCCGACAGCATTCTTTTCATCGACGAAGTCCACATGCTCGTCGGTGCGGGGTCAGCCGGGAGCAGCGTTGACGCCGCTAATATCCTCAAGCCAGCATTGGCGCGCGGCGAACTGCAATGTATTGGCGCGACCACGCTCGACGAATATCGCAAGCACATTGAAAGCGACGCCGCGCTGGAACGCCGTTTCCAGCCGATCCTCGTCTCTGAGCCAAGCATCGAAGAAACCATCGAAATTCTGCAAGGCATCAAGGGACCCTATCAAGATCACCACAACGTCGAAATCACCGATGAAGCGATTGAAGCTGCTTCGAACTTGTCCGCACGCTACGTGCCGGATCGCTTCCTACCGGACAAAGCGATTGACTTGATCGATGAGGCATCCGCCCGCCTGCGCATGTACAAGAGTCCTGAAGCGGCACAGGTTCGCCGCGCTGAACAGGAACTCGTGCAGGTCGAGGACGACCTTAAGCTGCTTGAAGAAGAAGGCGAAATGGGCGATGAAGTGGATCGCCTGCGCAGCCAGCGTGACAGCCTGCAAGACACGCTCGCGTCGCTCAAGTCCAACTGGAACGAGCAGACCAACCAACCCCGACTGGGCGCTGAAGACATCGCCGAAGTGATTGCGATGTGGACGGGCATCCCGACCATGCGTATCGCGGGTGAGGAGAGCGCCCGCTTGATGCACATGGAAGAAGCGCTGCACCGCCGGATCGTCGGGCAGAACGAAGCCATCGACTCGATCAGCAAAGCGGTACGCCGCGCACGTGCTGGTCTGAAAGACCCGCGCCGCCCGATTGGTTCGTTCATGTTCCTCGGACCCACGGGCGTCGGCAAGAGCGAATTGACCAAGACGCTGGCGGAATTCATGTTCGGCAGCGAAGAAGCGCTGATTCAGCTTGACATGAGCGAATTCATGGAGCGGCATTCAGTCGCACGGCTGGTCGGTGCGCCTCCCGGTTACGTCGGCTACGAAGACGCCGGTCAACTGACCGAAGCCATTCGCCGCCGTCCGTACAGCATCGTCGTCTTTGACGAAATCGAGAAGGCGCATCCTGAAGCCTTCAACATGCTGCTGCAAGTCATGGAAGAGGGTACGCTGACCGATGCACGTGGTCGCCGGGTGGACTTCCGCAACGCGATTATCGTCATGACCAGCAACGTCGGCGCGGACACGATTAAACGGGGGACGACGCTCGGCTTCAACGCCCCTAAGAACGAGGACACCGAAGACCAAACCAACTACAGCGATATGCGGAAGAACGTCACCGATCAACTTCGGCGCATGTTCCGCCCCGAATTCCTCAACCGTGTCGATGCGACCATCGTTTTCCGAGCGCTGACGAAGGACGAGATCAAGCAAATCGTCGAACTCGAACTGAACAAGGTGCGCGAGCGCCTGATCGAGCACGCGATTACGCTCGAACTCACCGACGACGCGCTGGCATGGCTGGCGGAAAAGGGCTATGACCCCGAATACGGGGCACGTCCGCTGCGCCGCCTGCTCCAGAACGAGATCGAGGACGAGCTTTCCGACGGTATCCTATCGGGTCGCTTCAACCTCGCCGGAATCGTCCGCGCGAGGGTTCGCGATGACGCGCTGGTACTGGAAAACGTCGAAGTAACGGAAGCCGACGAAGAACTGGAAGTACCCGGCGTGGAGGCACGCTG
>JBBSNT010000203.1:0-7637 GCA_038260485.1 Aggregatilineales bacterium | reverse complement strand
TCGCGTCGTCGAACGCGGCGAAATTCCAGTCGCCAACGTGCGAACTCGACGCGAGGTCTTCGATCAGCCACGTCGAGCGCAGTTCGCCAACGTGAATCTGAGGCTGCATCGCCCCCGGCACGAAGAAGCCGTTGGCGTCGCGCTCTAAATTGCCCAATATATCGCGGGCAGCGTCATAACCTTCGATCACGATCTGAGTGCGTTCGGGGAACGGATCGCCCGCGCGCACGGCATCGAGCGCCGCCGGGCTGATGTAGATTTTGCGCGTCACCGCATCACCGCGATCCACTTCGGCATAAAAGGCGAACGTATCGCGGTAGTTTTCAGGCAGCACCATCGGTTCACGTCCCGCTGGATAGGGGACAGTCGGTGCGGTTGGTGTTACAGCGGGCGTCGTTTCGCGCTGCAAGCCGCTGATGGCGACGAGTGCCGCGAGCGCGAGTGCCAGCAGCGAAAATAGAATGGTTGGCTTCATGCAGGATCAATCACAAATCGGTAGAATAAGCGAACATCAGTATTGTGAGGGGCGTTCTAGGCTTGCTCAGCAAGCACAATGCCTCTATGTTTTATTTTAGCTTCGATCTGTTGCCAGAGTCTTACAGGATAAACATATGGAACAGGATTATAAAGCGCGGCTTGAACAGCTTCAGGCGATCAGCGGCGTCGATGCAGTCTTGATCGTGCCGGGATCGAACCTCAAATATTTCACCGGCTTGACCTATCACCTCTCCGAGCGCCCGATCATCGCTATCGTGACGGCGGACGGCTTGTCCGCCATCGTGCCGCGCCTCGAAGTACCCAGCCTCGTCAAGCGACCCGACCTCGAAGCCCGCCCCTTCTCGTGGGACGACGCTGACGGCTACATGGGCGCGTTTCAGCAGGCAATCGAGGAACTCGGCTTGCACGGCAAAACGCTTGGCATTGACGGTATGACCATGCGCGTCAGCGAGTGGCTGGCGCTGCAATCGATTGATCCGTCGCTCAAGGTCAAGCGCATCGAGCAGGATTTGATCCGTATTCGCGCCCACAAGCAGCCAGACGAGATCGCCGCCATGCGTCAGGCGATTGCCGTCAGCGAGCAATCATTGGCGCTGCTCCTGAACGAAATCGAACCCGGCATGACCGAACGACAGATCGCCTCGCGGCTCGAAATGCTGATGAAGCAAAACGGCGGCGACGGCTTTGCCTTCGAGTCCCTCATTCAGACGGGCGAGAGCAGCGATAACCCGCATGGCACGACCACCGACCGCGCCCTCAAGCGCGACGAATTCCTGCTGATCGACTACGGCTGCAAGGTCGATGGCTATCCGGCGGACATCACGCGGACGTTCTGCCTCGGCACGCCGTCCGCCAAGATGCAGGAAATCTACGATGTCGTCCTGCGCGCCAACGAAGCCGCGCGCGCGGCAGCCGGTCCCGGCGTCGAGATGCAGGCGGTTGACAAAGCTGCCCGCGACGTGATCACGGCGGCGGGCTACGGCGAATACTTCACCCACCGCACCGGACACGGCTTGGGGCTGGATACGCACGAGCCGATTCCGCAAATCGCGGCGGGCGTCACCGATCTGCTTGAGCCGGGGATGGTCTTCACCATTGAGCCGGGCGTCTACGTGTCGGGTTTGGGCGGCGCGCGCGTCGAGGATGACATCCTCGTGACCGAGACAGGCATCGACGTGCTGACCAGCTTTCCACGTAAGCTCAAGATCGAGCGTTAAGCGCATTTTCGAAGCTGTTTGCAAGGGCGCGCCGCTGGGGGTGTTCTTTCTTTTTGAGTTTAGGTCGCCGTTTCACAGCTAGAAGGCGGCGTGGCATCGAGTGCTAACTCGATTCTCACGGCACAGGTGAAGGATGCTCAGCAGCGAGATCGCGCGTCAGCGGCTCTATAACCAGAAGCTCAGCGCGCCAACATTCAGCCACGCGAAGGACGTCGTCGGCTGGTTGGGCGCGGTGCAGGCGCAGGATTACTCTGGTGCGCTGTGGGCGGTCGGGCTGCGCATGGAGTCTGCGACCGAATCCGCCGTCGAGCAGGCGTTCAACGCAGGCGCGATCTTGCGGACGCACGTTCTGCGCCCGACGTGGCATTTCGTCCTGCCCGCCGACATTCGTTGGATGCTCGCACTGACCGCGCCGCGCGTCCGGGCGCTGCTCGCCTACGGGGATCGCCAGAATGGGCTGGACGAAACCGTCTTGACGCACTCCGCACAGGTCATTGAGGCGGTGCTCCAAGGTGGTCAACACCTCACCCGCAGCGAACTCGGCGCAGCGCTCGCTGCTGCCGGAATCGCGCCCGGTAGCACGCAGCGGCTCGCGCATCTGTTGATGCACGCTGAACTCGCCGGGCTGATTTGCAGCGGCGCACGGCAGGGCAATCAGCAGACTTACGCCTTGATCGATGAGCGCGTCCCCGCCGCACCCGCGCTCACGCACGACGAAGCGCTTGCCGAACTGACGCGGCGCTATTTCACCAGCCACGCCCCCGCGACGATCAAGGATTTCGCGTGGTGGTCGGGCTTAACTGTCGCTGACGCTAAGCAGGGCATGGCGTTGAACGCGGAGCAGTTCGAGCACGAGGAGATCGACGGCATCGACTACTGGTTTCCCTCCACGACGCATGAAATCACTAGCCTGCCAAGCAACTTGCCAAGCGCTTATCTGCTGCCGAATTATGACGAATACGTCGTCGCCTACACGGATCGCAGCGCCATCTACGATCCCGTTCACGCTCAGCACCTCGACGCGCGCGGCAACATCCTGTTTAACCATACAGTCGTGCTAAATGGACAAATCGTGGGGGCGTGGAAGCGCGCGCTCAAAAAAGGCAGCCTGCTGGTCGAGATGCAGTTGTTTACAGCGCTCACGGCGGAGCAAACCGTGCTGATCAACGAGGCGGCGCAGCGCTATGCCGATTTCTTGGGCTTGACGCTGATGATCGCCTAAGCTAGGCAGGCTGCTCGCCCGTAAGTTCGAGCCACGCCGCTCTATAGCGCTGGAGGCGATCCAGCGCTTTTTGATCGAGCTTGCCCGCGCGGCGAATATCCATATTGTCCTGCAAATCGCTCAGCCTCGGCTCAGCCTGCGTGATCGACTAACCCTTTATGCCTAACGGGTGCTGCTGCCGTCGTTGAAGATGCCCGTCGGGTGACAGCCCTTGTTGGCGGCAGCCGCCTGCGCCTCAAGCTGGCGAAAGGTCGCGGCGTAGGCACTATCCGGCGGATACTCGGCGTTTTCCGCCCAACCGTCGCGCACGAGGTCAGCATTGACGAAGTCGCTGCCCACGTAGACGTAGCGCAGCAGACGTCCGTAGCGGTCGGTGTTGCTAACATCCTTGACCAGCGTCACCGTCTTGCCAGCGACCAGCGCGGCGTTGGCGTTGGTCGCTTCCTGAAAGCAGACCTCGTCGCTTTCCGGCGTGTTCATGCCGATGTAGCGCACGCGATAACCCACGCCGCCCATATCGACTTCAATCGTATCGCCGTCGATCACCCGCGTGACGCGGGCGCTGTCGCCGGAAATACTGCCGCCGTCAGCCGGCATATTCACGTTCACCGAACACGCCGACAAAGCGGCGAGAATAGAAATCAGGATGAAGATCACGGATTTACGCACGAGGCTTAACCTGTACCTTTAGAGATAAACGACCTATACTCTATCGTAGAACAGAAGTTTAGAACATGGGTGATCACATGGATGACAACCTGCTGATTCAGGATCCCCGACCCGTACGGGCAGACGCAGTCAAGAACCGCGAACTCCTCCTCGAAACGGCACAACGTTTATTCGCACAGCAAGGTGTCGATGCAGTGACGATGTCCGAAGTCGCTGAAGTCGCCGGCGTCGGCAAAGGCACACTCTATCGCCATTTCGCCAATAAAGTTGACCTGTGTCAGGTCTTGATCGACCAAGACCAGCGCGGCTTCCAGAACCGGACGCTGACACGCTTACGCGAGCAGGGTGACGTGCGCACCGACCTCGAATGGTATCTGCGCGAGACTCTCGCCTTCATTCTGCGCAATCGGGAAATCCTCTTTACCAGCGCAGTCGGAGAAACTCTGCAACATCCGGCGCATCGCTGGTGGCGGCAGACGATTCGTGGGCTGCTGCTGCGCTTGAACCCGCTGATCAACGTCGATTATGCTGCTGATTTGCTCTACATCATGGTTGATCCTCGCACCGTCCAGTTTCAGCTCCAAACGCAGGGCTACGACAGCACCTTCATCTGCGACAATATCATCGCTGTAGTGAATCGCCTGATCGGCTAATTTCCATAATCGGACTAGAGTCCGCTTACTCACCAACTATTAATCTCGTTTTTGCCCTTTGCGAAGTACACTTCGTTTTATTAATCGGACTTGAGTCCGTTTCTATAGCGAAGCGGTCACTTCATGGAGTCATGTAAATGGCAAACTGGAAATTCGATCCAGCGCACACAAGCGTCTCTTTCTCGGCACGGCATATGATGGTCACCACCGTTCGCGGCAATTTCGCTCCCCCAACGGGAAAGCTGGAATTTGACCAAGCGCATCCCGAAAATAGTTATGTCGAAGCGGTTATTGATGCGAAAACCGTGAATACGGGCGTCGAAATGCGCGATAACCACCTGCGCAGCGCCGACTTCCTCGAAGTCGAAGCCTTCCCGAACATCACCTTCAAGAGCACGAAGATCGAAGTCACGGACGAAAACGAAGGACTCATTACAGGCGACCTCACCATTCACGGCGTGACCCGTCCGGTCGTGCTAGATGTGGAATTCCTCGGTGCGCTCAACAGCCCCTTTGGTGACAAGCGCGCGGGTTTCGCCGCCTCGACCAAGATCAACCGCGAGGATTGGGGTCTGACCTACAATCAGGCGCTTGAAGCCGGTGGATTGCTGGTCGGCAAGGACATCAAGATCAGCCTCGACCTCGAAGCCATTCTCGTCACCGAACCCGAAGCCGAAAACGTGATGACCGCCTAAGCATCGATTGATCGGTCACCTGCACAGGTGACGATGTATCGCACAAGCAACGCCGACCCAAACGATGGAGCGCGCCCTAAGGCAGCTAACCCCATCGGCTGGATGTCGGCGTTGTTTTTTCTAGCCACTAGGCTGCATCAGGAGAGAAGAAATGCTCAATCTACAGGTTATCGTCGTCAGCACGCGCAACGGGCGGAAGGGCAAAGCCATCGCCGATTGGTTCATGGACGTTGCGAATCGCTTCGAAGATTTCAACGTCGAACTCGTCGATCTTGCCGAAGTCGATTTACCCCTGTTCGATGAGGAGACGCACCCACGCTTCGCCCAATACGATCACGCGCACACTAAAGCGTGGAGCGAGATCATCCAGCGTGGTGACGCTTACGTCTTTGTAACCCCCGAATACAATTTCGGCACGCCGCCCTCGCTGGCGAACGCGCTGGTTTATCTCAGCCGCGAGTGGGCGTATAAGCCGGTCGGCTTTGTGAGTTACGGCGGAGTATCCGGCGGGACGCGCGGCGTGCAGATGACCAAGCAGTTAGTCACGTCGCTCAAGCTCGTCCCCGTCGCCGAAGCGGTGGCTATCCCGTTCTTCATGCAGTACCTGAATGCCGAAACGGGCGCATTCGATCCGGGCGACGTTCAAGCGAAAGCCGCCGAAGTCATGCTCGGCGAGGTCTACAAGTGGGCAGCGGCGCTGCTGCCGCTCCACGCGCCGGTCAGCGTCGAGTAACCGCGCAAACCGAACGTTCAGACCAGCAATCAAACCTCGCCGGGTGCGGGGTTTTTGAGTCCCTATTCCTATTTCAAGAAGGACGGTAGATTGATCAGGGCAGTGGGGAACATCAGGGACATGCAGTTCAATGCGTGGCGCTACGCAACCACGTTTTCTCCCCCCGAGATTTATGAATGAATCCGACAAAAGTTAAACAGGGTTTTGCCGCAGCAATGACTCAATTTCCATCAGACGGCGGTGAAACAGCCTGCTTCAGCGGGCTTGGCTTTCGTAGCCGGAGGGTTTGAACCTCCGGCGGCAGCAACAGAATTTGACGTATTAGAACATACGAGCTATCTTGTGTAGTCAATCTAGCGATCATAAAAGGGCAGTTTCATGACGATCACGGTTGATGAGTTTACAGAAACCCGAATTAAACCGGAGCAGCACGACATCGTAACGGCGCTGCGAGCCTTAGTCCGTGAATGCGCCCCCGACACGACCGAAATGGTCAGCTACGACATGCCCTGCTTCGTGAAGAAGAACATCTTCGCTTATATCAATGCCTCCCAAACGCATATCACCTTTTCCTTTGTGCGCGGCATCCAAATCACCGATCCCTATGGTCTGCTCAGGGGCAAGGCGAAACATGCGCGCTACATCAAAATCAAGCGCCTTGAGGACATCAACAGAGACGTTCTCTGCGATTACGTCAGTCAGGCGCTCGCCCTCGACGGAGCGTAACGAACGACCTTACCACTGACTTAGCCTAAAACGTCCCGTAAACGTCAGGGCGACGGTCTTCAAAAACCGAGATACGGTTGCGGACAGTATCAACCAGATCAATGTCAATTTCGGCAGTAACGACTGCCGGCTGCTCGCCGACTTCGATCACGATTTTGCCCCAAGGATCGACGATCATCGAATGCCCGCCAAAGGTCGTCGTGCCGCTCTGTCCGGCGCAGTTGGTCGCCACCATGTAGCATTGGTTCTCGATAGCGCGTGCTTGGAGCAGCGTTCGCCAATGATCGATTCGCTCGATAGGCCACTCGGCGGGTATCACGATCACTTTCGCACCCTGCACGGCGTAACGCCGAAATAGTTCGGGGAAGCGCAGGTCATAGCAAATCGCCATACCCGTTGTCCCCCAAGGCAAATCCATCATCAAGGGCGCGTTGCCCGGCTGCAACCAGCGATCTTCCTGCATCAAGCGGAACAGGTGAATCTTGCGATAGACGCCCATCAGCCGACCGTTCGGCGCGAAGAACGACCCGCTGTTAGTGACTTCCAAGCCGCGTTTTTCAAGCACCGAGCCAACGATGCTGATTTTGTTCTGGGTTGCCCACGTCCCTAACTGGGCGAAGGTGCCCACGTTCAGCGGATTCGCCAACTCGCGCGATTGATCGAGCGCGTAACCCGTTGACCAGAGTTCGGGCAGGACGACCAAGTGCGAACCGCGCTGTGCCGCCTCGGTGATCATTTCTTCGGCAGTATTGGTATTTTTCCGCACGTCGCCGACCGCGACTTGCATCTGCGCGAGCGTGATCTTCAGTTTTGCCACGTTCCCTACTCCGTTCTAACGCATCCCCGATCCGTCTAGAGGCGTCATATAGGATGCTCCTACGGACAACGCCATCTGCTAATCCGTCCCCAAAAACCGCGCCGCATCGACGCGGATAAAAATCGAGTCGCCCCTCGCCGTGACACTATCTGCCGTGCCCAGTTCGCAGATCACGCGCGTTTTGCGCCCGATCTCGCCGTCAACCCATGCCTTTAGATAAATCGTCTGATCGAGCGGCGTTGGTTTTAAATACTTGACGCCCAGTGTGCCCGTCACCGAAACAATCAGCGGCTGTGTGCCAACCTCGCGCTCTTCAGCCCGATAGCCGAATGCCATCGCCGTCCAATTAGAGTGACAGTCGATCAGCGAAGCGACCAGCCCACCGTAAAGCGCATTCTTAAAGCCCG
>JBBSNT010000202.1:0-7682 GCA_038260485.1 Aggregatilineales bacterium | reverse complement strand
CTTGAAAGCGTCTTTCGCAAGATGCGGCGCATCGGTCACGAAGGCTTCCCAGTACTCGAAAACGGGCAGATCGTCGGCTTGCTGACGCGCCGCGACGCCGACCGCGCCATCGAACATGGCTTGGGCAGCCTGACCGTCCGTGAAGTTATGTCTGCGGGCGAAATCACCCTGCACCCGAACGATCCAGTCGCGCTGCTCGAACAACGAATGGTCGAAAGCGGTTGGGGGCAAATTCCGGTTGTCGCTGACGACGGCAGGTTAATTGGCATTGTCACGCGCACCGACCTGATCAAGTATTGGGCGAGAACGCATCCTGCCGCACCGCAGGCAAGCGCTGAAACTGTCGATCAAGCGCAAATCGCGGCGGTTCTGGGCGACTCCGCCGCCAAGCTGATCGCGCTGGTCGCGCGACACGCCCAAGAAAGCGACATCAGCCTGTACATGGTTGGCGGCGTCGTGCGCGACCTGCTGCTTCAGCGCGCCAACGATGACATCGACTTCGTTGTTGAGGATGACGCGATTCGCTTCGCTGAGAGCCTACAAGCAGCCTTCGGCGGACAAGTCCACAGCTACCGCCCGTTCGGGACAGCAAAATGGCTGCTCGAAGACGTGACGCTTGACGGCAACGACATCACCGACGGTAATGCTTTGCCCGATCACGTCGATTTTGCGACAGCACGCAACGAATTCTACGAGCATCCGACCGCCTTACCAACGGTCTACCCAAGTTCGATCAAGCTCGATTTAGGGCGGCGTGACTTCACGATCAACACGCTCACCGTGCAGTTGAGTCCAGCGGGCGGGCGCGTGATCGACGATTACGGCGGCTTGGCAGATTTGCGCGCGGGTTTGATTCGCGTGCTGCACAGCCTCAGCTTCGTCGATGACCCGACCCGCATTTTGCGCGCTGTGCGCTTCGAGCGGCGGCTTGGCTTCACCATCGAGCCACGCACCGCCCAACTGATCGAAACCGCGCTGCCGATGCTCCGCCGCATCACCGGCGAGCGACTGCGCAATGAACTGGCGCTGCTGCTGCGCGAACCCGATCCAGCAGGCAGCTTCGCCCTCCTGCAAAAGCGCGGCATCTTGACAGCAATTCACCCGGCTTTCTCCATCCCTAACGATGTCGCGGATCGTTTCGAACGGGCGCAGAATACACCGCCGGAATGGGCAGCACCATTGGATCCCCTCGATCTCGACTGGTGCTTGCTGCTGGCGGACATTCCGCCGGACGACCTCATGGATTTATGCGCGCGCTTGATCTTCAGCAAGAGTTTGATCCACACCATCATCGATACAGCGCGGCTCGTCCAGAACCCTGACAGCTTGACCCAAGCAGACACCAAGCCGAGCCAAATCGTCGCGCGGCTGGATGGAATTGACGACCTCGCCCTCTACGCAGCATCCATGATTGGTGACAATGGGTTGCCACATAAACGGATTTGGCAGTATGCTAACGAATGGCGCGCGGTACGTCCGTCAACTGACGGTCACGCTCTGCGCGCACGCGGGCTGAAATCCGGTCCTTGCTACGCGGCAATTCTCTCGCGGCTACGTGATGCGCGACTTGATGGCGACATCACGACCGACGCAGATGAGAATCGTCTGCTGCAAACATTGGTGGACGAAGGCATTTGCAATGACGGCGCTGAATAAGTCGATGCTGACAGTCGAACTTCCGGTCGAACTGCGGTTAGCAACCTACGACGATCTGCCCAAGCTGGAGTGGTACGGGCAGTACACCCACTTTCGGGTGCTGTTTCGCCGTACCTATCAGGAGCAGCTGCAGCACCGCCGCATGATGCTGATCGCCGACTGCAATGACTTCCCTATCGGGCATATTTTCGTCCAATTAAGCAGCGGGGAACAGCATATTGCAGACGGTCGGCGGCGTGCCTATCTCTATTCGCTGCGCGTGATGGACATGTTTCAGGGGCGCGGCATCGGCACAAGGCTAATCGACGAAGCCGAACAGCTCGCCCAAGAAAACGGCTTCCGCTGGACAACGCTCGCAGCAGCGAAAGACAATGTCCGTGCTCGTCGTCTCTACGAGCGGCTTGGCTACCACGTCTTTAGCGAAGATGAAGGCAATTGGAGTTACACTGATCATCAAAATCGGGTACGTTACGTACATGAGCCGTGTTGGGTCTTGGAAAAACGACTCGTTGTGCGCTAAAATGCGCCTGCTTGAACATCGTTACAAATCTTTGGAGGATTTGTAAGTATGGCAATAGAACAAAGTACAGCCGTGCGTGTCATCCGCTGGACTGGCGGACAGCACCCCACCCTCTCGAACATCACCCGTCAAATGCAAAAAGAAGGACTGCGCCCCTACGTTTGGGATAATGCTCCCAACCACCGCTATGCGATTCGCAGTCACGGGTATCACAAAGTGATGTACATCGTCGAAGGCATTCTTGAAATCACACTGCCCGACAGCAACCAGCGCGTCAAGCTGCGCGCCGGGGATCGGGTAGAAATCCCGGCAGGGGTGCGGCACGGGGCAATCATCAGCAGCAGCGGCGCGAAGTGCATCGAAGCAGCAGCCGGAGCGAAAGCCAATCACTAACGCGAACGAACCCGTTGGAGGCGTGTCCCCGGGGTTTTTATGGGCGTCGTTTTATTACCGTCGCCCTCACTGCTGTGATGTATAATACGGGCTTTCGTCAACGAAGCAGCGGATCAATTCCTTTTGTTTTTCCAGCAGCACATCCGGTCTATTCCCACCGTTAACCCGAACTTCTGGTCATTTTCCATCGGCGGCAAAGTCTGCCAGCCGTTGATCCTGTCCTACGCCGATTTACAAGCCCTAACCGCGCAAACCCTACGCTGTGTAGTCGTATGCGCGGGGACGAACCACGATCAGCCTTTAATTGGTGAGGGGCTTTGGCGCGGCGTGCCACTGCAAGCGCTGCTTGACGAACTGACTATCGCGCCTGATGCGCGTTATGCTCGCATCAGCGCCGCTGACGGCTATACAACGGTGCTGCCAATCGATAAACTAGCACAAACGCTGCTGGTCTACGCGCTCGACAACGCGCCGCTTCCGCTCGAACACGGCTACCCCGCTCGCTTAATCGCGTCCGGTCTGCACGGCTACAAAATGCCCAAGTGGGTCGAGCGGATCGAACTGACTGACGCGACAGACGGCGGTTTCTGGGAGTCGCGCGGTTGGTCGCTCGAGGGCACAGTAGGGGTCAAAGCTGCGATCACAGGTCACGAACAAACCGCCGATGGTACAGTCACCCTCAGCGGCGTGGCTTATGCGAGCAACCTGACTGCTCTCGAGATCAGCGTTGATGGCGGTGGTTGGATGCCGATCCCGCTCGCGAAGGGCAGCACGCTAACGCTCACCCGCTGGCGGATTAATTGGATAGCTTCCGGCGCGGGCGATTATCAGGTGTGTGTGCGTGCCAGCGACGGACACGCCGAAGATCAGCACAGCCTCGTCGTCAGGATACGCTAACCTATGTTCTCACGTCGCCAATTTTTGCAAGCAGCGGGGATTACCATCGCTGCCAGCGCACAAGCCGCCTATCTGCCGCGCTTGGCGCTGACAGTAGTCACGCCCAATTTTGATGCAATCTATGGACGCGCATTCGTTACTGCGCCGATCTACGCTGCGCCAGATTTCGCCGCGCCGATTAGCACGCGCCTATGGAGCGACAGCATCACACCGATCCTCGCCACAGAAGGCGTCTGGTATCGATTGCCAACGGGCTACGCGCCGCGCACGATGCTACAACCCCTGATCGCGCCTGTACAGCGCAGCGATTCGCCTTCAGCGCCGCCCTTCTGGGTTGAAGTCACGGCTGCGCTGGCGGTCGTGCGCGCCACCTGTGCCGCCGATGCCCCCATCGTCGCGCGGATCGGTCATGGCGGCAACCTGCGTGTGATCGACTTCCTGCCAAGTGGCGCAACCGATCATGCTATTGGCTGGTATGGGGTCGCGGACAACGAAAATGGCGTACTGATCGGCTGGACGCAAACGCCCGCATGGTCACCTGTGGAAATTGACTACGCGAAGCCTTCATTGACACTGCATGTCGATTCGCACGCGCAGCGCCTCGAAGTCCGCGCCACAGATCGCGTCATCCTGATGGCACCAATTTCGACCGGAAGAGTAATGGTGCGCGGCGAGTACCTGATCACGGAACGGTGCGTCAGCGCGACAACCGAAAGACGCGGCGCGGCGTGGTTGCTCGACTTCGGGCATCATCAGCAACTCAGCGGCGTCTATTGGCATAATCAGTTTGGCAGTTCCACACCGGGCACGGCGCTTCAGGTCATGCCCGCGCTGGCAAAATGGCTGTTTCCGCGCACCGAAAAAGTAATCGTTTATTAAGAAAATGTCGCTATCATAGAACAATTAGTGTTTTACCGTTAGCGAGTCGTCAGTAGAAAAGATCGTTATATGCAGCTTAGTTTCTCGCTCGCCTTGATCGCGGGGCTGGTTTCCTTCCTCTCGCCCTGCGTACTTCCGCTCGTTCCGGCATACATTGGTTATATGGGCGGGCGCGTGACCAACACGGTCGCCGCCCAGACCGCAGGTGGCACAGCCGTCGCAGTCAAGCCCGCGCTGAGCAGCCGTTTCAGCACCATGCTGCACGGGCTGGCGTTCGTCGGCGGATTTACGTTCGTCTTTGTGGCGATTGGCTTGCTCGGCACGGCGTTCGTCAGCCAGATCGGGCGCGCGAACATCAACGTGATCACAGACATCATCGGGCGCGCGGGCGGTCTGCTGATCATCTTCTTCGGTTTGCATTTTATGGGCGTGCTGCCCGCCCTGTTCAAGCGTATTCTGGAACGGCATCAACGGCTCAATACGCCGCTGATCGCCCTTGCCGCTGTCGTGATCGTCGGCGCGGGGCTGCTCTGGGTTTTCGAGGACTGGCTGATAGTCCTGCCCTTCTTCGCCGTCTTCATGCTCTGGATCGTGCTAGGCGGCGCACTCACCGCCCCTGAAGCCTTCTGGACAAGGGCAATTACCAGCGTGCAGCGCGCGCTCTATACCGATACCCGCCGCCAGATGGTCGCGCAGGGGCACCAGAGCTACGCCGGATCGGCTATTATGGGCGTGGTCTTTTCGGCGGGCTGGACTCCGTGCATTGGACCAATTTACGGCAGCATCCTGACAATGGCGGCGACGGGCGGCAACGTGGCGACCGCTGGCTGGCTGCTGCTCGCCTACTCGCTTGGCTTGGGCATTCCCTTCGTCGCAGCGGCGTTCCTGCTTGACGGCGCGCAGGGCATTCTGCGCCACTTGCAGCGCCACCTACACACCATTGAACTGCTCAGCGGTGCGTTCCTGATCGTGATCGGCATCTTTGTTGCCAGCGGACGCCTGCAAACGCTTAGCCAGAACTTCGCCAACCAGTTCGCGGACTTCTCCTATAATCTGGAAGACTGCGTCCTCAAGCTCAATCAGGGCGAAATCGCGCTCGGCGATTTCACCAACTGCATGAATGGAACCACGCTACCCCCCGAAGCGTCAGTCACTGAGGGAACGAGCAGCACAATTGCTGCCCATCCGGACGCGACGGAAGCCCCTCTACCGTCACTCGCAATCGTCGCAGCACCGAGCATTCTCGACCTCGCTGCCGATGCGCCCGCAGCGCCAGAAACGGGCTTGGAGGTCGGAAAGCAAGCACCTAACTTCACGACCATAACCGCCAGCGGATCGAGCATCAACCTTGCCGACCTGCGCGGCAGCGTCGTCCTGCTCAACTTTTGGGCGACATGGTGCGGTCCCTGCCGCAGCGAAATGCCCGCCTTTCAGCAAGCATACGCGGAAAAGGCAGATCAGGGTTTCATGATCCTCGGCGTCAACGACGCCGAA
Organism: Aggregatilineales bacterium; assembly: GCA_038260485.1. Classification (GTDB taxonomy): domain Bacteria; phylum Chloroflexota; class Anaerolineae; order Aggregatilineales; family Phototrophicaceae; genus Flexifilum. Next base: position 1,843 of record JBBSNT010000202.1, on the reverse strand, counting down.
ACGCTCGACGACATCGCGGGTTTCCGCGACGAGTTTGGGCTGACCTTCCCGCTCCTGCTCGACCAAAACGCCATCATTCAAGACCTCTACGGCGTCCGCAGTTACCCTAGCACGCTGATCCTTGATCGCAACGGCGTGATCGCCGCGCAGCATTACGGGCCATTGACAGCAGACCAGATCGCAGACTTGATCCAGCAGGCGCTGGCATAAACAATCGATGATCAGCCGTGATCGTTTCCGCTTCGGGTTCGGCGCGGCAATCTGCCTGATCACGGCGCTCGTGCTGTTAATCGCTTTCGGGCTGCCGGATCGTGCCACCTACACGGGGCAAATTCTCGCCGATGGACAGTTGGTCGCGCCCGAAATTGGCGCACTTGCGCCGCCCTTCAGCACGACGACGCTTGACGGGGTCATCCGCTTAGATGATCTGCGCGGCGAACCCGCCCTGATCAATTTCTGGGCGACGTGGTGCGTCCCCTGCCGTGTCGAAATGCCCGAAATGCAAGCCTTTCACATTGCTCACCCGAACGCGCGCGTGATTGGGGTCAATCTTGGCGAGTCGCGCGAACTCGTTGTAGACTGGGTAGCTCAATTTGGGCTGACCTACGACGTCGCATTCGACCCGAATAGCGCGATTGCCGCGCGATATCGCCTGCGCGGACAGCCCTCGACCTACGTCATTTCGCCCGGTGGCGTGATCATGAACATCTTTTATGGACCAACAACCCGTCAATCGCTTGAAGCCGTACTCGAACCCTTTCTGAGGAACTGAATGACAACCGAAACCACTGGCTCTAAGCGGCGCGCGCTGCGCCTGAATCTCTGGCTGCTCAAGCTGTCGCGCCACTGGCTGCGAGTCGCATTGATCGTCATTGGCATCTACGCATCGCTGCCCTGGGTCGCCCCGACACTGATGCACTTCGGTCTGACCGAGCCAGCGCACGTTCTCTACTTCATCTATGGCCCGTTCTGCCATCAGTTCGCGTTTCGCTCATTCTTCCTCTACGGCGACCAGATCGCCTACCCGCGCGCGATCAGTGGCACAACCCTCACGCCTTACGAAACTTACGTGATGGAATCGCCAGAGTTCGATCACGCGCTCTCGAATTGGGTTGGTCAGCCGGGACGCAGCACATTCGATAGCGTTGATCAATTCGACCCCTATCTGTGGACGTATGATCTCCAGTTCGCGTCAAAGGATTTCTTCGGCGACCCGCGCATGGGATATAAAACAACCCTCTGTGAACGCGATATTGCCATTTACACGATGCTGTTCGTCGGGGGGTTGATCTACAGCCTTCAGAAAATACGCAAGCACCTGCGCCCCGTGCCGATTTGGTTGTACATTATCCTCGGCATCATGCCCATCGCCATCGACGGGTTCAGCCAACTGCTCGGCTATCCACCCTTCAGCCTATGGGCGCCGCGCGAAACCGAGCCGATTTTCCGCGTCGTCACAGGCGGATTATTCGGTTTGATGAATGCGTGGCTGGCGTTTCCGTACCTTGATCTCTCGTTTCGTGATACGAGAGCGCAGCTTGAAGCGAAGCTCACACGCGCGGGAGTTCACGTGTAAACGAACAGCACAATGCTTCACACCGATAAAAACAAAAGCGGCGGGGATTGTATTGTCTCAATCCCCGCCGCTTTTTAGTTTGCTGACACTGTTCTTGATCGTCAGCGCCAGTCATATGCTCATTCAAGAAGCTCGGTAAGGCGAGTGCCTATTGCAGCATCTCGCCTTCCGTCATTTCTGAGCTACTTAGCCGCCACCCGTACCGCCACCGCCCTTCCCAATTGTCAGAGTTACGGTAGGCGTCACGCTCGCTGTCGCCGTCGCCGT
>JBBSNT010000201.1:0-7689 GCA_038260485.1 Aggregatilineales bacterium | reverse complement strand
CAGCAAGGGACGGATGTATTGATCGAACTGTTCTTCGGTTACACTGGTTGGGATAGTGCTCATGAGAGTCCACCTTTGGCGAGGTTTTTCTTTCATGATGCACTATCAATCTCTTGTAATCAAAAAGTCTGAATCACTTCAATGAAAATCGCAGCGTTGTACGCTCTGATTTTTGCCCACTTCAGCCTAACCCTTGTCGCTCAATGTTTTTCAGGAGGATAACCATGTTACGGAAACTCAGTCTATTGGTCGCCGCAGCGCTGTTCGTGCTGCCCGTAATGGCACAGGATGCGCCTTTCCAGTTGACCATTCTGCATACCAACGACGTGCACGCGCACCATGAGCCGGGAAGCAGCGGCAACGGCGGCGCGGCGCGGCAGGCGACGGTCGTCAAGCAGATTCGCGCCGAAGTCCCGAACGTGCTGCTGCTCGATGGCGGTGACCGTTTCACGGGAACGCTGTTTCATCAGCAGTATCGCGGGCAGGACAGCGTGCAGATCATGAACACTATCGGCTATGACGGCATGACGCTCGGTAATCACGAATTTGACGATGGCGACGCAATTCTCGGTCAATTCGTCGCTGGCGTGAACTTTCCGGTCGTGAATGCCAACGTCGATTTCAGCGAATCGCCCGAATTGGCGGGCAAGATTCCGCCTTACGCGATCCTCGACGTGGACGGCGAACAGGTCGGGATTATTGGCTTGGTCACGCCCGAAACGCCGTTCCTGTCCTCGCCGGGTGATGAACTGGTCTTCAATGACGATCTGGTCGGCGCCACGCAGACGGTCGTCGATGAACTGACGGCACAGGGCGTCAACAAGATCATTCTCGTCACGCACATTGGTCTGGACAATGATGAACTGGTCGCTGCCGGAACCACTGGCGTGGACGTGATCGTCGGCGGGCACAGCCATTCGCTGCTGAGCAACGCCTACGTTGGTTCGGTCGCGCAGTACCCGGTCGTGATTGATGGGGCGGACGGCAGACCGGTTTACATCGTGCAGGCAGGCGAATACGATACCTATCTGGGTCGGCTCGACGTGAGCTTCGACGCTGAAGGCGTTGTCCAGAGCGCGGCGGGCGATACAATTCTGCTATCGCATTACATCACGCCGGACGCGGAAGTCGAAGGCATTATCGAAGACCTCGCCGCACCGATTGCTGAACTCAAGCAAACGTCGGTCGGCGAGTCGAACGTATTCCTGATCGGCGACCGTACCATTTGCCGCCACGAAGAATGCAACCTCGGCGACCTGCTGACGGACGCGATGCGCGCGGAAACAGGCGCGCAGATCGCCATCATCAACGGGGGTGGACTGCGCAGCAACGTGCCGGTCGATGGCTCGCTGCCGGACGACATCATGCTGGCGCAGCCCTATACAGTCACGCTGGGCGACGTGCTGACGGTGCTGCCGTTTGGCAACCTGACGAGCGAATTCAAGCTGAGTGGCGCGGACGTGATCACGGCGCTGGAAAACGGCGTTTCGCAGGAAGAAGCCAGCGCGGGACGCTTCCCGCAGGTTTCGGGCATTCGCTTTAGCTGGGATGGCAGCCAAGCGCCGGGCAGCCGGATCGTGAGCGTCGAGGTTTTGGGCGATGACGGTGCATACAGCGCACTCGATCCTGAGGCGATTTACACGCTCGCCAGCAACGACTTCATGCGCGGCGGCGGCGACGAATACACGATTTTCGAAACCAACGCGATTGATGCTTATGACTATGGTCGTCCGCTGGATCAGGTTTTGGCGGATTACATCGCCACGCACAGCCCGGTCACGCAAGGGACAGACGGACGGATTACACGGGTAGATGCAGCGGAATAAGCCGCTCTACCTCTACTAAAGTCAGGATTTTGTGTAAAGAGCCGCTGATAAGAGCGGCTCTTTATGTTTATTACAAGCGCTTCAACATAAAATATGTATACTGCAACAAGATATACAAAAAGGTTTTGTACTGTGGATGACGCGCGCAATCTACGACAACAGGGCATACGTGCGGCGAAAGCGGGAAAGCGGGACGACGCTCGTCAACTGCTGCAACAGTCAATTCGACTAGAGCCGGACAACGAAGCGGCGTGGCTGTGGCTTGCCAGCGTGGCACGGGATAACCACGAACGGGTCTTTTGTCTGCAAAAGCTGCTGGAGGTTAACCCGGAGAACGAAACGGCGCGTAAAGCACTTGAGGCGGCAAATCAAGCGCCAGAACCGACCGTAAAGCGGCTGCCGAATGCGCCGGTCACGCAGCAGCCGATAATGCCAGACCTTTCGGCGCAGCAGGCGGGTGTACCCGTGCCGATGCCGGATCGGGTCGCGGAGGCGCAGAAGCAGGCGGAGTCGGTTTTGCATCGCTACCTGACGCCGCTGCCCGCTACCACGAAATGGGTGCATAAAACGCGACGGCGCGCTGGCGAAGGCGACATTATCATCTATCGAACCTACGTCGCCGCAGGTATTCTGGGCGTGCTGCTAGTGCTGCTGGCGATGGGCTTTGTGGTGGTGCAGACGAACGACGACGTGCGCGAGATCGTGCTTGGTCCCAGCGCGACGCCGACGCCGTCACCAACGATCACGCCGACAAATACGCCGGGGCTGACGCCGACAGCGTCGGTCACGCCGCGCTTGACGCCGACGCCGAGCATGACCGCGCCGCCCAATTTGGTCGCCGCAAGCCCGCCCGCGCTGCCGCGCGCAACGTCGATTTATCCGCAAATTCTGGAGCAGGGCGTGGCTGGCTCGATTCTCTTGATGAGCCAAGGCGATTATGCTCGTGCTGTGCCGACGCTCGATCACGAGCGCAAGCTCTCGTTCGAATCGCGGCTGAACCCGAATCCGTACTATTACGAGGCGTTGGCGTTGGCGGCGCAGGGTTATTACGATGACGCGCTGCAAACGCTCGATGAGGGACTCGCGCGGGTGGACGAGCGTCCAAGCGACCTGTGGATTGAGCCGTATCTCAATTCGGCATACGCACAAATCTACTGGATACAGGCGCAAGAAGCGACCGAGAACGGTAATACGACGGCAGCGCGCAACCTACGCGATCAAGCACTGGAGAAAGCGCAATCCGCCGTCGATGGCGATAAGGAACTGGTGCAGGCATACCGGATCGCGGCGCAGATTTCGAGCGCCAACCGACAGTACAGCAACGCTATCCAAATCCTCAATCAGGGCTTGGACGTGCCTGATTTGGCGAGCAACACCGAACTGATTATGGAGAAGGCGCAGGTCTATTTCGACCAGCGCAATTATGATCAGGCGCAGTATCAGGCGTTTCTGGCGCTGTATACCGATCCATCGACCGAGTCGGCGTATCAGATGAAGGTCAAGATCGGGTTGGCGCGCAGCCGTCCCGGTGACGCGGTGCTGGCGGCTCAGGATTACCTCTATTACTATCCCGGCAGCACCGAAGCCTACCTCTTGCTAGGGCAAGCGCGCGAAGCTGAGGACAAAGACGACCTCGCGATTGCGGCTTATACGCAGGGGTTGGCGGGTAACGGGACGGACGTGGGGGCGCAGGCGATGATCGAAGCGCGCGCGCAGATTTACGAGCGGCAGGGACGCTACAGCCTCGCGCTGGCAGATTACAGCCGCCTCTACGAGATTAGCGGTGAGCGGCGGGTCCAAGCGCTGCGGATGCAAGCAGCGTTCGCGGCAGGGCAGTATTCGCAGGCAGGCACTGACGCGGACGACCTAGACGGGTTGGGCATCGCTGACGGATTAGCCGAACTGGTGCAGGGCGGCGTACTGGTCGCTCAGGCGGAAGCCAGCGACCGCGACATTTATCAACAGGCAGTGCAGGTCTTGACGAGGGCGACCGCGAACGAGGCGATCATCGGGACGGCGCTCGCGGGCGCGGCGAATGAATATCTGGCGCAGGCGCAGCTAGGATTAGGCGAGGATAAATTGGCGCTGACGACGATCAACGCGGCGCTGGCAGTCGATGAAACGGGCAAACGTCATTACTTGCGCGGGCTGATTCTTGAGGCGACCGGCGAGGATGAACGGGCGCTGCGCGATTACGAGTGGGTGATCGCGTGGAGCGAAATCTTCCCGTATCCGTTCAGAATCGACGCACAAGATCGGCTGGAAGCGTTGCGGGGATAGGCTTAAGCTCTCAAGTTTTTAACCACAGAGAACACAAAGGACACAGAGGAAATGACCTGCTGTGTCCTTTTATTTCGCGCTAGTTCAAGCTGCGGATGAAGTCGTCAATAACACTGTTGGGATCATTGTAGCAGCGTTCTGAGGGGAAGCGCTGAATGTTCCTGATGCCGTGCGAGCGCAGCAGCTTGTCGCGCTCGGCGTCGAGCTTGGCGACGTGATATGGCCCGTCGACTTCAAGAACACCCCATTTACCCTCGTAGCAGATGACGAAATCGAGTTCGCGGCTCTGGCGTTCGCCTTTGCCCGCGCTCATGCGGACGCGCCCTGGCGGAATGAAGAAGATGTCGCGGTGGTCGAGGGTTTTGGCGATCTTGATCTCGCTGTTGGAGCGGAAGATCAGGTTCTTCCAGAGCAGTTCGCGGTAGGTATCGAGTTCGCTGCGGCGGGCGGCGGTTTCGCGCGTCGGCTGGCGTTGCGACAAGTTGATCGCTGCGGGTGGGGTGCGCCACAGGGAAATCACTGGAAGCACGAGCAGCACGACGGCGATCCAACTGCGGGCTATCAGGCTGGCGAGCAGGGTGATCAGCAGCAGAGCGATGATGGAATAATGGATGAGGCGTCGGTTTCTGATCATGGGATAAAGCTTTAACGCAAAGTCGCAAAGAAGGAAAGAAAGTCGCAAGGAAAAAGGGCGCAAAGATAGGGCGTTCAATTGAACGCCCCTACAGAGATCGCAGGGTGACCGTTTGGATGATCGTGAGGTGCTTTAGACCTAATCGGGGTCGAAGCGCGTGCCAAGCGCGGCGGGCGGATCTGAGCGCAGGAAGTTGCGCGACCATTTTTGGAGCGGACGCGGCAAGATGCTCATTATTCGCTCGATGGCGCCGCTGCTGACCAGCACGAGCGTAATGATCATGAGCAACCAAGGTAAGCCGTTGAGCAGCACCAACGGAATATTGATGTCGGGGCTGCGCTGAATGGCGGACGAAAGCGCGCGTAAGCCGGCGAACAGATATGCGCCCAAGACGACACGGAAGGGATGCCAGCCGCCGAAGATCACGATTGCCAGCGCGATCCAGCCATCGCCGCGCATGACGGGCGGGGTCGCCCAACCGGGTTTGATCGCCAGCGAGTAGCCCGCGCCCGCGATGCCGACTAATGCGCCGCCGATGGCGGTGTAGAGGTAGCGCTGGCGGTTGACGTTAGTGCCGCGCGCGAAGGCGGCTTCAGGGCGTTCCCCGACAGCGCGCAGTGATAAGCCGGTGCGGGTGTGAAAAAAGACGTACCACGTCACGAAGATCAACACGTAGCTGAAGTAGACGAGCGGCGACTGATCGAAAAAAATCGTGCCGATGACCGGGATGTTCGCCAGTACGGGGATCGGTGCGCTGAGCATTTTTGGTCCGGGGATGCGGGTGTAATCCTGACCGAGAAAGGTGGCGAGGTCAGCGGCGAGCAGCGTGAGGACGAACCCGACCGCGACTTGATCCTGTCGCAGTTCGATACCCGCGAAGGCGACGATCAGGGCGACGAGCGCGCCCGCGATCATGGCGGCGATTAAGCCGATGAACACGCTGCCGGAGATGAGCGCGGCGACGAAGCCGAGCATCGCCGCCAACTGCAAACTGCCGTCGAGCGAGAGGTTGACCACGCCGACGCGCTCGGTGATCGTCTCACCGAGTCCGGCAATGACGAGTGGCGTGGCGTTGGTGACGATGCTGCTCAAAATATTGATCAGGCTGTCATTCATGGGTGATCGCCTCCGGCGGCGTAACGGGCTGGAATGGCTCGGTCGGTTCGGTGGGAATGGCAGACGGAGCGACGGTCGGCGCGTCGCCTTCGAGCAAGCGCTGACGTAAGCCGCTCGACAGCAGCACGAGCAGCACGATCATGCCTTGCAGCACGCCCGCCAGCGATTGATCCAACTGGAGCGCGACTTTCAAGCGCGTGCTGCCCGCCAAGATCACGGCGAAGGCGAAGGCGATTAAAGGCGACCAGAGCGCGCGAATGCCGACCAGCAGGACGACTAACAGCGCCAGAAAGCCGATGCCGCCAGAGACGAGCGGGCGCAGGGCGTTGTAGGTGAACAGTACGCGGTATGAACCCGCTAAGCCCGCCAGTGCGCCGCAGACCATCAAGGCGCTGAGGGCGCTGCGTTCAGTAGGGACACCGAGCAAGAGCGCCGAGCGCGCGTTTTTGCCAGTCGCTTTCAACTGCAAGCCCCAACGTGTGCCACGCAAGACGAGCACGACCGCGATGATGGCGGCGAAGGTCAGGAGCAAGAGCAGCAAACTGACCGGGAACTCAGGCAGGACAGGCGGCAGACGGGCGTCGGTCGGGAAGGGTGCGCTGGACTGTGCCGTGCCGCCTTCGGCAGGTGCCCATGGGCCGGCGATCAAGTAGATGGCGACGACACTCGCCAGCGAATTAAGGGCGACGCCGCCGAAAATCTCGTGGACGCCAAGCCGCGTCTTGAGGACGCCGACCAATGCCGCCCACAGCGCGCCGCCGATGAGGGCGAGGACGATTTCAAGGGCGATCAGGAGCGGCGAGGGCAGCGTCACGAATAGCGCCGCGCCGCTGGCAAAGACCGCGCCCATCATCATCTGTCCTTCGACGCCGATGTTCCATAACCCTGCCGTGAAGGTCACGATCAAGCCCATGCTGCAAAGCGCCAGCGGAATCCAGAAGTTGACGACACCGGCGAAGGCGTTGGTATTGCGGAATGCACCTTCCATGACGCTCTCGAAAACGGCACGCGGGTCGCGCTCGACGGCGACGATCAGCAGCGCCGTGACGATCAGCGAAATGAGGATGGGCAGGACGGCGAAGGTGATTTGAATGACGGTGCGCTTGTCCAATAGACGCTTGCTCATGCTTCTGCCCTTTGAAAATCGCCGCCGATCAAGCGCCCTAGTTCGTCGATGGTGGTGGCTGCGGCGTCGGGGATTTCGTGGATTTGCCCCGCGTAGACGACCAGAATGCGGTCGCTGTAGGCGACGACTTCATCAAGGTCAGGTGACGTGAACAGGATCGCCGTACCAGTGGCGCGGCGAGCGAGCAACTGCTGCCAAATCCAGCGGGCGGAATCGACGTCCAAGCCGCGCGTGGGCTGCTCAAGCGCGAGCAGGACGGGTTTCTGGGGCAGGAGCGCCATCAAGAGGCGCTGTTGATTACCGCCGGAGAGCGTCTCGATCAGGCTTTCCGGCTGCCCGCGCACGTTGTAAAGCCGAAGTTGCTCCGCCGTCGCTTGACGTGCCGCCGTCCAGTTGACGAGGACGTCGTTGCTGCTGGTGAGAGCGATGTGCTCGGTGAGGGTCAATCCGGCGATTAAGCCTTCTTCGAGCCTGCCCGCCGCACCGAAGGCGACGCCTGCGCGCAGGTAGTCGCCGTAAGGTTTGCCGGTCAGGTCTTTGCCCACGACTTGAATCGTGCCATGATGCGGTTTGACCAAGCCGACGACCGCGCGGATGATCAGTTCTTGCCCGCTGCCATCCAGCCCGGCTAAGCCGACAACTTCACCCGCGCGCAGGCTGAGATTGAGCGCTTCGACAGTCACGCGCTTGCCGCGCAAGGTCACGTT
>JBBSNT010000200.1:0-7714 GCA_038260485.1 Aggregatilineales bacterium | reverse complement strand
TGCGTCAGCAGCAGGGGCCAGAGCAGCGCGTTCCACGCCCCGATAAAGCCGAAGGTGATGGCGGTCATGATCGCCGCCTTCGACAGCGGGATGACGACCGAGATCAGGTAGCGGAAATGCCCTGCGCCATCGATGCGGGCGGCATCCCACAGGTCTTCGGGAAGCTGCATAAAGAACTGGCGCAGCAGAAAGATTGTGAACGGCGTCGCCATAAAGGGGATCGTCAGCGAGGGCCAGTTGTTGATCCAGCCGACGCCGATCAGGGCGTCGCTCAAGCGCCCTAACCAGATCACCGTCAGGTAATTGGGAATGAAGCGGGCGACTTCAGGGATCATCATGGTCGAGAGCATCAACGTGAACAGCACGCCCCGCCCGACGAACTTCATCCGCGCGAAGGCATACGCCGCTGGAATACAGACGAGCATTTGCCCCGTCAGCGTGATGGCGGTGATGCGGACGCTGTTCCACATGAACTGCCCGAAGTTCGAGCGCTGCCACGCTTCGACATAGTTGCCAAACTGCGGGTTGCTCGGCAGCAGTTTGCCGAATGTGATCTCGGTCAGTGTCATCAGCGAGGCGCTGAGCATCCACAGAAATGGGAAGATCGCCAGCAGTACGCCCACAATCAGGACGAAGTAGACAAAAACTTTGCTCCACTGAATGGGCGCGCGTGGTGTGGTAGTGGTCACACGTGACTTTTCGAGGTTTGCCGTCGTTTCAGCCATAGAACACCTTGCTGCCCATGATGCGGTTTTGGAAAACGGTGAGCATTAAAATCACGGCGAACAGCACGAACGCCATCGCTGAACCGTAGCCCATGTTCGGGTCGGCACTGCGGACGGTTTCGAAGATGTGAACGCCGAGCGTATCGACCGCGCGCTGCGAGGCGGGGGTTCGCATGATCCAGATTTGCGTGAAGGCTTGGAACGTGCCGATCACCGCGATCAGCGACAAGAAGAAGGTTGTCGGTGAGAGCAGTGGCAGCGTGATGTGCCGGAAGATCGCCCAACCGCCTGCGCCATCAATGCGCGCCGCTTCGTAGAGGTCAGGCGGGATGCCGCCTAAACCAGCGAGAAAGACCGCCGCGTCGTAGCCGATATAGGTCCACGTCGTGTAGACCATGATCACTATCAAGGCGAGACTGGGGCCGGTCAGGAACGCCGGAACATTGCCGCCGAAAATCAGCGAGATGACGCCGGTCGGCTCAAGCAGCCATTTCTGCGGCGAGACGCCGAATACGTTGAGAAGCTGGTTCGCCAGCGAGGTTGGGCGGGTCGAGAAGATCAGTTGAAAAACAATCGATGTCGCTACGAAGGGCATGATATAGGGTAGGAAGTAGACGACGCGGAAGAACGCCTTGCCCTTGATATTCTGGAAAAGCAGGTACGCCAAGCCTAAGCCGATGCCCAATTGGAATGGCACAGTGCCGATGGCAAACATGATGGTGATATTGAAGCCGCGCAGCACATCGGGGTCGGCATTGGCGAGCGCGCGCGGCAGCTCGACAGCGAGCGCGTAGCCACCGACAACCAGCATCGCCGCGCCAAGCGCGAAGGCGATTAAGCGACGGTTGCTGTTCGCCTGTTTGAAGGCGCGCTGCCAGAGCACGTAAGCCGCGATCAACAGGGCGACTCCGGCGCTGATAAAGATCACCTGTGACCAGATAGGCAGCGTTTCACCCGCTGCTTGAGCGGTGGCAGCGGCAGCACTGATCTCGCTGAGGGTGAGCTGCAAGATTAGCATGCCGACCGCTGTCGCCAACGCGACGACCGTCCCCCAGAACGTGAGCTGCGTCGGCGTATTTTCTGCTGCTGCGTCCTCGTCTGGTCCGTTCAAGAGTTCGTCGGCGGTCGGCGGCGGTCTACGCTGAGCGCGCACCCAAACGACGCTGATGACGATGGCGGCGATGCCGACGATCAGCAGCGGTGTTCCAGCAGCACCGGCTTCAGGAAAGCTGAAGCTGGCGAACAGTTCATTGATGAACAGCCCCGCCACCCGCTCTTGACCGCGCAAACGCTGCGGGATGTTGATGATGATCGGAATTAGGATTGCCGTCCAGTTGATCAGCAGCAGGATGGCGGCGGCATTGACGACCCCCGGCACGAGGAAAGACAGTGCCTGCGCGCGTTTTTCGCGCTGCTGCCAGAGCTTACGCAGCATAGAGAAGGCGTAGACGAACGCGCCGAGCGCCAACCAGAAGAACAACACGTAGGCGAAGTTGTCGAGCGCGCGCGCGTAGTGTGCTAAACCGTTGTATTCGTCGGGGAAGCGTCGCCACTGGTAGAGGCTGACGAAGAAAGCGAAGCCAACCGGAAAAATGCCGAATACGAAGATCAAGAGCAGCGCCGGGGAGAGAAACAGGTAAGCTGTAAGATTCTCTCGCAGCGTGCGTCCCCAGCGTGAATTGAGCACTTTGTCAAAGCGCGGGAGAACCGCCATCGCGTCCCAGTTGAATTATGTGGACAGGTTAGGTGCTTGTATTGTAGACGATAGTTCCACGCGAGCAAAACGTGGAGGGTCATACTTTACAGAGCCTTAAAACGAAATGCCAGTTTTTAAACGGACACTCATTTTTGGGGGATGGGATCGGCGCTAATCAGGCTGCTGGAAGGCATCGTCAGATATTCGGGGACAGCGCTGCCGCAGAGCGCTTTGATGATACCCTGCATCAAAAGTGCTGATTCCTGCGCGCGGTCGATGGTGATGGTTCCCCGTAGGTAGCCGCTAGCCGTGATCGCGCTAACGACGGCGGATTCACCGTCCGCACCGACGATGAACGCCTCGTCTGGCGGCACACGGGCAATCGTCAGCGCATCAACCACGCCGAGCGCGCCCGCGTCCGAGTAGGCGATAATCGCGTCGAAGTGCGTGCCCGCTGCGATCAAGTCGTGAATGGCGCTGGCGGCTTGGTCGCGCGTAGACCCTTCGACGGTGATGATCTGCGGGATGTTCGGCGCGGCAGTATTCAGCCCTGCTTTGACTCCCTCTAGACGTTGATCGCCCGACATGGTTTGAGCGGGCGTGAGCACGACGACCGTCATCGGTTGGGCGGGCTGAGGCTGTTGCGCGCTCAAGATTTCTGCTACGTAGCGTCCCTGCTGCTGACCGATCTCAAACTCGTCCAGCGCCAGCTTGATGCCGTAGGCGCTGTCGAAGTTGGCGGCGAGCACGAGCGGAATGTGCGCCTGTTGCAGCAGATCGACTGAATTGCGCAGCGGCGCATCACTGATCGGGCAGAGGATGAAGGCGCGCGCGCCCTCTAAACGCGCCTGCTCGATCAGCGTGATTTGGCGGGCGGCGTCGTCGGCGCTGTCATAGACGCGAAACGGCAGGCTGTCTTCCGCCGCGAGGTCTGCCAGTTCGCGCGTACGAGTCATTTCGAAGGCGCTCGACATAGTACAGGGTAATACGGCGATAAAGCCTTCGCCCAAGCGGGTGCGGGCAGTGTTGATCTCAGCGGGTGTCAGCGCGAGGTCGTCAAGCGTGCCGCGCGCCCCACTGAGGACGTTCATCATAGCGGGCAGCGGCTGTTGAAGCTGGATCAAAAAGATGATCATGATCACCAGTAGGATAGGGATCAGTAGGAGCATTGCCCGCGAGAAGCGCTTGCGCCTGCGCGCGCCGGGCGAGGACAGCAGCGATAAGCGCACTGAGGCGGACGCCATCGCGCGGTTGAGCAGAGATCGACTGGAGGACGTGAGCACAGCAGCTTGCAGTTCTGCTGCCATTTCGTTGGCGGACGAAAAGCGCTCGCGCGGATTTTTGCTCAAGGCGCGCAGCACAATCGCTTCGACTTCGGGGGAAATGTCCGGGTTGATCAGGCTGGGCGCAGCTGGCGTTTCGCGCAAGTGGAGGTAGAGCAGCGTCGTGAGGTTGCCCTCTTTCGCTTCGAAGGGCAGCCGGTTCGTGAGCATTTCGTAGAGAATCACACCGAGACTGTAGAGGTCGGAAAGGTGATTTGAGCCGCTGCCTTCGATCAATTCGGGCGCTATGTAAGCGGGTGAACCGGAGACGTTGAGCGAATCGCTGAAATCGAGCGTCGCGCCGACGGAGTGGGCAAGCCCGAAGTCGCTCAGGTAAACGTTGCCATTTTCGTCGAGCAGGATGTTGCTTGGCTTCAGGTCGCGGTGGATGACGCCCTGACTGTGCATATAGTTCAGCCCGCTGGCGATCTGCGTGAAAATCTCGACGACATCTTCTATCGCCAGCGGCGCGCGGTGCAGTAGAGTCGCCAGCGACCCATTTTGGACGAGCCGCATCGCGAAATAAGCGTAGTCACCCTCAATGCCGTAGCCGTAGATCGGGAGGATGTGAATATGTTCCAGCATCGCGATGACTTCGGCTTCACGGGTGAAGCGCTTGAGAAAGTCACCGCCGTCTTCAGCTTGAAACTCGATGAGTTTGAGCGCAACATGACGTTCGACCGAACGTTGGCGGGCTTTGTAAACGGTTGCCATGCCACCACGCCCGATCTGTTCTTCGAGGATGAAGTCACCGATCTGGTGCTCTACTCGGTCAAGCACGGTCTTTTACCAAATAAATCAACCCAAACAAACGTTATCAGTAAAATTTTAATCATCGGAAGATAACTTAATATAACTTGTTTCTTGATTAACTTAAAGAGCTAAAGCGGTCTTTGGTCTTAGAGGAAACAACGATAATGGACGGCGCGCTCTTAGGCAGTAGATTACGAGCCAAGTGCCATCAGCACATCACGGGTGAGCACGTCGCCGGGAGGATAGGTGAGGTATTCAGGCACTTCAGAACCCGCCAGCATCTTGACGGTTACGTCAACTGCCAGCCGCGAGCTTTCTTCGCGGTTAACCGCGACAGTACCGCGTAGGAAATGACCGTCGCGGATCAACTCCTGAGCGTAGGCTTCGCCGTTGGCGCTGACGACAATCACCGAATTAGGGTCGAAGCCTGCTTCTTTCATGGCGTCGATTGCGCCGTAAGCGCCCGCGTCATTCATGCAGAGGACAACGTTGAACTCGACACCGGATTGGATTAACTTCTTGATGGAGTCGTAAGCTTCTTCCTGCGTAAATCCGTTATAGCGCCCGCCGTAGACTGCCGTTGGCACGGCTTCCCGAAATCCGGTTTCCATGCCCTCGGCGCGTTGATCGGCAGCGGGCATACCGGGGAAGTTCAGCACGACCACGTGCGGAGTTTGGGCGTCGTGATCATCTTGATAAATTTGTCCCGCCAGCCGACCGACCACTAAGCCGATGTCGTAGCTGCTGGAATCTTCTTTGACGCCGTAGGCGTTGTCGAATAGGGTGATGTAGGTCAGCGGGACGTTGGAGGTTTTGAGCGACAGAATTGAGTCGGTCAGCAAGGCGGTATCGAGCGGGCAAAGGATGATGGCGCGCGCACCGTCCAAGCGCGCCTGCTCGATTTGCGTGACCTGCGTATAGGCGTCATTTTCGGCGTTATAGACGCGGTATGCCAGTCCCATTGCCGCTGCAATATCGCCCATTTCACGGGCGCGCGTGACCTGCGACACGCTGCTGTAGGTGCAGGCGAGGAAGGCGATAAAGCCCTCACTGCCGAGTCGTTCTTGCGCCTCGTTGATCTCAGCTTCGGTGGGGGCGATGTCGTCAATTGTGCCGTGCGCGTTGGCGATGATCTTGACGGCTGGCTGCGCCTGCTCGATTTGCGGTTTGACCAAAGCCGTCACCGTAGCGATCAAAAGGACCAGCAGGATCACAGCCATCAGAAAGCGCCGCAGCTTTACTGGCACACGCGGCGCGATACGGGTTAAGCGCCGGGGCGTTTGCAGCGAAATGAAACTGCGTATACCGCTTTTTCTGCCCATCGCCATATTCAGCGCCTGCACCATCTCCTCGGCGGATTGGTAGCGCTGGTTAGGGTCTTTGTCGAGCGAGCGCAGGATGATGATTTCGATTTCGGGCGATATCGCCGGGTTGAACAGGTGCGGCGGCGGCGGCGGCTCTTCGACGTGTTTGTAAAGCAGCGCGGCGATTCCGCTGTCGGTCAGTTCAAAGGGGGTACGCCCGGTCAGCATGTGATAGAGCAGGATACCCAAGCTGTAGAGGTCGGAACGATGGTCGGCGGCGTCACCGCGCACTAGTTCCGGCGCGACGTAAGCGGGCGTACCGACGAGGTTGCCGGATCGCGTGAGGTCGAGCGTGCTGCCGATCATCTTCGCCAGCCCGAAGTCGCTTAGGTAGGCATTGCCCGCGTCGTCGAGCAAGATGTTGCTTGGCTTTAAGTCGCGGTGGATGACGCCCTTCATGTGGGCGTAGTGTAGACCGCGCCCGACTTGCGAGAAGATTTCGACCGCTTGCAGCGGCGAGAGTGCGCCTTTACGCAGCGTATCCGCCAGCGACCCGCCGCGCAGCAGGCGCATGGCAATGTAAGCGAATTCATTTTCGACGATGCCGTAGGCGTAAATCGGCAGGATTTGGATGTGTTCGAGCAGCGCAATGACGGCTGCTTCTTGAGCGAAGCGCTCGCGAAATTCTTCGCGCTCTTCCTGATTGGTGCTCAGGTCGATAATTTTGAGTGCCACATAACGGTTGACGGAAAGCTGGTGCGCGCGGTAGACAATTGCCATCCCGCCGCGTCCGATTCGATCTTCAACTACGAAATCATCGACATGCCTACCGATCCAACTTGGCAACACTCGAACATTATCCTTTTGGCAAATTACGTAAGCTCAATATTACTGCAAGTTTAGGCGAACAGACAGGTGGTCATATGATCACTAGATTAGAGCAAATGCTCGTTTTTAGTCAACTTGTGACGATGAGTTGTGATCCGTTCGCGGGCTGGCGCGTGGTGGTGTCACCGGGTGGGACGAGATAGGTTCGGTTGCGGTTGATCCTGCGAGCAGCTTGATGAGGGCATTGACGGCTGCTTCGGAAAAGCGTTCGCGCGGAATTTCGATTGAAGAACGTATAAAATAGCCCGTTCGGATGTATTGGCGGGCAACCGATTGCGCGTCGATGCTGCTGCTGATCACTTTGCTCGGATCGCCCTGCTTGCCCATCAATGAATCGATGGACATCGGTGTAACATCGGTGTAACGACTCTCTCTTCCTGAAACGTGATATTCATGCCGATCAGGCACTCGTAACAGTATATTACAATAGAGCGGTGGTGAAGCGGCGACGAGACGCCCAATTTTCACACGGGATTATCCCGCATTTATTCTCTATAATCAACGGGTACGTCATGATTTTGAGGAAACAAACGCATGTTTAAAATCCGCTTGTTGTTAGCGATGATGCTGCTGGCATTGATCCCAGTGGGCGCTTCTTTCGCGCAAGACAGCCTCGTCGCGCCGGGTGAGCTGCTGCCGTCGTCGTGGCACTTGAACGGGATTACGCACATCTATCAAGGCTGGAATAACTGCGGTCCCGCGACGCTGACGATGGGGTTAACGTATTACGGCTACCCTGCCGACCAATATCCGGCGGCGCAGTGGTTGAAGCCGAACTCTGAAGACAAGAACGTCAGCCCGTGGCAACTTCTAAAGTACGTCAACGAGCAGATCAGCGGATCGACCTACGCTATCGAGCGGCAGGGCGGCACGCTGGAACGCCTGAAGGAATTGATCGCCAACAATTTTATCGTGCGCGATGTCTCGCGTTGGCCGCTGCTGATCACAGCCGGCATGTTTGCGGCGACTCTCTCCAGCGCTCTGGGATCGATGATGGGTGCGCCGCGTATTCTCCAGGCCTTTGCC
>JBBSNT010000199.1:0-7731 GCA_038260485.1 Aggregatilineales bacterium | reverse complement strand
TTGCTCCCCTAATCTTGGATTGATCGCGCAGTTTTTCAGCCTGCTTCAGCAGGCTTGGGTTTCGTAGCCCTACCCTTTCAGGGTAGGGTGGCATCCCCCAAACCGCTGCTTCGTCGCCTTTCCGTCGGAATATTCAAATGGTCTCTTAGGCGTTTATCGCCTCACGTCACGAAGCTGCGATTTGCCGCGTGCGGCTGCCAACTGCCGTCATCAAGGATCGACGCGATAGTCTGCATCGTCTGCTCGATCTCGGCGTCGCTGTTGTAGAAATGCGGCGCGATCCGAATCCCCGCGCCTTCGCGGTAGTCGATCACGATGCTGCGGGCGATCAATTCGCGCGAGACGGCGTAGGCTTCCGGCGGACGCACCGTCACCGTCCCCGCCCGCTGGTCGGCGGCGCGCGGCGAGAAGACCTCGTAGCCTAATTCGTCCGCCAGCGCGATCACACGCGCCGTCTGCCGCATCGACTTTTCTCGAATCGCTCCGACGCCCACCTGCGCGATCATCTCAACGCCCGGCTGAATCGAATACAGCGCGGCAATCGCGGGCGTGCCGTTCGCCAGACGGTAAGCATCATCGCGCAAATCGAAATGCTCTAAATCGAAGGCAAATGGCTGCTTATGCGCGAACCAGCCCGTGATCTTCGGGTCAAGCGTCGGCAGTAGGTCAGGGCGCACGTACATGAAAACACCGCCGGGACCGCCGCACAGCCATTTGAGTGTGCCGCCGATGTAGAAATCGACATTGAGGGTAGTGACATCCACCGGAATAATGCCGACGCTGTGATAGCCGTTGAGCAGCACCTGCGCGCCGACGGCGTGCGCCTTCTCGATAATCTCGGCGGCGGGCATGATATAAGCGCTCTTGAACAGCACGTGCGAGAGGCTGACCAGCCGCGTCCGTTCGTCAATCGCGGCGATCAAGTCGTTCGTGTCGATGCTGATGCCGTCGCGGCTGGGCACGACCACGACCTCGAAGTCCGGCGGCAGCATCCGGCGCAGCGTGTACACATCAGACGGGAAGTCCATATCGCTGACGACGACCTTGTTCCGCTTCGCATCGCTGAAATCGAGCGCGCTAATCAGGATGCTGTTGGCGATGCTGGCGTTCTCGTGAACCAGCACGCTGCCGGCAGGTGCACCGATCAGCGGCGCGATTTTGTCCCCGACCGCGCGCTTTAAATCCCACCACGACGCATTCTCGAAGGCAGGCGTCCCCCACGCCCGCACACCCAGCGTCGCCCACGTATCCGCGAATTCGCGCAGCTTGTCGTGAACGCCGAGCGGCATCGCGCCCAACGAGTTGCTGATCAGATAGCTGCAAGTCGAGAGAATCGGGAATTGGTCACGGGTAGTCAGCAAAGGGTCATTCATGAGGCATCAGACCTGTTTTCTAGAAATTTATAGGCTGACTATAGCGCAGCGGCTCGGCAAATACGCGGCACGCCCAGTCCATGAGCTATTCGAAATCCGCAGCCGTCCGCTCAATCGTGACCATCACGTCGTCGGTGAAGCGCAGCGCGCCCGGTTTGTGAACCGTCACCTGAATCTGCGGCGCGCCGCCGTCCACGACCGCGACCCGGGCAATCGCTGTCGCCAGCGCTTCGAGCGTATTGTAAGACGACGCTTCGACATGCGCGATCACCGCTTTGTTGATCGTGCGGTAGTTCAGGATGTCGGCGGGTTGGTCGCTGACGCCGCCTTTGCGCAGATCAGTGAACAGCACCATATCGATCACCACATCCTGCTTGGCGCGGCGTTCTTCGGGGTTGAAACCAATGGTACAGCGCAGGCGCAGCCCTCGAATTTCAATACGATCCATCAGGTGTTTATCCACTGGTTAGCTAGGGGTAGGCGAGGTGTTCGGCAGCTCGATCCAGAAGATCGATCCGCCGTCTTGAGGGCTATCAACGCCGATGTCGCCGCCTTGCAGAGTCGTCAAGTGCTTGGCGATCCACAAGCCTAAGCCGGTGCTCGTCTCGCCATCGGTCGGGCGGTTGGAGAGTCTGCCAAACTGCGTAAACAGCCGTCCGCGTTCGTTGTCCGGCACACCCGGTCCTTGATCACCGACGCAGATGCGCGTGAATGCACCGTTGATCTCCGTCCACAGCATAATTTGACTGTTCCAAGGGCTGTACTTGAGCGCGTTACTGATTAAATTGCCAAGCGCCTGCGAAAAACGCGCCGGATCGCAGTAAATCACCCCGTTAATCCGCGACGAATCAACATTGATGTCCTTCCTCAGCGCGTTCAGGTGATACTGCCGCAGCAGGTCGTCCACCAGCGGTTCAATCACGACGCTTTCCAAATGCAGATCAATCGCGCCGCTTTGCATCGCCGCCATGTCGAGAAATTCGTTGATCACACACTCCATAGTCTTGAGATTGGCGTCAGCGGTGCTGAGCAGTTCATCCGCCATCGGGTCGTCTTCGAGACGTGGACGCAGCAGAAAATGGACTAAGCGTAAATTGCCGAGCGGCCCTTTGAGGTCGTGCGACGCGATGCGGAAAAATCGATCCTTGAGTTCGTGCGCGGCGCGTAATTCGTTGATCGTCTGGTTGCGTTCGTCTTGCAATCGCTTGAGCGTGACCTGCGTGCGCACGCGCGCGCGCAGCTCGGAGAGACGGAACGGCTTGGTGATATAATCGTTTGCACCGATGCTCAGCCCTTGAACAATATCATTCTCATCCATCCGCGCCGAGATTAAGATCACCGGAAGTTCAGCCGTCTCCGGGTAAGCGCGAATTGCCTTTAAGACTTCCAGCCCCGACACCAACGGCATCATAATGTCGAGCAAGACCAGATCGAAGGCTTCCGTTTCCAACAGTTCAAGCGCAGCTTGACCGTTGTCGACACTCGTCGTCTGATACTCCGACCGAAAGAGTCGCTCAAGAATTACTACGTTTGAAATTTCATCATCGACAATCAGCAGATGCGGTTTATTTTGAGACGAAGTCATTACGGAATTCCACTACCTTTTAAGCATATTAACGAACTCGCCGCTATCATCATATTGCAAAATTCGTCAATCAGAACAAATTCACAACAAATTGAGTTTTTTTTCACATTTGTGAAGACGCCTTCATAAGCCTGCCGCTTAAGAGCCTACCGCTTAAGAACCTGCATTCGAACTCGTACTTGAACTTACAGTACGCCCTTTCCAGCGTGCCCCCCCATAACGCCACTGCCACCAAACCGCCTGTCCGGCGATGCGCGTCATCAGCAGTGCCGAGATCGGCATCCACAGCGCATCACGCAGACGTTGACGGGTGACACCAGCCGTCAGCCCCCGCACGAGGATGCCCAATAACGTCAGTACCAGCGGCACGAGCGGATAAGCGGCATGGGTGGGCAGCAGCCAACCGACCAGCAGCCACACTGCGGGCACAACGAACACCAGCAGATGAAAGACCGTCGCCAGCGCTAGCAAGCTCACCCGCCCGCCGTATCCGGCAAGGATGTTCTTGGCGAACCCGTCGCGCACATCGCGCCAACTGCGGTACATCCGGCAGCTGATCAAGCCCGCACCGTCCGCCATTCGTAAACACAGCCCACGCGCCTTGATCTGGCGGGCGAAGCTCATGTCTTCGATCACCGAGCCGCGCACGCAGATGTGCCCGCCAAGCGCTTGATAGGCGCTGCGCCGGAAAGCGAGACACTGCCCGTTCGCCGCCGCGAATGCCGTACTGGTTAGATTATGAACCAGAAGCGCCGGGAGATACGCAAAGATTGCCAGCGCCATCAGCGGCACAATCAAGCGTTCGCTCCACGTCACCGTAATTTGCGTTGACCAGACCGTCAGCAGGTCGGCTTGCGTCTTCAGCATCAGCGCGACCAACGCCGCCAGCGCTTGGGGCTGCCACTGTACGTCAGCGTCGGCAAACACCAGCACGCTGCCCCGCGCCATCAGCGACAGTTGGTGACACGCCCAACTCTTGCCCAGCCAGCCTTCGAGCAGCGGCTGACCGCTGATGATTTGAAAGCGCGCGTCGCCGCCCGCCGCCACCCGCGCGATCTCGCCCGTCCCGTCCGCCGAGTGATCGTCGAGGATGATCACCTCGAACGAGCTGTAAGTCTGTGCCAGCAGTGACCGCACCGTCGCGCCAATCGCGACCGCCTCGTCGCGCGCCGGAATCAGGATCGACACCAGCGGCGTCTCCGCTGAGGGATGGATCACCGGACGCAGCGCTTCATGCTGAGGCGGACGCAGCGCTTCAGGCTGAGGCGGACGCAAGCGCAGAAAGGTCAGCCCGTTCAGCAGCGCGATCCCCAGCATGACGATCAAGGCAGCCGCATCAAAAATGGCAGTGATGTAGAAAATAATCATGCCCGTCATTGTAGCGCTTGCGCACCCATTTACGGATTAGAAACGGATATTGACGATCACAGTCCCGGCAGCAGCGTGTTGAGAATTGGGATCGTCGGCAGCGGGAGAGGCGGCGGATTCGTGGGTGGAACAGCCGTCGGCGGTACAGCCGTCGGTGGCACGCTAGTCGGTGGCACGGCAGTCAGCGGTACAGCCGTCGGTGGCACGCGAGTCGGTGGAACAGCCGTCGGTAGCACGTTGGTCGGCGGTACATTCGACGGTGCGCGCGTGGGCAGCATCGTCACCGCAGGTTTGGTCAAGGCACGTTCGGTCGCCCTCTGATAGGTCAATCCTTGCTGCGTCAGCGTCTGCATAATTGCGGGTGGCGTCGAGCTGGCGGCTTGGCTCGGTGGTGCGCTCGCCGTAGGAGTGCGGCTGGCGGTGGCGCTCCCCGTGCGGGTGAGGGTCGCCGTCTGGGTGCGGCTCGCCGTTGCGCTCACGGTACGGCTGGCGGTCGGGCTGGCAGTCGGGCTGGCAGTCGGACTGCCGGTTGAACTGGCGCTTGGACTAGACGTCGCGGTTTGAGTCGCACTCGCGCTAGCCGTAGCACTCGCCGTAGATGTTACTTCTTCCGTGCTGGCACCGACCAGCAGCGCGCCGCTGCCGCTGCCGTTGCCGTTGCCCGTCCCCGGCACTCCGCCGTTGGCGACCGCGAATACGACCGCCAGCACGATCAGCAGAATGCCACCCAACAGCACAGCGCGCACAAATTGAAATAAGCGGGTCATCGGGGGCGGTTCAAGCAAAATCGTTTTGGAACGATTGCGACGGCGTGTCCGGCGCTGCACCCACGTATTCGATTCCAGTTTTGGCGTCGCCTGCTGCATCAACACAACCGTCTCGATCAACGGGTCAGGTTCAACCGCAGCGGCGAACGCTTGCGCCATTTCCCCCGCCGATGTGTAACGTCCGTTGGCTCCTTTGGCGAGTCCCTTCAGCAGAATCTGGTTGAGCGCTTCCGGCAATTTCGGGTTGAGGTTGGTCGGCAGCGGCGGCGCTTCCACGATGTGCAGCACGGCAAGCGCCTGTGCAGTCGTGGCGCTAAATGGGTGATAGCCCGTCGCCATCAAGTAAGCGATCACCGCGAAAGAGTACAGGTCGGTGCGATAATCGACGTTCTTCGCGCCCTGAATCTGCTCTGGCGAAATGTACAGCGGCGTCCCGAACGCTATCCCCGACTCGGTCAATCGGGACACTTCCGCCATCCGTGCGATCCCGAAGTCGGAGATCACCAGCCGTCCGTCGTCCGCGATCAGGATATTTTCCAGCTTCAGGTCGCGGTGGATCACGCCCTCTGCGTGAGCGTAATCGAGTCCCCGTGCGATATTCGTCAGCATCGCCGCCGATTCGCCTAATGTGGTCGTCGTCGGCTGGCGAAAAAACTGCGCGAGACTCCCGCCCGCGATATATTCCATCGCCAGAAAAACGGTCGTGTCGATTTCGCGGTGTTCGTAGATTTTGATGATGTTCGGGTGGTCGAGGTGCTGTGCGATCATCACTTCGCGTTTAAACCGTTTGAGGACGGTCGCATCGGTTGCCCAGTGTTTGTGGAGCACCTTCAATGCAACCGGCAAGTTTTGGGTTTCGTCAATCGCATAATAGACGATTGACATTCCACCCGACCCGATCACATCTTCAACGCGATATTGACCAATCCTTTGATGGAGCATCAGCAGCGTTTCCGAGCACTTGTCGATTTCCCGATCAGGATAACACATCCAACCGTTGCAAACGTGGAGCAAATCGCAGCGTAGTACAGTGATAGGAAGACCATATCATCTTTATATAGAATAAGCTAAAATCACGCTGTAAGCCTTAATTTCCGAAAGCAAATGAGCCACAAAACCGCGCTCGACCTAGACACCCATCGCGAGGCGCTCGTCGCCGTGCTGCGTGACGTGATCGCCACGCCCAAGCTCGGCAAAGGCGACCTCGATAAACTGGTGCGCGCTCACGCTCGCAGCAGTGGCACGAAAATCTTCAGCCGCGACGACTTGATCCGCGCCTACCGCGCGTTCGCCGGATCAGGCGATTTGCCCACCTACGACCATACCGTCATCGAGCGGCTGCGCATGAAACCGATCCGCACCAGTTCCGGCGTCACGCCCGTGACCGTGCTGACCAAGCCCTTCCCGTGTCCCGGTGAGTGCATTTTCTGTCCCAACGATGTGCGGATGCCCAAAAGCTACCTCTCCGACGAACCGGGCGCGCAGCGTGCCGAGCAGAACAGCTTCGACCCCTACCTGCAAACCATGTCGCGCCTGACCGCCTACTACAACACGGGTCACCCGACCGACAAGGTCGAAGTCATCGTCTTGGGCGGAACGTGGTCGTTCTATCCCGAAACGTATCAAATCTGGTTTATCAAGCGTATCTTCGACGCGCTGCACGATTTCGGCGTCGGCGTCAACCGCTCCGCAGAGGTCGAGGCGGCGCTCCGCGAAGGGTCGCAGCTTCACCCCGACCGCAACACCATTAACGTGCAGATTCACGGGGACACGCTCACCCAAAATTACAATCAGGTCGTGCAAACCGTCTACAAAGACGAGATGCGCCGCTCGCGCGAACTGCGCGATCACGTCGCCAATGCCGCCGAGCGTTCGCCCGTAGACGAGTACGCGACGTGGGACGAACTCGAAGCCCTGCATCGCTTCAACGAGGATGCGCCTTGCCGCTGCGTCGGCTTGGTCATCGAGACGCGCCCCGATCACATCAGCGTCGAAGAAGTCCTGCGCGTCCGGCGGCTCGGCTGCACCAAAGTGCAGATCGGCTTCCAGAGCCTCAACGACGCCGTACTGCGCGCCAATCGTCGCGGGCATACCGTCGCCGCGACCCGCCGCGCGGTCAAGCTGCTGCGACAGGCGGGCTTCAAAATTCACGCTCACTGGATGCCCAACCTCTACGGCTCATCCCCGCAAATGGACGTCGAGGATTACGCCCGGATGTTTGCCGATCCTGACTTCCGTCCTGACGAACTCAAAGTCTATCCCTGCTCGTTGATCGAGAGCGCCGAACTGATGCAGCGCTACGAGGACGGATCGTGGCAGCCCTACACCCGTGATCAACTGCTCAGCGTGCTGGTTGAAGCCTTCCGCCTGACGCCGGAATACTGCCGCCTGACCCGCGTCATCCGCGACATTCCCGGCACGGACATCGTCAGCGGCAACCGCGCGACCAACTTCCGCCAGATCGTCGAGAGCGAACTCGCCAAGCACGGCGAACGCAGCCGCGATATTCGCGCCCGCGAAATCCGCCAGCGCCGCGTCGCCCCTGAAGACCTGCGCCTCGACGAACTGCATTACGACTCCAGCAGCGGGCGCGAGGTCTTTTTGCAGTTCATCACCGATCAGCGCGACATCGCCGGAT
>JBBSNT010000198.1:0-7741 GCA_038260485.1 Aggregatilineales bacterium | reverse complement strand
TTCGCCGCCATAATCCCGGCGATACGCGCGACCGTCAGAACGTCACCCTTCTTGAGCGCCCCTTCGCGAATGAGCCGCAGTGTTGCGGGCTGCATCGTGACACATCCGCCCGCAACTGCCACGCGCTCGGTCTCCGACTTCGCGCCAACATCGACCATCTGTGCGCGCCCATGTTCATCTAAATGTGTCAGCTTATCGTCCACGAATCACCCTCCCTCTAGACCCATTATACCGGATCAGGGAGCGTTACCGTATCTTGTTTTGACCCCTCCCCCCGTGTATACTGACGCTTGAGCACAGCCGTCAATTACCCCCGACTCTGGAGTGTGACTTTGAGTATTTTTCGCAGCGGCATGTCGAAGACACGCCAATCTTTCTTTGGGCGCATTGGGCAAATGCTCGGCGGCGGCGAAACGATTGACGATGATACGTGGGACGACATCGAAGCCCTGTTAATCCAAGCCGACCTCGGCGTGCCAACGACTCAAGCCGTCATGAAAGACCTGCAAGACCGCGCTCGCCGCGAAAACGTCAAGCGGCTTGACCAGCTTAAAACGCTGCTCAAAGCGGTGCTGCGCGACATCTTGATGACTCCGCCAACCATGAATATCAGCGGACGTCCACTTTCGATTATTCTGGTCGTCGGCGTCAACGGCTCCGGCAAAACGACGACTATCGGTAAGCTGGCGTATCGCCTCAGCACGGTCAACCACCGTAAGGTGCTGATCGCTGCTGGCGACACCTTCCGCGCCGCAGCGATTGAGCAGATTCAGCAGTGGGGCGAGCGCGTCAACGTCCCCGTGATCGCCAACAAGCCCGGTTCTGACCCGGCAGCGGTCGTTTATGACGCGACAGTCGCCGCCAAGGCGCGCGGCAGCGACATCCTGATGATCGACACGGCGGGACGCTTGCACACGAATTACAATCTGATGGAAGAACTCGCCAAGATCAAAGCGGTATCGCAGCGGGTAATCCCCGACGCGCCGCATGAAATCCTGCTCGTGCTTGATGGCACAACCGGACAGAATGCCTTGCAACAGGCGATCAAGTTCCGCGAAATGGTTGACGTGACAGGCGTGATCGTCACCAAACTCGACAGCACCGCTAAAGGCGGGATGGTTTTCGCCATCAACCATGATCTCGGCTTGCCGATCCATTACATTGGCTTGGGCGAGCGCGTGACCGACCTTGTGCTGTTCCAGCCTGATTATTTTGTCGATGGCTTATTCGAAGAAGACGAGACTTAACCCTGCAATGGATAACCTGATCAGCCTGTTAGAACAATTGCAAACCGAAATCGACACGTTGATGCTGCGGCTCGACATCGCGGGCAAAGTGCAGCGGGCAGATCAGCTTCAGCAAGAGGCGAACGATCCTGATTTCTGGTCGAATCCCGACGCCGCGCAGAAGGTCATGCAGGAAATTGCCAACCTGAATTCGGAAGCTGAACGCTGGCAGGGGATTGCCAATCGCATCCACGACGCGCTTGAACTGGCGCGGCTCGAAGACTCTGAGTTGCTATCTGAACTCGAAACCGAAGCTGAAGCGTTACAGAAAATCGTCGAGCGTATGTCGGTGCAAGCGCTGCTCTCTGGTCCTTACGATGTGCAAGACGCCATCTTCGCCATTCACGCAGGCGCGGGTGGTACAGAATCGCAGGATTGGGCGTCGATGCTAGAGCGCATGTACTTGCGCTGGGCACAGCAAAACGCTTACAAAGTCGAAATCCTCGACCGTAGCGAAGGCGAAGAAGCAGGCATCAAAAGCGTGATGATGAGCATTCAAGGCAGGTACGCCTACGGTTATCTGCAAAGCGAGGCGGGCGTGCATCGCCTCGTGCGCATCAGCCCGTTTGACGCCGCTGCGCGCCGTCACACCTCATTTGCGAAGGTCGAAATCTGGCCCGACATTCAAGAAGACATCGACATCGAGATCAACGAAAAAGACCTGCGCGTCGATACCTATCGTTCCAGCGGCGCGGGTGGGCAGAACGTCCAGAAGAACGACACTGCCATCCGCCTGACCCACATTCCGACCAATATCGTCGTACAGGTGCAGGATCAGCGCAGCCAGACACAAAACCGCGAACGCGCCATGCAAATCCTCAAGGCACGGCTCTTTGAGACGGAGCGCAAGAAGCGCGAAGCAGAGCTTTCCGCGCTCAAGGGCGAGAACGTCAACGCCGAATGGGGCAACCAGATTCGCTCCTACGTCCTGCAACCGTACCAGATGGTCAAGGATCACCGGACGAACGTCGAGGTCGGCAATACAGGCGCGGTGCTTGACGGTCGGCTGAACGAGTTCATGGAAGCCTACCTGCGCGCCAACATCAACGACGCGACGCTCGCCTAAAAAGTGCTGAATGCTAATGAGCCAACGCGATTCAGCATCGGTCTAGGCTGCGCCAGAGCTAACACAAGTCGATTGTAACGAGGAATCGCTGGTACACTATATTTTTACTCAGCACTCGGTACTCAATAAATGAGCTATCTAAACTTCGCGGTTGAAGTCGCCGCTCTCCCCAACGATCTCTATCGAATTCGCATTCAGTCGCCCGTCGGTGAAGCCAGCACCGACGCCGCTAGCCCCTTCACACAACAAGAAATTCTGAACTATCTCGCTATATTCGGGGGCGAAACGCAGGTCAGCCGCGACGAGGCGCTCCGCACCGCCCGCGAGTTCGGCAACCGCCTGTTTGATTTCCTGCTGCGCGGCAGCCCCGAAATCAGCAATGCTTACTTTGCCAGCCTGCGCGAAGCGTCAGCCGCCGCCAACAGCGACGGGCTGCGGATTCGCCTCACGGTTGAGCGTGCCGGGGCGCTCAGCCAACTCCCGTGGGAATACCTGCGCGATCCGTCGAACGATTTCCTCGCGTTATCGCGACGCACGCCAGTCGTCCGCTATACCCAGCAACTTGACGTCCGCCCGCCAGCGGCAATCACCTTCCCGCTGCGCGTGCTGGTGATGATCTCCGCGCCACAAGGTCTGCCCGAACTCGACGTCGAAGGCGAATGGCAACGTCTGCAAGAAGCGACCGCCTCGCTGCAATCGCGCGGCTTGATCACGCTGGAACGCCTCGACACTGCCACGCTGATCGCCCTTCAGCACCGCCTGCGCACCGAGGAATACCACATCTTCCACTACATCGGTCACAGTGATTACGATCCCAAAACGCAGCAGGGTTTGATCGTCTTTGAGGACGAGCGCGATAACACGCGCCCGCAGTTGATCACCGCAAGCGAACTCAGCCGCGAACTTGCTGAAGAAAGCACCGTCCGGCTCGTCGTTCTCAATTCGTGCCAGAGCGCCCGCCGCCCCGACGCCGATATGTTCGCTGGAATTTCGAGCGCCATAGTTACGCGCGGGATTCCGGCGGTGGTCGCCATGCAGTTTGCCATCAGCGACGGCGCGGCGAAAGCCTTTGCCGACGAGTTTTACCGCGCGCTTGCTGAAATGCTGCCGCTCGACGCCGCATTGAGCGAAGCACGACGCGCCATCGCCAACCGCATCCGCAACAACGAATGGGCAACGCCGGTGCTTTACCTGCGGGCAGAGAGCGGCGTTCTGTTCCGCGTCGCGAACGCAGCAAATAGCGAACCCATCGCGCCGCCGATACCACCAGTCGAGCTGGGGTTGCACCGCCATCTCTCGACCGGGCAATTAATCCTGATCGGTACGCTGGCGGTGCTTATACTCGGAGCGCTGGTCTTTGGAACGGCACATTTCATCTTCCCGCCGCTGCCAAGCCCGACACCGATCCCGGTGCAGCTTGCCGATCTTGCCGTCGGCAGAACACGCTTCTCGCCACCAAACCCCGCACCGGGCGAAATCGTGATCGTCAGCATCACCATCAGCAACGTGGGTCAAGCCGATTCGGGCGCGTTCGACTGGGCATGGGATGCCAGCTTGAGCAGTCCGGTCATGCTCAATTCACAGATCGGGCACGTCGAAAACATCCCGGCAGGCGCTTCGAAAAACATCAGCTTTCCTTTTACCTACGGCTGGTGGCAGACGTTTAGTTCGCTGCTCAATGTCGACGTCAAGACGCAAGTCGATGAAAGCGATGAATTCAACAATCGCGGTCCGGCTGACCTCGTGATGAGCGCGCAGCAACCCTTTGACATCAACTTCTCGCTGGTGCCGCCCAACATCCCGACCGAACCGCCGATGCCTATCGGCGCTAACAGCTTTATGCCCTGGAATCTGGCATTCGCGGTTGACTCGACGACCCAACCCGATTGTAACGATACACCATTCGAACTGGTCGAGCGTGGCATCCCGATTGCCTTGACCATCAGCGGCGATAACCCTGCCTGCGCCAATCTCCCAATGAGCATTCGTGTTTTGCGCGGTCCTGTCAGCAACGCTGAAATCGAGATTCTGCCGATCACAGCGGGAACGGCAGCACTCACCTACTATGCCGACCTCGCTGGCACACAGCCGATCTTCCAACTATCCCCGCGTGCCGTCGAAGCCGATGTCAGCGTCAAACTAAGTGCAACCGACGATACACCGCGCGCCATTCGACGCATCGACGTCAGTGTGCCGGGACAAATCATTCAGTTGACGCAACTTGTGCTGTCACCTGCCCCTTGACAAGCGCTTATCCTGAACTATAATTCTCCAGCATGCGGTTTTGTCTGTGCTTTCCGCCAAAGCCATCAAATTTTTCATACGCTCCGCTTGACTTTGAGTGCGGAGCAGGCTATGATATTCACAATAGATGAGCCTTTTACTTCCACTAAGACCCACAAATGCGATGGAAGATCATTCCATTCGCTGTTTTGTCGTCTGTGGGTATTGCCACTATGAATACCGGGGCGGCGGTATGCTGACACCAATTCCTAATACCCGCCCGCATGTGTTCGACCATCTCGCGCAAGTTAATACAACGGTTTTAGCCTAGAGGAGGGCATGCCTTGGAGGCGAAAGATTTTAGCGCACTGCGCGTAAGCCTTGCTTCGCCGGACCAAATCAAGTCTTGGTCATATGGTGAGGTCACCAAACCAGAGACGATTAACTATCGCCGCCTACGCCCCGAAAAGGATGGTCTTTTCTGTGAGGCGATCTTCGGTCCAACCCGTGACTGGCAGTGTTACTGCGGCAAGTATAAAAACGTTCGTTATCGCGGCATCATCTGCGATAAGTGCGGCGTCGAAGTCACCCGCGCCTCGGTTCGCCGTGAGCGCATGGGACACATTGAGCTTGCTGCTCCAGTAGCTCATGTGTGGTATACCCGGCGCGTTCCCAGCCACTTGGGGCTGCTGCTGGACATCAGCCGACGTAATCTCGACCGCGTGCTGTATTTCGCCCAGTACGTGATCACCTACGTCGATGAAGACGCGCGCCAGAAGGCGCTCGGACGCATCGAGCGCGAACTTTCCCAAAAGGAAAACTCGCTCGGCAGCGATATTGAAGGCCAGATGACGCAGATTCGCAGCCAGCGCGACAACGTACTCGGTGAATTTGAGTCACAGACTCAGGCGATTAACACCCACTTCGAAACTGAATTCGAACGTCTGACTGAAGATGTCATGAAGGAAGCACAGAGCGTTCAAGGGCGCGTCGAAGCTTTAATGGGACAAACTGCACTATCGGACATCGACTTCCCTAGCGCGAATACCGTCGTTGTGGCAAAGGGTGAAGCGGTCGAAAACAGCCACCTCTCCCGTATCCAGACGATTGTCAGCACGCGCCTGAGCAATCTCCAACTCGAAATTGACGACATGCGTCGTCAGGAACTCGAACGCCTCAACACTGAAGCGGAAGACGTCGTCGGACAAGCATCGTCGCATCTCGAAGAACACATGACGGAACTCGAAGGGCGCATCAGCAGCATTCGCCAGAGCGCCGAAAAAGCGCGTGCCGAACTGCAAGACCTGCGCGTGCTTCAGTTCCTCTCCGAACAGCGCTACCGCGAACTCAAGCAGCGCTACGGACAAGTCTTCCAAGCCGACATGGGCGCGGAAGCCTTTTACGAAATCCTAAAGAATGTCGATCTTGAGCGCATGGCGCCCGAATTGTGGCACGAAGTCCGTACCACCCGTTCCAAGCAGCGCAAGAAGAAGGCAACCAAGCGTCTACGTGTGGTCGAAAGCCTGCGTAAGAGCGGCAATCGTCCTGAGTGGATGATCTTGACGGTTCTGCCGGTGATCCCCCCCGACCTGCGCCCGATGGTGCAGCTGGACGGCGGTCGTTTCGCGACCAGCGACTTGAATGACCTGTATCGCCGCGTCATCAACCGCAATAACCGCCTCAAGCATCTGCTCGAACTCGGCGCGCCGGACGTGATCGTCCGCAACGAGAAGCGTATGCTGCAAGAAGCGGTCGATAGCTTGATCGACAACAGCCAGCGCGGTAAGGCGCTGAGCCGTCGCGGTCGGCGCGAACTGAAATCCCTGAGCGATATGCTCAAGGGTAAGAAGGGTCGCTTCCGCCGCAACCTGCTCGGTAAGCGCGTGGACTATTCCGGTCGTTCGGTTATCGTCATCGGTCCAAAGCTCAAGCTGCACCAGTGCGGTTTACCCAAGACGATGGCGCTCGAACTGTACCGTCCATTCGTGATCAGCCGCCTCGTCCGCTACAACTACGCTAGCAACGTTAAGGGCGCGAAGCGTATCATTGAGCGCGAGAAACCAGAGGTCTGGGAAGTCCTTGAGGAAGTCATTAAGGAACGTCCCGTCCTGCTCAACCGCGCGCCGACGCTGCACCGTCTCGGTATTCAAGCATTCGAGCCGCAGTTGGTCGAAGGCAAAGCGATTCAGATTCACCCGCTGGTCTGCTCGGCATTCAACGCAGACTTCGACGGTGACCAGATGGCAGTTCACGTTCCCCTGAGCGATAGAGCGGTTCAGGAAGCGCGCGAGCTGATGCTGAGCACCAAGAACCTGCTCAAGCCCGCCGATGGTCAGCCGATTGTCAGCCCGTCGAAAGACATGGTGCTTGGCAATTATTATCTGACGATGGATCCGACGGTCGAAATCGTGACCCGTGCCGACCGCGCCGACGACTTCCGCAGCATCAAGACTCTAAACGATCCGAGCAACCGGGTCGGCTTGGCATTCCGTACCAACGGTTACTACTGGTCGCAGAACCACGACATCCCCAATCTGGTCATCTACGAAGAACAAGTTGAACGCCCCGAAGGGGGACGCCCGAAGGTTGTCGAATCGGCGATTGACCGTACCCTGCGTGCGGTGCTCGAAGGCGAAGTCGATTGCACGCTCGCCAACGTGATCGAAGTGCGCAAGCTCATCAAGAAGAAGGGGCTGGAAGATCAGCTCGTCATCTCGAACTTGCACGAACGTCGCATGGTGGTTGACATGAACGAGGTCGAGTACCTGTACAACCTCGGCATCGTCGGGCTACACACTCCGATTTTGCTCGGCAACTACTACGAAACCCTACCCGCGCAGGATGAACCCGAACCGACTACGATTGGGCGGGCAATCTTCAACCGCATTCTGCCGGACGAACTACGCTTCCATCAGGAAACGCTTGACAAGAAGCGCCTGCAAACGTTAGTCGCGCGCTCCTATCAGCAGCTTGGCTCGGATCAAACGACCGACATCGTGGACGCGATTAAAGACCTCGGCTTCCACTACGCCACCGTCTCCGGCACAACTATTGCTGTCACCGACCTGACGATCCCGGAGGAGCGCGCGGGTATCCTCGCCGAAGCCGAAGCGATTGTCGAACGTGCCGAGCGCGACTTCCGACGCGGTCTACTGACCGAAGAGGA
>JBBSNT010000197.1:0-7863 GCA_038260485.1 Aggregatilineales bacterium | reverse complement strand
AGCTGCCCCAGCTACCTCGGACCATGGAGCGAAAAGGTCTGGATTCCGCGCAGCGACAGTTGCTACTACGCCGTCTTTTGGGAAGGCATGCCCGACCTCAACTACGAGAATCCCGAAGTCGTCACCGAAATGAACGATGTCGCCCGCTTCTGGCTCGAAGACGTCGGCGTCGATGGCTTCCGTCTCGATGGGCTGAAGCACATCATCGAAGACGTTACACAGCAGGAGAACACCGACGCCACCCACGCATGGGCGCGCAATTTTCAGGCGACCGTCAGCGCCATCAACCCCGACGACATCGTCGTCGGTGAGGTCTGGAGCACCAGCTTCACGTCCTCGACCTATGTGCCGGACGTCAATCTCGTCTTTGAGTTCGACCTCGCTGCCGCGCTGATGCAGAGTGCGCAAAGCAGCAATCCCCTCGCCGTGCGTTCGATGCAAGACCGCATTGGTGACCTCTACCCACCCGGCGAATACGCGACTTTCTTGACCAATCATGATCAGAACCGCGTCATGAGTACCCTGCGCGACGTAGACAAAGCAGAAGTCGCCGCCGACCTGCTGCTGATGCTCCCCGGCGTCCCCTTCATCTACTACGGCGAGGAGATCGGTATGCAAGGCGCGAAGCCCGACGAGCGCATCCGCACGCCCATGCAGTGGACAGCGGACGCCCGCAGCGCCGGATTCACAACAGGCACGGCTTGGGAAGTACCGCAGCGTGACACCGATACCGTCAATGTCGCCGACGAAAGCGCCGATCCCGACTCGCTGCTCAACCAGTACCGCGCCTTGATCCACCTGCGCAGCGATCACCCTGCCCTCGCGCAGGGTGATTTCACTCGCGTCGAATCCGTCTCGCACAAAGTCTACAGTTTCCTGCGCAGCAGCGGCGCGGAAACCCTGCTCTTGATCGTCAATCTCACTGACCAGCCCATCACGGACTATGCGCTCAGCGTCGAAGATGCGGGGCTGATTTCCACGACGGCAAGCGCCGTCTTTGGCGCGGAAAACGTCACCTCGCCGCAGATCAGCAGCGGCGGATTTAGCAATTACCTACCCGTGCCTGAACTGCCGCCACAAAGCCTAATAGTCATCCAGTTTTCCGAATAAACGAGTACAATAGCCGCCCCACCGTCATAAGGAGGATAGAGCAATCGAACCGCAGCAAAATCCACAGCAATCGAACCGTCGTCTCGTAATTGCCATCATCCTGTTAGTCGTAGCTCTGCTGGTGATCACGGTCGTGGTAACGACGCTCAACAGACCCATTGAGGCGACCCAAACACCGCCACCAGTCGTTGAAACGACATCGACGCCCGCACCAGCCGGGACGCCTGAAACGACTTCGACCGCGCCGCAGTCAGCCCTAACGCCGGATCAAATCTGCGCAGATGCAGTCCCCGCCACCGACCCGGAAACGCGCCAATTTACGCAGCTGGAGCAGCTGCTCCAGCCCGGCGTCGATTACCGCGCCGTCTTCTGCACGGGCGCGGGCGCAGTCTACATTGACCTGTTGGAAGCTAACGCGCCAGCGACAGTCAACAGCTTCGTTTTTCTGGCGCAGCACGGCTATTTCAACAACACGACCTTCCACCGCGTCTTGCAAAATTTCATGGCGCAAGGCGGCGACCCCACTGCCACCGGCACAGGTGGACCCGGCTATACACTTCCTGACGAGATCGTCGGCTTCCTGTTTTTCGACCGTCCCGGCTGGCTGGCGATGGCAAATACTGGACAACCAAATACGGGCGGCAGTCAGTTCTTCATCACGACGGCAGCTTACCCTTCGCTCAACTTCAAATACACTATTTTTGGCGAAGTGCTTGAAGGGCAGGATAACGCCGACGCCATCGAGCTGCGCGACCCAGACACCGCGACTGAACCCGGTACAGCGCTGAACACGGTCGTCATCGTCACCGATCCCGCCAGCGTCGAGACAACCTACGAGCCGCCCGCCCCCGCGACCCGCGACGAGATCGCCACCTTGATCGACCAACTCAGCGGAACACTGCCAGAGCAGTTGAGCGTCAACGACGCCGTGACCGGTACTTTCGATACGACAGAGGTCGTGGCGACCGCACCCGAGAGCCTCCAGACCGATTACGCGAGCGTCCTCGCCGCCCACAATCACGAATTCCGCGCGGGACACGGCGTCAGCAACAGCGCCTGTGACCTTCAGACGATTCCGTTTATCTCGGTCAGCTACGCGCTCGACCGCTTCGCTACTCCGCAGGATGCCGCCGCTGCACTCGACGACGGCTTCATCACCGGACTGGCAGAAGCGGACGGCTTCACCACCTCGACCGTCGCCGGTATGCCTTATCCCGTCTTCACCAAGCCAACCAGCGCTTGCGACACCGATGCCATCATCGCCATGACCGTTTGGCAACACGGGCATTTCATCGCCACAGGGACGGTCGTCTACCCAGATAACCAGCTTGCGCCGCCCGAAGCGTGGTTGACTAACTTGGTCGCCATCTCGATCTACGAGCCTTCGTTCAGTGAGGTGTTGCGCCCCGAAATGCGCTAGGTTCGCCGCGCAGGGATCGAAAAGCGCCGGAATATTCCGGCGCTTTTGCGTTTAACCAATGGGTAAAACTAGACCAGCGAAGCGTCAATCGTCGTTGGCACAGCGGAAAGCGCTTGCGAGATAATGCAGCCCGTCTTGGTCGCTTCGGCAGCTTCCTTGAATTTCGCCTCGTCGATGCCTTCAACGTCGCCTTTGGTCACCAGTTCGATGTGCGAGATAGTGAAACCCGCCTCGCCCTTCTCAAGATGGACTTTCGCGGTCGTATCGACGCTGTTGACGGTAAAGCCTTCACGCGAAAGGCGCGCGGCTAATGCCATCGAAAAGCAGCCCGCGTGCGCTGCGCCGAGCAGTTCTTCGGGGTTCGTCCCCGTGCCATCCTCAAAGCGCGATTTAAACGAATAAGCGCCATCATACGCGCCGCTACCCAGCTTGACGCTGCCATTTCCACTTTGTAAATCACCGTTCCAAACCGCTTGTGAACTCCGTGCCGGCATTCTTCATCTCCTCAATAACGAAACAAACCTTGTAAAGAATAACGACTCCTCGCTAAAACCGCTAATTCCACCAGCCCCATGTATCAACCCAATCAATGGTACTTTGACCCGAAATTTCCGCGTCGTCGTATTCCAGCGAGAGCCACAAAGTCGCCTTCAGCGCCGCGCGCCGCACCTCCATGTCCGTATCGAGCAGCGCCTCGACTACATAAGGCATCACTTCTTCGTCCATCATCCACAGCGCTTCGGCAGCGGCGTGCCAGATATGGCTGTTCGGGTGATTGAGCGCACGGATCAGCGCCGGAGTCGATGTCGAATCTGCGATTTCACCGAGCGCTTTCGCGGCAGCAAAACGAACGAAGTCGTTGTCGTCGTTCAGCAGCGCATGTTCCAGCCCATCCAGCGCGAGGTCTGTACCCAGTACGCCCAGTGCTTCGGCAGCCGCATAGCGAACGTAGCTGTTTGAATCCGCCGACAGCGCTTCGAGCAGTTCCGGCAGCGCCGACGGATCAGCCAGATCGCGCAGCGCCTTCGCTGCTTCCCAGCGAACAAAGCTGCTGTCGTCGCCGAGCATCGCGCCGACCAAGCCCGGCGTCGCTTCTTCTTCACCAATCAGCGCCAGCGCTTGCGCAGCCGCACGCCGCACGTCTTTACTTCGGTCGGACAGGCGCTCGACCAGCGCGGGAACTGCCGCCGGATCACCAATCAGGCTGAGCGTCTGCACGACCAAAATCCGCATCTTGCGATCCTTGTGGTTCAATGCGTCTAGCAACGCCGGGAGCGCTATCGGCTCTCGAAGCTGAGCGAGACGATAGAGGGCATGGCGCTGCTTTTGTTCATCGCCCCCGTTTAAATCATTGATCAATTGGTTGATCAGGGATGTATTCGCCATCTCCGTCTCCACTTTGCGTGCATTTCCATCACAAGTTTATATCTCCAATTGGCGCGTTGCAACGGCACAAACGATTAGGTTTTTGACATAAAGAGCAACAATTTGTCGAACACGCGCGTATTGCTTTATAGACACACAAGCCGGCATCAAAATTTTTCGATCTTGACGATTTGAAAAACAAGCATATAGTTCGTACACCAATCATTTGGGTACCAAGAATTGGTGTGACATGGATACTGATAAACATGATGCCTATTTGACGTCAGTCAAAATTCGAATTCTCGCTTCACTGCTCAGCCGCTTAGCCGGACGCTCGTTCCAAGCACGATTTCGTGCTGCCGCGAACGCTCGTCTGAGTGGACAGCAATACGGGGTTTTACGCTCGTTGAGCGCGCATCAGAGTACCCTCAGCGACTTGAGCAAAGGCTTCGCGCTCGATCCTTCGACGCTCGTTCCCGTCGTCGATTCACTAGCACGCCGAGGCTTGATTTCGCGCGAACGCGACCTCGATGACCGCCGCCGTATTCTGCTCTCGCTGACGGACAAGGGCGCGAAATTGGTCGCCAAGATGCCTTTGTACCACGAGGACGATGTCCTATTTCAGTCTTTGCAGGAGATTGGCGAAGAAAAGACGACATCCCTGCTCAACCTGCTGCGCGAGGTCATCGTCACTATGCCGGATGGCGAACACATGGTACAAGCCATCGAAACGCGGCTTGATCTTTCCCGGCAAGGAACCGCGCCTTCGCAGATGGAACACGGTTGTTTTCCCGGAGAACCCGGATTTCACGACGATTCGACGCGCCGCGAACAGAGACGCGAGCTTCGCAGCCGTATGAGACAGCAATTTCGCAAACGTAACGTGTAGGTAGAAAAGAGGGAATCAAGTTGCAAGCAGAAGCGAGAGGACAAAAGGGCAGA
This sequence comes from Aggregatilineales bacterium, assembly GCA_038260485.1. Taxonomy (GTDB): domain Bacteria; phylum Chloroflexota; class Anaerolineae; order Aggregatilineales; family Phototrophicaceae; genus Flexifilum. The sequence goes on along the minus strand of JBBSNT010000197.1, from coordinate 3,026 downwards.
GGACGCCCCGCAGGGAATGGTGGTCTTGGACGCTCCATTCGCTATCTTGGGAAACAGCGGTCGTCAACGCTCATAGCATACGGCGCGCTGATCATCGCGACACTGGCGCAGCTTGCTGTGCCTCGGCTTGTCCAGAACATGATCGATGCGGTCACGCAGGGCACCATCGCCAATCAAGTCATTACGGCGACCCAGAATCTGCCGGAAGTCGGTCAGCGCTTGGCGCTCGGCGCGGCAGCGGCACAGGCGGGAACAACCGCCGATGTGCTCATGGACGCCTATACCAACGCCGATCAGTGGTTGATCAACGCGGTCATCATCATCATCATCTTCGCGGCGACCCGCGCCATTTTCTCGTTCATTCAGGCATATATGGCGGAAAAAACCTCACAGGGCATTGCCTTCGACTTCCGCAATGAGATTTTCGCGAAGGTGCAGCGCCTATCGTTCAGCTATCACGACCGCAACCAAACCGGTCAGTTGATGGTACGCGCGACCGACGACGTCGAGCGCATTCGTTTATTCATCGCACAGGGCATGATCATGTTGGCGCAGTCGCTCTTGCTGCTGGTCGCCACGTTGATCATTCTGTTTGCCACCAACTGGCAGCTCACGCTGGTCGTTCTGCCTATCCTGCCGATTGCTTTCGTGGTGTTTGCGATCTTCGCACGCTTAACGCAGCCCTTATTCGCGGAAATCCAGCGACGGCTCTCGAACCTGAACACCGTGCTGCAAGAAAATCTCGCTGGCATCAAGGTCGTCCGCGCCTTCGCCCGCGAAGACTTCGAGGAACAGCGCTTCTACACCACCAACGACTCGTACTATGATCAGCAGATCAAGGTCGCGCGTACCTTCTCGGTACTTTTCCCGATCATCTTCCTGATTATGCAGATCGGTCAAGCGGCTGTCCTCTATTTCTCCGGCAGCCAAATTATCGGCGGCACGCTCTCGCTCGGTGAGTACCAATCGTTCAGCCTCTACCTGCTCTACGTGTTCTTCCCGTTGGGCATGTTGGGCTTCATCATTCAGTTGATGGCACAGGCGGCAGCGTCGTCTACTCGTGTCTTCGAGATTCTCGACGCCAAGAACGACGTCACCGACAAGGAGGACGCGACTACCCTACCCTCAATTCAAGGTCACGTCGAATTCAAGGACGTGTCCTTCCGCTACTTCAGTTCCGGTGATCCTGTGCTCCAAGACGTCAGTTTCGAGGCACAGCCCGGTCAGACCATTGCCCTGCTCGGCGGAACAGGCAGCGGCAAGACCACTATCATCAACTTGATCCCGCGCTTCTACGACGCCAGTGAAGGCGCGGTGCTCATCGACGGTCAAGATGTGCGCGATGTGACGCTCGACAGCCTGCGCCGCCAGATCGGTATCGTCCTTCAAGAGACGAACCTGTTCAGCGGCACAATCCGCGACAACATCGCCTTCGGGCGCAGCGATTCAACTGATGACGAGGTGTTCACCGCCGCCAAAGCCGCCGCCGCCCACGACTTCATCATGTCCTTCCCCGATGGCTACGATACCCCTGTCGGTGAACGTGGGACGACGCTCTCCGGTGGTCAGAAGCAGCGTATCGCCATTGCGCGCGCCCTGCTGCTCAACCCGCGCCTGCTCATCCTCGACGACTCGACCAGCAGCGTAGACTTGATCACCGAGTACAAGATTCAAAAGGCGCTCGACCGGCTCATGGAAGGGCGGACGAGCTTCGTCATCGCGCAGCGTATCAGCACCGTGCTCAACGCTGACCTCATTATCGTGCTCGACCGGGGCAAAATTGTCGCCACAGGCAAACACGAAGACCTGATGGAAAACAGCGCGATCTACGCTGAAATCTATAACTCGCAGCTCGTCGGCGATGTCGAAGTCGAGCAGCCCGAAGCGGCAGAGGAGGCAAATTCACTATGATGGGACCAATGGGCGGCCCAAGCCGTATGCTGCAAGAAGATGCCCAAAAGGCGGCAAGCGTCAGCAAAACAATCGGTCGTTTCGGGCAATATTTCGGAATCTACGTCTTCGGAGTCATCCTCGCACTGGGGCTGATCGTCGTCTCGACCTATACGCAGGTACTCTCGCCCGATTACATTGGTCAGGCGGTAGACTGCTACCTGTTCCCGCAGGCGACCAGTAACTGCTGGTTCGACAGCACCGTCCAAACTGCCATCCAAACCGGCGCGATTGACACCATCACCGCCGATATGAAACTGGCGGGTATGGGGCATTTAGTCTTGATCCTCGTCGGACTGTATTTGGTCGGCGCAGTCGCGAGCGGCGCAGGCTTCTTCACCATGAGTCGGACAGGACAGCAGGTGCTTAGAAAGATGCGGCAGGACTTGTTCCGAAAGGCGCACGCACTCTCGCTCAGTTACTATTCCGAAAACGACGCGGGCGACCTCATGAGCCGCATCACCAACGACACACAGACAATTCAGCAGGTCTTCGGCTTCGCCCTGCTCAGCGTCATCAGCGGTGCGCTGCTCATGGTCTGGATCGCCGTCAAGATGCTGCAAACCAACGTGCCTTATGCGCTGATCAGTCTTGCGCTCGTGCCGGTCATGTTCATCGCAACGGTCTACTTCTCGAATCAGGCGCGTAAAGCCTTCCGCGTCAGCCGCGAGGAATTAGGCAACGTCAACGCCGATTTGCAGGAGAGTATTTCCGGCGTGCGCGAAGTGCAGGCGTTCAATCGCGAAGACGAAAATATCCAGAACTTCCGCCGCTCCAATGCCGCCAACCGTGACGCCAACGTACGTGCCGCGACCTTCACCAGCGCCTTGAACCCGGTGCTCGAAGCGCTTGGCTACGTCGCCATCGGCATCGTAGTGGTCGCGGGCGGTCTGTCCGTGATCCGCAACGAACCGCTGCTCGGCACGACGCTCATTTCGCTCGGTACGGTCTTCGCCTTCGTCCAGTACGTCCAGCGTTTCACCCAGCCCGTGACGCAGATCGCCGTGCTCTGGGCGAACATTCAGAACGCCATCGCTGGTGGTGAGCGCATTTTCAGCATCCTTGATACCGAACTT
>JBBSNT010000196.1:0-7911 GCA_038260485.1 Aggregatilineales bacterium | reverse complement strand
CCGATCAACTTTGTGGTCAATGTCGTAGCAGGCTTGATTGCCTACCTGTGGCAACCCAAGAAACCCGCTATCAACTGGTCTACTCGTGATGCTCAATCCCTTGCTCTTGTGTGAGAGCTATCCGAAACTCAGGTTAGTATAGAGCGTGTAAAACGAGCAACCAGCGTTAGAGTTGGCGCTAGACCTAGCGTGCGATGTGAAGGAAGCGTTTCAGATGATCGCAGCCGCCGCCAGCACCAGAATGATGACTCCGGCGGCGATCCGGTAGTACCCGAATGACGTAAATGTGTTGTGGGCGACGTAACGCAGCAGCCAGCCAATCGCAAACCATGCCACAATCCCCGAAACAATCGTCCCCACCGCTAAAAAGATCAAGTCGCCGCTCTGAAGGTCGCTCAAGTTGCTCACCAGCTTGAACACCGTAGCGACTCCCAGCGTGGGAATAGCGAGGTAAAACGAGAATCGGGTCGCGGTAGCGCGGCTCAGCCCCCCGATCATACCGCCCAAAATCGAAGCGGCAGCCCGCGAAACACCGGGGACAATCGCAATAATCTGCACCACACCGATAAACAACGCCTGTCCATATGTCACGCTGTAGAGCGCATCATCACCCGCCAGAGAATCGTCGTGCTTGCTCCAAAAGCGCTCGAACACGATGAACACCACACCACCAATGATCAGCGTCACAGCGACCAGCAGCGGGTTATCTTGCAGCACCTCGTCGATAAAATCGCGCAGCAAAAACCCGACCGCCGCGACCGGAAAAAAAGCGATCACAATGGCGATCCAGAAATGCTGCACGCGGCGGTCGCGGGTCACGGTCGTCACCTGCCGCCAAATGTCCGCGCGGTAGAACGCCACCACCGCGACAATCGCGCCTATCTGAATGAAAATCTCGAAGGTCTTGGACATCGCCGTGCTGAAATTAGGCTGAAGCAACGCCAGCGCAACGATCAAGTGTCCGGTTGAGGATATAGGGAGGAATTCAGTGATGCCTTCGACAATGCCAAGGATAATGACTTTGATGAGATCAATCATGGGCTTCTGCCTTTGGCGTGAACACTGAATCAAAAACGCCGCTCATCATAGCCAGCTTAACAGGGGCTGTCAAGCAGAGTCAGAAGCGGCGTTTCATGCCTATCGAGCAACGTCGATAGGCGACCATCCGTCCGGCGCGCTTATACCTACGACATACGGTCGTAGTCCGTCTGTTTGCGTTGGTTGATCAAAACTACCTGCTGCCCCAGCTCGTGCACCAGCCGCGTAACGTAAGGATTTTGTATCACGAGCATCTTCGCGGCTTCGTCGTCACGGCGTAAATCAATGTGAAACACACAGACCCGTCGCACGCCCGCCAGCCAGAATTCTTGCCGGAAAATCACATTTTCGACCGCCCAGCCTTCATCGAGCGCCGTGACTAATGCGTCGCCCCCCGTGTATTTCTCGGAAACGGGACTCCAGTGACGGTAAATGCGACCGACATTCTCATCGGGTTCAAAATTGTAATTATTCATTTTATTTCTCCTCGCAAGCATGGCTGCACGTAGGGTGGCATGTGCGATTATGGTTGGTGGCGAATATTTCATTGTCAATTAAGCAATGTGCCAACATTATAAACGAAATCACACCACATGGTTAAATTTTCTAATCGAGTCCATATCATCAGTCAATATAATAGTGATACCTTAAAAATAGTTTGTCATCGTTGTAAGAATGTGCCAACAATTAGCTTACTTGTTTCACATTCTAACATTGATTACTTAAGTCGGCGCAGCGTCACCAATCGGGTCTGTACAAAAGTTATAAAACTGCACCTGTACCAACGATCACGAAACGACCACCACGCCCCTGTCTGCGGCAGGTCGCCGCCCCAATCGACGAGTCAGCAGAATCCACAGCACCAGCGGCACGAGGCTGACCACCATCGTCCCCACCGCGATTTGACCAATCCGCTCAACCCCCAGCGCATCGATCAGCGAGCCATGCACGACCGTGCTCAGCACCGACGCGACGTAGAACATCCCCATATCGAGCGAGAACACCCGCCCCAAATACGAATCTGGCACCAGTTTCTGGATCACAATCGTGCTGTACGTCCAGTTCGCAGACCCGCCCATCGCTCGCAGCAGCAGCCCCGCGCAAACAATCACCAGCGACACCGCCCCGCCCAGCACTAACCAGCCCAGCGCGCACCAGATAAAGCCGACGATGATCAGGCGGCGCATCGAATTGACCGATCCATCGTTGAAGCGGTTGAGCAGAATCGGACCGGCAATCGCGCCCACGCCAAAAGCGCTGTACATGATCCCCAGCGAAAGCTGTCCGCCGCTGCCGAGGATAAAGAGCTGCGTGGCATAAATCGTCATCAGGGTGTCGATATTGCCCAAACTGCTGCCGAATTTGACCAGCAGCGTCGCCGCTATCGCCCGATTCCGCCGCAAAAAGCGCAGACCTTCGCGGAAGCTGGTGTCATCAGGCGGCAGCGACTCATCGACCCGCGCCACCGCCCTGAACTTGTGCCGCTCGATTCCCGTGAGCAACCAACCCGCCACCAAAAACGTCACCGAATCGATCAGCAGCGCGGTCGTCGCCCCGAAGGTGGCAGACACCAACCCGCCCGCCGCCGCGCCAAATGCCAGCAACGACGACCATGTCACGTTGAGCAGCGTGTTCGCCGTCACCAGATTGTCGCCTTTGACGAGGTTCGGTATCACCGCCGACTGTCCCGGCTCAAAGACCGACGACAGCGTGAATTGCAGCACCGTCAGCACATAAATCGCCCACAACCACTGTGGGCTATGGGTCGTCAGCACCAGCAGCAAGACTACCACAGACCGTAACCAGTTGCTCCACACCAGCAAGCGTTTGCGGTCGAATCGGTCGATCAGCACGCCCGCTATCGGGCTGATCAGCATCGGCGGCAGGCTGCGCGCTAACAGCAGACCACTCACCGCCAGTCCCTTATAAGCATCTGGGCTGTAAGCCGCGACCAGCGAGAGCAGTGCAATAGTGCTAAACCAGTCACCAAATAGGCTGATGACTTGTGCAGACCACAGGCGCGTAAAATCAGGGTTTTTCTGAAGGAGTTGAAGATAATTCCGCATTTGTGCAGCAAATCCTGTGGTCGATACCAGTCTCTGCTAGAGGATAGCTGAAATCGCCGCACATAGACATGTCCTGATGGACAGTTTGGTGAAAATAGACAAAACGAGCTGCTTGGCTCTATGTAGCCAAGTTTTCTCCCACTCTCCGCTTGCGTGGGAGTGGGGAAAGCTAACCGAAGGTTAGCCGGGGTGAGGGGTTATGGTTTCACCTTAGCCTCCCTCCTGCTTTTGCCCGCGCCCCTTCCCGAATTCGGGAAGGGAGAGCAACCGAAGATTGCTAGCTGTACAGTCCCAAAGCGAGGTCGCACTTCGCCCTCCGTTTAGGGGCGCACCGCGTCCTGCTTTAACCACCCCTAACCTCTAGCCCTATTCCTCGAAGTCGTCGTTCTTCGGCTTATCCTCGATGCCCTCCGGCGAGTCGTTCTTGCGCTTCACCTCATCGTCTTTGTCAATCTCGATATGGACACGCGCCCGTCCGGTTGAGGATTGACGCATCGTTGCGCCATACGCCGCGAGGTCGCTCGGGTTACGATACGGCTGTCCATGCGGCAGCGTTGCATCCGTCAAATTCGCATCGCTGAAGTTCGCGCCGCCCAGCTTCGCGTCGGTCAGGTCTGCCCCTTCGAGGTTCGCGCCTTTCAGGTTCGACCCACTCAGATTAGCCTTGATCAGCACCGCGCCTTCAAAATTCGCTTCCTTCAGGTTCGAGCCAGAGAAATTAGCCTCAGGGGCATCAGCACCCTCGAAGTTTGCACCCTTCAGGTTCGACCCAGAGAAGTTGCACCCACGCAGTGCTGCCGCTTGAAAATTGCCGTACTTCAGGTTGCGTCCGCTGAAGTTGCCACCTTCAAGGTCTGCACCTTCCATATTGACGCGCTCACCATTGCCGCCGCTGTCAACGTCAATGTCGATATTCGACACGGCGCGCGAGATAGTGGCTTTGGTCATGTTGATGATCTGCTCTTGTAGTTCACGACCGAGCGTGCGTCCGAGCTTGCCCAGATCGCTGAAATCTCCCATCTGCGTACCGGACGTCACCCGATAGTCACGCGCCAAACCATCCAGATAGATGATCATTTGACTAGCGGCAAGCTGCACTTGACTCAGCATGTGTCGCTCTTTCGACTCGTCGCTCGTTTCAAGCACCAGCGTCTCGGTGATGTAGAAATCATCCGGCAGCAGTTCGGCGATTTTGCGCTGAATCCCCTGATAGCTCTTGACCGCCATCCGTCCCGTGCCCTCATACGTGTCCTCTTGTAGCGACCGTTCGACCGAGCGCTGAAGCGCCTTCAGCGCCTGTTGATACTGCTGTACTTTCTGATAAACCGCATCGTCCATGATGTCTTACTCCTTATACCTATATCGGGAATCTCCCGGCATTCTATATCGGGAGACTCTCCCGACGTTCTATAGCGCGATATTCTCGCGCGCTTCAACGGGTGCTTCGTCGTCTTCATCCTCGTCAAGACCACCGATGATCGCCGCCAGCGTTTCTGGTCTAAGGCGAGCGCGCAGGTTCTTCTTGGCGTGGAATATTCGGGATTTAATCGTGCCAATGCTCACGCCCATCACTTGGGCAATTTCCGCATAGCTCAGTCCTTCTTCCGCGTAAAGCATCAGCGTCTGGCTCTGGAGTTCGGGCAGGTCATCCATCGCCTCACGCACTTCGATTTGCAACAGAAGCCAGTGGGCAATTTCTTCTGGCGGAGTCGAGCGTTCGTCCGCGATCTGGAAGGACACCCGCACACTCACCGGATCATCAGCATCCATTGAGACTTCTTCATAGCGTCCATAACGGCGAAGCATGTCATAACAGCGGTTGCGCGCAATCCGAAACACATAGGGGCGCAGCTTCTCGACCGGCTCAATGTGACTCAGGTTGAGGTACAACGCCAGCAGCGTATCCTGAACCACGTCTTCGGCTTCCTGCCCATCGCCGATCAAGCGCCGCACGAACCGTCCTAATCCCGGCGCGAGCGCATTATGCAACTGCTCGAATGCATCGTAGTCGCCCTGCTGCGCTAGTTTGAGAAGTTCGTACTCGGTCAAGTATGCCTCCTATCTATCTCTATTTACGGAGGGACTCGCCAATGTGTTCAAAATTCGCTTCTGATCACGCCAGATCGCGTTTTATGCTACAGTTGTGATCAATTTTCCCCCTCAGCGATGATCAAATGATCACGTGCAAACAGCCTGTTTTGTCCATCTCATCAGCCCGCCAATCGCCTCCATCCGGCGCAAAAATATGATGCTGCATCCGACCAACGACGCACCCCAAAAGCGCCAAGATCCGCTCCATTTGCTACGCCAAAATTCCTGACGAATCAGTCGCTTTTTCGCCGTTTTTCGGATAAAATAATAGAATATATGGTCGAAAAAATGAACGAACTCACCGAACAACAGCGAGACTTGATCACCCGCTCCGGCAGGGTTTTTCTAGAGGGCGACGCAGGCACCGGCAAGACGACCGTCGCCGTGCAACGCCTGCTGCACCTGCTCCATTCAGGCATCCCAGCCGACGAAATTCTGGTACTTGTCCCTCAGCGAACCCTTGCGCTCCCCTACCATTACGCCCTCCGGACGGTCGAACTCCCCCCCGGCGGTCAGGTGACAGTGACGACGCTAACCGGCATCGCCGTTCAAATGGTCGAGTTATTCTGGCCCCTCGTCGCCAAAAAAGCCGGGTTCAAATCCCCCGAAGTGCTGCCCACGTTCCTTAGCCTCGAAACGTCGCAGTACATCATGGCGCACGTTATCGGCAAGCTCATCGATGAGCAGGGCTACTTCGAAACCGTCACGATTGACCGTAATCGCCTCTACAGCGAAATCATCGACAACCTCAACAAAGCGGTATTGGTTGGCTTTCCCTTCAGTGAAATCGGCGAACGGCTCGACGCAGCGTGGCTCGGTGACGCGGCGCAGCACTTCATTTTCAGGCAGGTGCAGGACTGCACCGACCGCTACCGCGCCTACCTCTTAGGGCATAATTTGCTCGATTTCGCCTTGCAGATGGACGTATTCGTTAATCACTTGTGGCACGAACCCGCCTGCCGCGACTTCCTGATGGATCGCTATCAGCACATCATCGCCGATAACGTCGAGGAGGATAATCCGGTCGTCCACGACGTGCTGCGCGAGTGGCTTCCGACTTGCGATTCTGCGCTGATCATTTACGACAGCGAAGCGGGCTATCGCAATTTCTTGGGCGCAGACCCCGAAAATGCTTACGCCCTGCACACCGTCTGCGATCAGCGCGTCACCTTCGAGGACTCATTCGTCACCTCGCCGGATGTCTATGCGCTCGGCAATGAGTTAGGGCGTGCACTGGATCGCTACGCCGAAACCGTCTCCGGCGACGCGACCGTAGCGCTCCACTATCAGGTCGAGCGCTACTACCCTGACATGCTCGACTGGGTTGCTGCCGAGATCAAGCGACTGGTACGCGAAGAAAACGTCCCACCCGCCGAGATTGTCGTCCTCGCGCCATTCTTGTCCGACGCGCTGCGCTTCTCGTTGATGCAGCGCCTTGACGACATTCCGGCACGTTCGCACCGACCCTCGCGGGCGCTGCGCGAAGAACCCGCCGCGCGCTGTTTACTGACGCTAGCGCAGTTAGCACATCCCCAATGGGGAATCACGCCAACGACCTATGACATCACCTACGCCTTGATGCAGACAATCGGCACTATCGAGCGCGACCGAACCATTGACCTCGTCCGCGCTCAATTGCTGGCGCAGGAAGCCTATCCAGACGCCGAGAGCAAATCACGGCTCAAGCCCTTCGACAGTCTGCCCATCGAAACGCAGGAGCGCGTCACCTATTTATTGGGCGAACGCTATGACGCCCTGCGCGGCTGGATCGAGGACTATATTGCTGCAGGTGAAGTCCAAGCGCCGCCGCCTGCCCCCCCCAAACGCAAAGGCAGAAAAAAGAAGGCACAGGCTGAAACCGAAGCACCCCCACAACCCGAACTCGACTACTTCTTCAGCCTGATCTTCGGCGAAGTGCTGTCTCAGCGCGGCTTTGGCTTCTACAACGACTTCCAAGCCGCCGACGCCGCGTGGAACTTGATCGACTCAGCGCGTAATTTCCGCCGCGCCGTCGCCGACAAAGGCATCGTGACCAAGCCGATTGGGCAGGAATACTGCGAGATGGTCGTGAACGGTGTTATTGCCGACCAATACGTGCGCCAGTGGCAGCGTCCCGACGCCAACAGCGTCTTAATCGCTCCCGCCTACACCTTCCTGATGAACAATGAACCCGTGACTTACCAATTCTGGATTGACGTTGGCAGTCGCGGCTGGTTCGAACGTCTTTATCAACCCCTGACTCACCCCTACGTCCTCAGCCGTCAGTGGACGCCCGGCGATAAGTGGGATGACGCGCACGAATTCGAAGTCCGTCGCGAAGCACTCTATCGCCTGCTCGTCGGCTTGACTCGCCGCTGTCGCAGCGGTGTCTATCTCGGCTTGAGCGAACTCGGCGAAAACGGCTACGAGAGTCGGGGCGAATTGCTGCAAGTCTTTAACCGTCTGCTGCGCCGCCAAGCTGCCGCTGGAAAGGCGTCCGAAAATGATTAATCTATCTTGCGCTCGCTTTGCTCCCCCGCGCCACAGAGCGAGGGGCACAGGGGGTAGGGTTGATGTTTAATCCACGCCCGAAGCAGCAGGAAGTCCTGAATTACACAGGGGGCAAGATGGGTGTGGCTGCCGTGCCGGGAAGCGGTAAGACGCGCACACTCTCGGCGCTGGCAGCAAAGCTGATCGCTTCCGGCAATTTGCGCGACGATCAAGAAGTGTTGATCGT
>JBBSNT010000195.1:0-7924 GCA_038260485.1 Aggregatilineales bacterium | reverse complement strand
GCCGCGCCGACCGTCAGCAAGACGTGATCAGGCTGCAAGGGGGGCGATCCGGCGGTGAGTAAGGCGCGGAGTTCGGGTTTGCCGAAATGGTCGCTGTAGGCGAGGACGAGATCGCTTAAGTCGAGCGGCAGGTCACGGGCGAGGTCACCAAAGCGGACGTCTGTGATTGAGCTTTCGGCGAGGTTATATTGAATCGCATCGTAGCCAAGCTGCTCTGGCGACTCGACTTCGATGGGCATGCGGCGGTACTGCATGGGTGAGCATCCTTGTGGGCAAAAGCGAATGAAGCGAACCCGCATGTGTTCAATCGGGGATCGTGCTCTGATTGTAAGCTGTTTTTAGGTTGTTCATGGCAGCATATGGCGTTTAAAATTGGCGCAGATTGCTGTATTCGTTTGTGCAGGACAGCGCTGAATGGCGTAAGTTTGTACGAATCTGCTATAAATAGGTCGTCTTTGGCATATTTTGCTAAGCAAAAACCCCATTCTTTAGCACATAATCACATAATTTTCCGGCACAATTTCCCTAGACTTGGAGTGATGTTATCCTTGCTAGCCAATGAAGGAAGCTATGACTACTCAACTCCGAGAATTTTTGGAAATCCCCTACGCCGAACTTGAAGAACTCAACCTCGAAGCGAAGGCAAAGCGAATCGGTCGGACTCCGATGGATACGCTGCGCGAAGAACGTATGAAGTATCTCACCGATGAGAAGCGCATCAAAGCCGTGACTGTGTGCTTCAGCGACCTTGAAGGTCGGCTGCACATGCTGGACTATGACAAGAAATTCTTGTTGGGTTCCGCAGACAATCTGACTTTTGACGGGTCATCGGTGCGCGGCTTCTCTCAGCAGTCCGAGTCCGACCTGCGCTTGGGAATCGACTGGAGCGCGTTTTATTGGCTGCCGTCCGATATCTTCGGGTCGGGCAAAGTGTTGGTTTTCGGTGAAGTCCTTCAGCGTGACGGCTCGCCGTATCCGGCTGACCTACGGTCGGTGCTGAAGCAGTACACCGCCGAGCAGTTCGAGCAGAACGGCTACACCTTCAACCTCTCCAACGAGATCGAGGGTTTCCTGTTCCAAGGCAGGCACGCGGAACAACTCTACGTTTCGACCGGCGAGTTCATTCCGGTGGCAATGGGCGGCTATTATCACTCGCTGCCCGGTGACCCTCTGCGCTCGTTCATCGACCTCGCGGCGGAAGTGCAGCGGGCGATGGGTTTCTCTAACGAAAAAGATCATCCTGAAGTCGCGCCGTCGCAGTTCGAAATGAACTATGGGCACGCGCCTGCCGTCGTCGCGGCTGACCAAGTGCAACTTTATAAGCTGATCGCGCGGCAAGTGGCGCGCCAGTTTGACATGACAGCCAGCTTTCTGCCCAAGCCGATCACCGGCGTCAACGGCAGCGGTATGCACACGAACATGTCGGTTACGAAGGGCGACACGAACCTGTTCTATCAAGCGGATGGTAAGGATGGAATTTCGGGTTTCGCGTGGGATTACGTCAAGCGCATCCTGAGCGCTGGTCGGGACATCTGCTTGATCCTGAACCCAAGCGTCAACGCCTATCGTCGGCTCGACCCGCACTTTGAAGCGCCGAACCAGATCAAGGCGTCCGCGATTGACCGAGGCTCGATGGTGCGTATCCCGATTGGCAACTCGAAATCGGCACGGACTGAAGTGCGCTCGATTGCACCCGATGCCAACCCGTATCTGGCGATCTTCACGCTGTTCAAGACCGGGCTGGTAGGCACGATTGGCGACGTCGCTGCGGACGCCATTCTGCCGGACAACATCTACGATGCGATTGACGATTTCGAAGGCAGCGACTACATCAAGTCGCTGTTGGGCGAAGACGTCGCGGAGAAGTATGCCGGACTGAAGCGCGCTTCGGCGGATCGCTGCCCGCGTTTGCTGGGCACGCAGATCAAGACGGCGGAAATTCAGTTCCACCACGAAGTTCAGAACCAGATTCTCTGGAACAATTTCTAGGCAGCACGGGTTAAAATGACATTCAGCGACGGCGACCGAGCAAGGGGGTCGCCGTCGTTTTTTGTTCTACTCCATCCCCAGTCAACCTGCGGTTGCCCTTCCCTTCCCCGAATTCGGGGAAGGGCGCAAGCCAGCGTCTGTTTCGGCTGTAGTGGAGTTTGGTGTTGTCATGAACGCCCCTACAGAGACAGCGTGGGGTTGGGTTTAGCCGTTAGCGGTGTGCTGGTGGGCGGCGAAGAATTCGTTTTGCAGGCGCAGGGTTTCCGTGTCGGCTTTGATGGCGCGGATGGCATTGGCGAGTGAACGCGCGCGTGCGTCGAGCCAGTGATCGCCTTTCACGGCGGTGGCGGGCGCAGCGTCGCCGCGATAGTGGGTTGGATGATCGGCATACCACCAGATGCCCGTATTGATGCCGAGATCGCGCAGCGGCTGCAGGCGTCCCTGCGGCAGCCCTTCATGATCGTCGCGGAGTCGATCCTTGTGGACGAGGTCGGGGCGGATCGCCATGACGGCGCTGGTTTCTCTTTCGCCGGCATGACCATCGACGGTTGTGTCCCACTGTGCTTCAACGGTTGGCTCATCGTCGGGCAGGAGCGGCGGTTCAGCAACGTAGATGACGTAATCACGCGGGGATGCCAATTGGCGCTGCGCAAAGAAGCCGATCAAGCTGCCATTGCCGCCGTGCGTGTTGACGAAGACGATCTTTTTGAGTCCATTGCGGGCGATTTCGCGGCAGACGTTCTCTAACAGGCTGATGATTAGGTCAGGGTCGATGGCAATCGTTCCAGCGCAGTGCTGCGCCTCTAAAATCTGCGTGAAGATGTAATCGGGAAAGACGACCGCTGCTTCGAGTTCGGCAGCACGGCGGCAGAGGTCACGTCCGATGAACATATCGGTGCCGAGCGGCATATGATGGGCGTGGCGTTCGATACACGAAAGCGGCAGCAGGCAAACGCCCTCCGCTTGGGCGACGGCTTGGGGAAATTCATCCCCTGTGAGTTCTTCCCAACGCATGATGATCGATCCTTTAAAACTCAATTTATGGGCAAATGGGACTTGCGTTCAATGATAGCGTATCCTGCGGATCGGTTGCGCCTAGCGCGTTGATCGGCTAACGTCGTGCAACATTTCGCTGTTCTGGTAAAGGAGTTTTTTACGATGATTCCGAACCGCCCTGTGGTTATTTCCGTGATCCAATATCAAGATGAACTGAAGGCAGGCACGCTGACGATCACCGACTTGATTGACAAGCTGGACGGTTTGGGTGTTGACGGCATCGAACTGCGGCGCGAGTTATGGGAGCATCATGCGAGCGAACTGCCCGCCGTGCGAGATCGGCTGCGCGCAGATGGCAGGCTGGTGACTTATGCGACCTTCAGCACGCTGTTCAGCGCTGACGAGGGTGCGCGCAATATGCTGCGGCATGACATTCTCACGGCGCAGGCGCTTGGATCGCCGCTGCTGCGCGTGTTCCCCGGCGTTATTCCCACCGATCCGACCCATGCAAGCTGGGTTGATGCGCGTGAAGCGGTCGAGATGGCGGCGGCGCTGGGGATTGTGATTGCGCTGGAGAACTTCGGCAGCGACCCCGGCGGCACGTCGGCTGAGGTGCTGCGGGTCTTGAGCGAGATTGCAGCGCCCGCGCTCAAGACGAACATCGACATCGGCAACTATACGACGCATGGCGAGGACGTGGTCGCCGTGATTCACGCGCTGGGCGACCGCGCCGTTTATGCGCATCTGAAAGACAAAAGTGGCGGTGAACGCGACTCGACGACCTATCTTGGCGGCGGAACGATGCCGCTGCCCGCGATCATGAGCGCGCTGAATGCGCTGCCGCAGGAGATCATCTACTGCTTCGAGTTCGCGGGCGGGGGCGAGCCGGAAAAGCGAATCGCGGAGAGTGTGAAGTATTTGCAAGGGGCGTAAGGGGGCAAGAAGAACAGAAAAAGATTTAACGCAAAGGCACAGGCGAAACAAAGTTTCGCACTCAAAGAAAGTCGCAAAGATAGGGACGCACGTTGTGCGCCCCTACGGATGTACGGAGGGTGTGGCAGGGATAGGTTAGAGCGTGCCGCCGAGATTCCTAGGGACGAACTGGGCAGCGCCGTTGTCCTGCACCTCGCTCTTGGATGGCTGCCCCGACGCGACCGCGATCAGCAGGTCGAGCAGTTCGTCGGCGGTCGCTTGCAGTTCTGCGCCGTCGAGCACCTTGCCCGCGTTGAAATCCATGTCGTCAATCATGTGCTGATAGATCGCGGTGTTGGTGGTGATCTTGATGCTTGGCGCGGGCTTGTAGCCAAAGACTGAGCCGCGACCGGTCGTGAACAGGACGACGTTACACCCGCTGGCGACCTGCCCGGTCACGCAGACCGGATCGTAGCCGGGGGTATCGACGTAGACGAAGCCGCGTGAGGTGATTGGCTCGGCGTAGTCGTAGACATCCATCAGGGGCGTCGATCCGCTTTTGGCGACCGCACCGAGCGACTTTTCGAGGATGGTGGTCAAGCCGCCCGCTTTGTTGCCCACGCTCGGATTGTTGTCGATTTCCATGTCGTGCATGTCCGCGAAACGCTCCCACCAGTGGACTTTTTCCACCAACTTTTCGCCAATTTTGCGGTTGATGGCGCGGCGCGTGAGCAGATGCTCCGCGCCGTAGATTTCGGGCGTTTCGGCGAGGGCTGCCGTGCCGCCCTGCCGGACGATCTCGTCCGCTAGTAAGCCGACGACCGGATTGGCGGTCACGCCCGACCAGCCATCGCTGCCGCCGCACTTGAGCGCGACCACCAGTTCGCTGATCGGCTGGGGCGTGCGCGGGGTGGCGTTGACGATGGGCAACCACTGCTCGACCAGCTCGATGCCGCGCCGGATGGTCTTGCGAACGCCACCCTCGCCCTGAATCGTTAGGTTGAGGGGGAGATCGCTGGTTTGTGCGTCGAGATTGTAGTTATCGACGATGTCCTGAATCTGATTGGTTTCGCAGCCCAAGCCGATCATCATGTACGCGCCGACGTTGGCGTGGCGTGCCATACCGACGATGGTGCGCTGCAAAATGGCGTAATCCGCGCCGCCGGTACGGATGCCACAGCCTGAGCCGTGCGTGAGGGCGATGACGCCATCGACGTTGGGATAGGCGGCGAGACGTTCGGGCGTGAAGTACGCGGCGATTTGCTGGATAGTGTGGGCGGAGCAGTTGACGCTGGCGAGCAGGGCAATCACGTTGCGCGTGCCAACCCGTCCATCAGCGCGCTTGTAGCCCATGAAGGTGCGGCGCTTATCCATCGGAACGAGATCGACCGGGTGGACTTCGGTGCAGAAGGCGTAGTCGCGGGCGAATTCCTCGACAGCGAGATTGTGCGTGTGGACGTGATCGCCGGGGTGGATGTTGGCGGTTGCGAAGCCGATGATCTGCCCGTAGCGGCGAATCGGTGCGCCGACGGCAACCTCATTCAAGGCGAACTTATGCCCGCCGGGGATCAGGTGGCGGATGGCGATGCCGGGCGCGTTGGCGCGGATGATGGTGATCCCCGGTGTGATCGGCTGCTTGGCGATGGCGACGTCGTCGTCGGGGTTGAGCTGGATGGCGATTTGCTCGAAGGGCATGGCGCTGAAGAGTGGAGTGTCAAAGAGCGTAATATTTCCGGTGGTCATGAGAAGAACCTTTTTGAATGGTTAACGTCTGTTTTTGATGCCCGCAGGGGCGTTATATAAGCGTGTTTAAGAAGTCGGTACTCCGACCCCACCCCGGCTGAACCTTTGGTTCACCTCCCCCTCTCCGAATTCAAGGAGGGGAGAGAACCGTCGCTGTGTCGGGAGGGGATGTAGATAGATGTTCCTATCTCAGCATTTGCGCACACTTTATGACGTTACATGTAACGCCCCTACAAAAACATTGCTGTGTCAGCATTGGTGATGAAAAGTAATCACGGTTCGGCGTTAGGAATAGTTACACGTTGATGTGGCACTCCTTGTCATGGCGACGTTTCGGGCGGTGGGGCGGTGCTTTCGCGGACGATGAGGTCGGGCAGGAGCACGCGCTGATGCTGTTCCATCTGCGGATCGGCGATTATTTCGAGCAGATATTTGACCGCTAACTCGTCCTGTTTGGCGAATCTGAAATCGACGGTCGTCAGAGCGGGCAAGAGATAGGCGGCATGTTCGGCGTTATCGAAGCTGATGATCGAAACGTCCTGCGGCACCCGCAGCCCCGCCTCGTGCAGCGCGCGTAGGACGCCGATTGCCATGTTGTCCGAGCCGATCAGAATGGCGGTGAACGGGTCGGCGCTGGCAATGATCTGGCGGGCGGCGATATAGGCGCTGCTGATCGAGTAATCGCCCTCGACGCTGAGCAGGGGGTCTAGTCCATGTTCGCGCAGGACAGACTGCCACGTTAGGTAGCGAGCACGCCCGTTGAGCAAGTCGGCGCTGGGTGGGATGGCGGCGATGTGGCGATGCCCTAGCCCGATCAGGTGCTCAAGGGCGAGGCGTGTGGCGTAGACCTGATCGAAGCCGACCCACGCCAGTTTTGAGCCGGGTACGTAGTCGCGGCGGACGAGCGGGACGCCATCGAACAAGGCGAGCAGGTCGCCGTCGGAGATGGTCAGGCGCGGGGCGTAGAGCAGGATGCCGTCGATGAGGCGGGCGCGGGCGCTTTCGAACGCGTCGGGCAGGTCGGCACAGGTGGTGTCGGACATGATCAAGCCGTAGCCCGCCAACCGCGCCGCGCGCAGCATACTTTTCGCGGAATCTGCCAAGCACCCGCCGTACTGCATGTCGATGACCATCAGTTCCAGCGTGTGCGAACGATGGGTGTTCAGCATTTGGGCGGCGCGATTGGGGCGGTAATCGACCTGATCGACCAAGCGCAAAATACGCTTGCGCGTCTGGTCGGAAACACCGGGCTTGCCGTTGATCACCAGCGACACGGTTTGATAGGACACATTCGCCATTTTTGCGATGTCGCGGATGGTCGGGCTTTTCTTCCTGCTGGTCATCAATGCGCCTGATTACTTGACTGTTCAATAGGATAACACGATTGATGGTTCGCGCAAATGAGGCGAGACTGGCGTGGATTTATTTGCGAGCAGGACGTTTTGGGTTAGACTGACGTTGAACGGTCAAGTAGAAGGCGACCTCACCCCGGCTGAACCTTTGGTTCAACTTCCCTCTCTCCATTGCATGGAGAGGGGGAGAAAACCAACGTTGGTTTAGGGCATGTGCTGCTTCTGAAAATGTTCGCAGCAGTACGATTGAGGAATCGGGCGTTATATATAGCGCCCCTATACAAACGCACAGGTTTCGCTGAGCGCGATGGCGTCTGGATCGATTCGAGAACGGCATAAATGGCGATTATTTGTAGGATTTGATGCGGAAAGGATTTGATGGATGGCAAAGAAACGTTACGCTATCGTCGGGACGGGGTCACGGGCGGGGATGTACGTGCGGGCGACGACCGAGACCTACGCTGACTCGGCGGAATTGGTAGCGCTGTGCGACCTGAGCCAAACGCGGATGGACTGGTACAACCAGCAGTTGGTCGAAACGGACGGCGTCGCGCGCCCGACTTACAAAGCGGCGGACTTCGAAAAGATGATCGCCGAGACGAAGCCGGACACGGTGATCGTGACGACTATCGACGCGACGCATCATCAGTACGATGTGCGAGCGATGGAACTGGGCTGCGACGTGATCAGCGAAAAGCCGATGACGACCGACGCCGAGAAGATGGGCGCGATCTTCGACGCGATTGAGTGGACGGGCAAGTCGCTGCGGGTGACGTTCAACTATCGCTACGCGACCGCTTATACGCAACTGCGCGACGTGATCATGAAGGGCACGATTGGCAAGCCGCTGGCGGTCGATTTCTCGTGGCTGCTCGATACCAGTCACGGGGCGGATTACTTCCGGCGCTGGCACCGCGAGAAACAGAACAGCG
>JBBSNT010000194.1:0-7933 GCA_038260485.1 Aggregatilineales bacterium | reverse complement strand
CGGTCACCAGCACCAACAGACTCAATAGTCTCGGTTATGCGCTGTCGGGCTGGTTATACATGCTGCGCAGTCAGAAGAATACACGGATTCAGGGAGTAGCGAGTCTCGTCGTGCTGGTCGTTGGGCTTTGGCTAGAGTTGGATGCCTTCAGTTGGGCGGTGCTGATTCTGTCGATCACGATTGTATGGATGGCTGAGTTTGTCAACGCGGCGGTCGAAGCGGCGATCAACCTTTCGACCAGTGAATTTCATCCGATGGCGAAAGTTGGTAAAGATGTCGCATCGGCAGCGGTGCTGCTGGGTGTAGTGGCATCGATCTTGATCGGGTTGCTGATTTTAGGTCCGCCGCTTCTCTTGAAGCTAGGTATAGGGTAAACCGTGACTGATGAAGTGAAAGCCCCCCCAACAGGCGAGGGAAAAAAAGACGTGCTGGTTACGCCCGAAGGCGAGGAACTTGATCTCTCGATTTTGGGGACGATGAAGCTGAACCCCGAAGGCGAGAAAAAGAATCCCAACCGAATTGCCAGCGTGAAGTATGCTATTGCCGGGCTGCTCTACGTCCTCACCCACGAGCAGAGCATCAAATTTGCGACTATCGTGACCGTAATTGTGGTGATCATTGGGCTGTGGCTGCACATCGGCGTCTTTAGTTGGGCGCTGCTGACGTTTGCGCTCGGCGGCGTATGGGTGACGGAATGCTTGAATACTGCCATTGAAGCCGCCATTGACATCGGCGCGCCAGACCCACATCCGCTGGCGAAAATCGGTAAGGACGTGGCATCGACGGCGGCGCTGGTGAGTTCGATTATGTTCGTCATCATCGTTGTGCTAATCTTGCTCCCCAATCTCTTGCAAAGGCTAACAGGTTGAGTATGGATTTCGAGACACCCCCTGCACCAGACGAACAGTCGCCGGAAGAAAACGCTGAAACTTTGCGTCGAGGCAGCGCGCGTGAGCGTCACGAGCGACGTCAGCAGCGCCAGCACGCGAAGCCTTCCGTTGCGCCGCGACAGCTTCGCCCCCCGCAGCAGTTCACGATGCCGAAAATCAAAATACCACGCGGCAGCGGTGTGTTGATCGGTATTGTCGGTGCAGTGCTGTTCGTGGTGCTGGTGGTTTACGTGTTGGGGCAATTAAGAAATGACGAACCGGAAATTCAGCCGAACGCGCTTTGGCTCGGCACTGAATGGACGTATGAAACGCACACTGATGAAGAAGTCGCGGCGCTGGTGCAAAAACTGCGCGACGAGAAGATCGGTACGATTTATGCGTGGGTGAGTTATTACAAGTACGACGGTACGTGGAACGCGGCTGACAAATTTGGGGCGGTCACGGCTTTTGCCAAGCAGTTCAATGCCGCTTATCCTGAAGCCGATCTCTATGGTTGGGTGAGCGTGCCCGTACAGGATGAAAATGGCGGCATCCGTGAAGATTACGCGACGCTTGGACAGCCCATTGCTGATTTTAGTAAACGGGTGCTGGATGAATTTGGCTTCAAAGGCTTATTCCTGAACGTGGAGACGGTCTGGGATGGCGACGAGAACTTCCTCACGCTGCTGCGCGACGTGCGCGCGACGGTGGGAATGGACGTAAAAATAAGCGCGGCGATCCCGCCTGATTGGAGTCCGTCAAATTCGAATATTCCGCTGCCGCCGCTGATTGAACCGGGGACAGAATGGGCAAAAACCTACAAGCAAAGCGTTGCCCTGCTGGTCGATCACATGGCGGTGATGGCGTATCACAGTGGTTTGAGCAGTACGGCGGATTATGCTCAGTGGGTGGCGTATCAAGTCAAAACCTTCGCTGATGCGGTGGCGGAACTGGATACGAGTACCGACTTGATCATCGGTATACCGACTTTTGATGCCGAACCGCCGGGGCATGATCCGCTGGTGGAGAATGTGACTTCAGCGGTTGAGGGCGTGAAACTGGGGCTGCAAGAGGCGGGCGATGCTGCGAGTTACGTGCGCGGCTTGGCGATCTATGGTTGGTGGACAACCGATGACGCCGAGTGGCAGGATTTTCAAACGGCGTGGCTGGATAGCAAGTAAGCGATGAAGCTGCCAAATACGGGTTACCCGTTGGAGGAACAGCATGATTAACGAACACGAACAGGTCGTGTTGACGGTCGATCTTCCTCAGTATCGTCTCAAAGCAGGGGATATAGGAGCAATCGTTCACGTTTATAGGACTAGCAAGGCATACGAAATTGAGTTTTTCACGGCTGAGGGCGAAACGCTCGACGTGGTGACGGTCGAAGCGGATCAAGTACGCCCAGTAACACGTAGGGACGTTATGCGCGCGCGTACTTGAAACCAGCGATTAAACGAAGGCTGTTTGGTTCAATGAGGGAAAAACAAAAAGGACGATGCTCTATGTTGCATCATCCTTTTTGTTTGTGTAATGCTTATTCAGCTTTGCCGAGTTCTTCGAGGAAGCAGATGGCGGTGTCGATGCCGCGATGGAACATCTCAATCGAGTAATGTTCGTCGGGACCATGTGCGCCGTCAGTATTCAAGCCGTAGCCCATCAGAATTGAATCGAGTCCGAGTTCGGTCTTCAGGTCAGCGACGACCGGAATACTGCCCCCTTCACGAGCGAAGATTGGCGCTGCGCCCCAACCGCGCTCATAGGCGCGGACGGCTGCCTGCATCTCTGGCGTATTGAGGTCTGCCTGCGCCGGAAAGCCGATGCTGAGCAGCTTGAGTTCACTGTGAATGGTTGGCGGCGTGATTTGCGCGATGTATGCCTTGACGAGTTCGTAAATCTTATTCGGGTCTTGATTGGCGACGAGGCGGCAGCTTAGCTTTGCCATCGCTTTCGCGGGCAGGACGGTTTTCGCGCCTTCGCCCGTCCATCCGCTGAGCAAGCCGTTGACCTCCATCGTCGGGCGGGCGCTGATGCGCTCGCGCAAGGTGAAATCGGCTTCGCCCCACGCCGCAGGGATGCCGGTATCCTGCTTAAGCGAGCTTTCGGGGATGTTCTGCTTAGCCAGTTCTTCGCGCTCGTCAGGTGTGAGGGCGAGGACATCATCGTAGAAACCGGGAACGGCGATGCTGTGATCTGGATTGTGCAGTTTCGAGATGATTTGCACGAGCGCAAGCGCCGGATTGTGCACCATACCCCCGTAGCCGCTGCTGTGCAGGTCAGTCTTGGGTCCCCAGACATCTAGCTGCATGTAGGTTAAGCCGCGCAGAGCATAGGTGATGGCGGGCTGATGAATATCGCGCATACCCGTGTCGGAGATGACGCAGACGTCCGCCTTGAAACGCTCGGCGTTGGCGCGGATGAAACCGGGTAGATTGGCTGACCCAATCTCTTCTTCGCCTTCGATCAAGAACTTGACGTTGACAGGGGCTGCACCGTCGGTCGTCAGATACGACTCTAGAGCCTTGATATGAATGAACATCTGCCCTTTATCGTCCGATGAACCGCGCGCGACGATGTTGCCATCACGCTCGACCGGCTCGAAAGGTTCACTCGACCAACCGTCCGCCATCGTCGCGGGCTGGACATCGTAATGCCCGTAGATCAGCACCGTCGGCGCACCTTCACCCGCGCCGAGCCAATCGCCATAGACGACGGGATGCCCGCCAGTTTCGAGCAGTTCGACGTGATTCGCGCCGATCTGCACCAGTTCGTTGGCGATCCACTGGGCGGCGCGGCGCACGTCGTCGCGGCGATCTGGGTCGGTGCTGATGCTGGGAATACGGATCAAGTCGTACAACTGCTGGCGGAAGTCCTGCGCGTGGTCGCGCGCGTACTCGCGTGCTGAGGTCATGTTTGATTTGCCTTTCATCGAGATTTCAAAGATCGCTTGAGCTTACCGTGAAAGCGTAGATTTTCGTATAGCCAACGGTTACAAGGCGAATACGTTGGCGGCAGTACGCCAGACGATCTCACGATCTTGTTCTTCGGGCGCGAAGGGGAAGTAATAACCAACCCGGTCGAGCAAGCCTTCATAGCGCGCCTTGACCGCGTGCGCGAGTTCGTCGGCGGGAGCAACAACGGCGAATTCGTTGAGCATGTCGTTACTAATGAGATCGCCCATCTCACTCCAATTGCCGCGACGGGCGAGCGCGCTCAAGCGATCTGCAAGATCACCCCAGTCATGCATGTCCATAATCGGGCGATAGCTCGGCGTACTGGCGTAGAAGGCGATCTGCTGGCGGACGGCAGCAGTATTCTCTGCCATTTCTGCCGCATCTTTGCCTGTAACCACAAAGACCGCACAGCTTAAAGCGCAGTCGGCGCGTGTTCGCCCCGTGACCTGTGCGCCACGTTCGACGTTGAGGATCACCTGTTCACGCAGATAACGGACGGTGTGAAAGGGATGGACGTGCAAGCCCTGACAGACTTCTCCGGCGAGGCGGCACAGGTGCTCGTTGACAGCGGCGATATAAATGGGGATGTCGGGGTGCTCAATCGCGCCGGGGTTGAAAAACGGTGTCAGCAAGCGAAATTGATAATGCTTGCCGCGATAATGGAGCGGCGCGTCGGTCTGGAAGCTGTCCCAGATCGCGCGCAGCGACTCGATGTATTCGCGCAAGCGAGCGGCAGGCGCTGACCATTCGGTGCTGAAGCGCCTTTCGATGTGCGGCTTGACCTGCGTGCCTAAGCCAAGAATGAAGCGCCCGTTCGATTGCGCGGCTAAATCCCACGCGATCTGCGCAGTGATCATGGGGCTGCGCGGGAAGGCGACCGCAATCGCTGTGCCGAGATCGATCCGCTTGGTTGCGGCGGCAGCGTGCGTCAGTGGCAGAAAGGGATTGTGCGCGGTTTCGGATGTCCACAGTCCGCTGAAGCCGAATGCCTCGACCTGCTGCGCGATCTCGGCGGCGCCGTTGAGATGGGTCGGGAAAATGGTGACGTCGAATTTCATTTGTAAACAATCCTCTTAAAGTAGAATTTTCGCCAAATTATAGCGAGTTATGCGGCTTTTCATGTGGGAACAAGCGCGAGAATGCTATAATGTTCATATTGTGTGTTAGAAAAGGCTGCCTCGATGCTCGACCAACCCAATCTCGACAAAATCGATCACGAGCATCTGCTGACTCTTTACGGCATTACGCGGACGATGAATTCCAGCCTCGACTTCGACGAAGTCCTGAACACGGTGATGGATGCGATGATGGTGGTGACGGGAGCACAGCGCGGCTTTCTGATGATCGCGGACGACCACACCGGCGACCTGCGGATTCAGGTCGCGCGCAGTCTCGATGGTGACCCAGCAGAGGAATTCTACAGCACGACAATTGTCAACGAGGTCGTCACGTCGCGCGAGCCTCTGCTGACGAATAATGCTCAGTTCGACACACGCTATAAGGTCGGGCAGAGCATTATAATGAAGGGGCTGCGGGCGATTTTGTGCGCGCCCATGATGGTCAAGGATCGGTTGGTCGGCGTCGTCTACGTTGATACGTCGATTCGCACGGGCAGTTTCAAGGAGTCGGATTTATTCCTGCTGAGTGCGGTCGCAGGGCAGGCGGCAATTGCGATTGAGAACGCGCGGCTCTATCAGGTTGCGGTTGAAAAAGGGCGGCTGGAGCGTGAATTGCAGATGGCGCGCGAAATTCAGGAGTCGCTGCTGCCGCGCCGGATGCCGCAGCTTCCCGGTTATGAATTACGGGCGCATTGGCGCTCGGCGCGCGAAGTCGCGGGTGACTTTTACGACGTGTTCCTGCTCGCTGACAATACACTTGGCGTGGTGATCGCTGACGTGTCGGACAAAGGGGCGGCGGCGGCGTTGTTCATGGCATCGGCGCGCAGCATGATCCGCAGTCATGCGCTTTCGGACTTCACACCGTTTGAGACGCTTTCGCGTACAAATGACATGATCGTTGCTGACGCGGGTGATGGGACGTTCGTGACGGTTTACTACAGTTTGTTTCGCCCTGATGGTCACGCTGTTCACATCAACGCCGGACATAATCCGCCCGCAGTTTATCACCACAGCAGCGGCGAGGTGAGTTTCTTGCCACGCGGCGGACGCGCGCTTGGCTGGTTTCTGAATAATCCGCTGAAGCCAATCGACCTCAAGCTCGAAACTGGCGACGTGATCGTCTATTACACGGACGGCTTAACTGACGCTGAGAACGAGGCGGGCGAGAGTTTCGGTGAGGAACGCTTAGCGCAGGCGCTCGAAACCTGCGGAGATCAATCGGCGGAGGTGATTCTCGACTATCTGGTCGAGCAGGTCGATGATTTTTGCGGCGATGTCCCTGCATTCGATGATTTAACACTCTGTGTGGTTCGCTATTCCGGTTGATCTTATTGTAAGGAGGCTGTTTTGACTCTCATTCGCAAAATTATCATCGTACTCGTCGGCTTGTCGCTGGCGATTCTTGTGACCGTGCTGCTGCTCAACCCCGATTCGATTGCGGTGCTTGCATTGAATCTCGGCAATGCGTCCGCGTTGATCCGGCTGCCTGTGGCGATTCTGATCGACATCTTGATTTTGGCGGTGCTGGTGATTTTGGTGCGTGATACACGTCCCTCACACACGTCGAATGGGCTGATGGTCAAAGCGCAGGGAGCGATTGCTGATGTGAGCGTCGAATCAACGACGGATCGCATCTTACGGGCGGTGCGGGCAGTGCCAGAAGTGCTCTCGGCGACAGCGACAGTCAAGGCGCTGCACGGCAAAGCCGACGTCGATCTCGACGTGATTGTGGCACGACAGAGCAAAAGCCTGCCCGATAAGCAGCGCGAAATTGATCGCGCGCTGCGTCAGGTGATCAACAAAGAACTCGGCTTGCAGATGTCGGGCAAGCCGCGCGTTCATATTCATATGGACGACGAAGCGAGCTTGAATACGCTCCCAGAACCGAAACTAGCTGCCACGCCGCCGATGACGGCGAGTACCAGTGAGACGGTCATTCAGCCGGAAGCTAAAGGTGATGAACCGCTCAAGGTCGAGACGCTCAGTTATAAGGACTCGATGACCCTGCGCGGTACTGATCAACCAGATGTAGATGAGCCAGTGATCAGCGCCGAGGAATCAACGACTGAAAAGGCGAGTGAGAATTCGGTTTCGACGCAGCCTTGAATAGTTTGTTGATTGTTTCAAATTGGTGTGTAACTGCCCCTTTACAGGGATGGAAGCATAGCGTATTATTCTGCTCCGCCGCAGGAACAAGTGCGGCAGCAGCTTAAAAAAGCAGTCACAAATAAGCTTTCACCAGATATCCCAAATATCGCAAATGACTTTAAAACAAGTCGAAATTGAGCGAAAGGCGGGGTTGACGGAGGGGAGCGAGACTGCTAAGATAACCAAACTTCAATTGCACAGCAATGTGCGAGCGAGGGCGACAAAAGCGTAGGCTTTTGCCCGCGCTGAACCGTTTGCGGTTCAGCCAGCACCTTAACAACAGAAATGTGCAGACGAAAAGCAACAGTCAACATACGGAGAGTTTGATCCTGGCTCAGGATGAACGCTGGCGGCGTGCTTAACACATGCAAGTCGAACGGAGCATTCCTTCGGGAGTGCTTAGTGGCGCACGGGTGAGGAACACGTAGCTTATCTGCCCTCGAGCGCGGGATAACGCTCCGAAAGGAGTGCTAATACCGCATAAGCTCCCAGACTCTAGAGGTCCGGGAGAAAAGGCTAGGTCGCAAGACATAGTCACTTGAGGAGGAGGCTGCGACCCATCAGGTAGTTGGTGCGGTAATGGCGCACCAAGCCAACGACGGGTAGGGGACCTGAGAGGGTGACCCCCCACACTGGGACTGAGACACGGCCCAGACTCCTACGGGAGGCAGCAGTGAGGAATATTGCCCAATGGACGCAAGTCTGAGGCAGCGACGCCGCGTGGGTGATGAAGGCCTTCGGGTCGTAAAGCCCTTTTCTAGGTGACGAGACAGGACGGTAGCCTAGGAATAAGTCTCGGCTAACTACGTGCCAGCAGCCGCGGTAAAACGTAGGAGGCAAGCGT
>JBBSNT010000193.1:0-8078 GCA_038260485.1 Aggregatilineales bacterium | reverse complement strand
TTGCCAAACATGGCGGACGCCTTGCCGTTGTCGCTGCATGGCGCTCGGCGAGCTAAGGAATGAGGCGAATGAGCGTAAAAAATAACGTGCGCAAAAATTACACACCCTATGTGGTTTTAAGTACTTACACGCCTTATTGCGAGAAAATCAGCGGCAGCCGAGACAGAAATGCGACGGCGAAGCCGAATCTTTTGCAGTTTGCAGTTGAGAGAGAGGGGTTTTTAGCATGACCTTTACGCTGGCGTATCCGCCCTCGGCAAACCGTTACTGGCGTGTCGCGCGCAACCGTATCTATGTCTCGGCAGAGGCGAAAGCCTATCGTTCGCAGGCGGCGCTGGAGGCCAGTGAGCAAGGTGTTACGCCGCTCGACGGCGCGCTGATCCTGCACCTCGACGTGTACATGCCGCGCCGCGTGGGTGACTTATCGAACCGGATCAAGATCGTCGAGGACGCCTTGAACGGGGTCGCCTGGCACGACGACGCGCAGATCGTCGAACTGCACGTGCGCCGCTTTGAACAAGCCAAACAGCGCGGCGTCAAGCGTTTCGGCTGCGTCGTGTGCCGCGTCGAGCAGGCGTCATGAGCGACTTAGCGCTGCTCGACGAAGAACACCCTACCGAGAAGCTCAGCCGCCGACAGCGTGCCGAGAAACGCGCATCCGGGGCGCGTGGTAGTGACGGGCTGACCGATGGGGATCGCGCGCTCCTCGAAACGGTGCGGGCAATCGGGTTCGATATTCAGAGGACGTGGCTTCTCGGCAAAAACGGTCAACCGTTTCAGCATCGGCGCGCCGTCGTGAAGCGCGCACCGAATTGGTACAACTCCATTCGATAGACAAAAATAACAGCGTATACCACGTATTATACGCAGTGAAAATGAGCAGATAGCAGAAGAAATAGGAGAGTAAAAACGATGGCACGAGTTCATGAAGTCACCCAGCAATTCATCGCCCTGAGCAATCAGGTTGCCGAGGGCGGCGATTACACGCCGCTCACTGATTACCTGAGTCAGTTGGTTCCGGGGGAATACAACGAGATCGCAGATCAGCTTGACGTACTCGGCAAAGATACCCAGGCGGCAGCCCTGCGCAAGCTGGGCGCACAGCGCGAAGTCGATGCGCTGACCCCCTTGCAACGCCAAGCTGCCGCGAATTTCGGCATTGCGCCAGAAAAGTACCTTGAGATGATGAAGAAAGGCAAACGATGAACGCAGTCGCGCAAGTCCAACAGTCTATAGCCGGGCTTCAGGCACGGCAGACCGACCTCGAAACACAGATCGCCGCCGATTTCGACGGCAAAGCAGCCGACAAACTGGCGCAGGAACACGCGACGATCACGGCGAAGCTGCCCGCGCTCATGCTGCTGCTGAAACGCGCCGAGCAGACCGACCACGAGGCCGCCGTCGCCGACATGCTGGCGCGCTACCGGGCGAACCTGGCAGCGCTGCATACAGCCTACGGGGGCATTGCAGAAATCGACGAAGCGCAGCAGGCGCACCAACGTGAAATTGAGGCGTTGAACCGCCAGCGCGCGCCGTTGAATGAGACGGTGCAGCTTACCAGCGGACGCCGCGCCCGCCTGATGGCAGAAGCGCAGCAGCTTGGCATCAGTAACGCCGACCTCGACGCGATCCGGCGGGAGTTCGCGCCGATTGCGAAGTATTTCTAACGGACGAAAGCGGACACTATGACGCGACCCTGCACGACCTGCCAGCATCCGAAGCGCCGCGAAATTGATCGCCTGCTCGCAACCGGAACGCCCGCCGCTGAAGTGGCGCAGCGCTTTCATCTGGTGGATAGGTCGGTGCGCCGCCATGCTGAAAATCATGTTCCGGCAGCGGTGCAGGCGGCAGCGAAACAGGACGACCAGGCGCGCGAGATTGACGTGCTGTCCGAGGTCAAACTGCTGCATAAGATCACAATGGCGATTCTGGCAAAGAACCATCAGGACGGACGACTCGCGCTCGGCGCGATCCGTGAGGCGCGCGGCAATCTGGAGCTGCTGGGCAAGCTGCTCGGCGATCTCGACGACCGCCCGCAGGTCAATGTCCTGATCGCGCCGCAGTGGATCACCGTCCGGGGCGCGCTGCTCAAAGCATTGACGCCCTATCCAGAAGCGCGCGCCGCCGTCGCCGCTGCGCTCTTAGAGGTCGAGCATGTCGTCACTGGCGAATGATCTTGCAGCGGCGCTTGACCCGGTGATTTATGCGCGGCGGCTCGGTTTCGAGCCTGACCCCTGGCAGATCGAACTACTCAGCAGCACGTCGCCGCAGACGATTCTCAACGTCTCTCGGCAAGCGGGTAAATCGACTGTGACCGCGATCAAGACGCTGCACAAGGCCGAATACACGCCCGGCGCGCTGATCCTGCTGCTGTCGCCTTCAGAACGGCAGTCGAAAGAGTTGATGGGTAAAGTCAAAGAGTTCTACCGCAGGAGCGAACTCACCGCCGAGAGTGACACGGTGCTGAGCCTGAAGCTGCCGAACGGTAGTCGTATCGAGGCGCTGCCTGGCCGGGAAAATACGATCCGAGGGTTTAGCGGCGTCGATCTGCTCGTGATTGACGAGGCGGCGCGTGTGCCGGATGAACTCTATTTCGCGGTGCGCCCGATGCTGGCAGTATCCGGCGGTGAGATTGCGCTGCTCTCGACTCCGTTCGGGAAAAGAGGTTTCTACCACTCGGAATGGGATCAAGGCGTCGGCTGGCATCGCATCGAAGTACCAGCGACCGAATGCCCGCGTATCTCTCCTGAGTTCCTTGAACAGGAAAAGCGCACCGTCGGCGAATATTGGTTTCAGCAAGAATTCATGTGTCAATTCATGGACGCGCAGACTGCCGCCTTTGGCTATGACGACGTACAGGCGGCAATGAGTGAGGAGGTCGAAGCATGGACACTTTAAAGCCGCTGCCGCAGGGGATACAGATCGGCGTCGATGTCGGTCAGCGTGTCGATCCAACAACGATAGTCGTGGCTGCGCTGGAACTGCGCGACTGGTCGATCAACCCGAAAGCGAAAGACAGTATCTATGAAATGCCCCTCGGCGGCGATATTCATTACGTTGTCCGCTTCATCGAACGGCTGCCGCTGGCGACGCCTTACCCCAAAGTCGCCGACCGGCTGAGCGAAGTCTATCGTCAGCTCAAAGCGCCGCGCGTGCTGATCGATGCAACGGGCGTCGGTACGCCCGTTGTTGACCTGATTCGCGAGAAGGATGTGCAATGCACCCCCGTCTATCTGACCGGAGGCGAAAAGGCGACGCAGGAACACGGCGAATTACACCTCGCTAAAGGGCTGATGATCTCACGGCTTCAGGTGTTGTTACAGCAGCGCTTTATCCACCTGCCACAAACCGCCGAGGCCGAGGCGCTGACCGAGGAATTGCTCAACTATGAAATTAAGGTCACAGACTCACAGAATTTGCAGATGGGCGTATTCAAGACGGGCAAGCATGACGACCTCGCGACGGCGCTTGGGCTGGCGTGCTGGGGCGCGCCGACGACGGTTCTTGCATTTACGCAGGGTCATTATGTCTGAGCGCCGTCTATGGGAACTCGAATTCAGCTTCGGGCGCGCCCTCACGCTTCAGGCGCTCACTACGGCGCGGCGTCGCTGGCAAAAGGTGGGGCGAGTTTTTAACTGCGTATAATGCCTCGTATACGCTGTTATCACGCTTTTCGCAGATTACCCGGCGCACGCACACGCGGCGCTGCAATGCATGTTCCCCTGTCAGCAGACTCCCAGCAGCGCGCGGCGCGAGCTAAAAGCTCGTCACCCCGCGCGCCTGTGAGCGCGATGCACCGCACCCACACGGCGCACCCCAGCGCCGATTCGGGGTGCTGGCTGGCGTGTGAGCGGCTACGGTCGCATCCACGCGGCGCACCCCTGCGAAAATTACAGCGCTGAGTGTCAAATTTACACACTCGATTAAGGCGCATATAGAGAGGCCGCCACAGCGTCGAGACGCTGCGCTGTCAGCGCGCCCGTTCGCCCTGCGTAGGCTTTGGAGAGCTTGCCGCTGCGCTTCTTAAAGGCGTACCAGGATAGCCCCTTGCGCCGCTGCTCTGCCCGGAACGTACACCCGGCATGGTAGAAGCTCTGCCCGGTCGCCAGCCATTCGAACCAGGCAGGCGTATCGATCCGCGTGCCGGTGGTCGCCGGGTCGTCTGTGTACAGCGCACCGCTGATAATCGTCGGCGTTGATTTGCTCTCTGTGCGTGGCATTCTATCCCCAACAAGTTACCCTACGCGCCGCCCTACTCTTTCGGCTTCAGCCTGCCGCTTTCGTACAAGTCGAGCAGCGTCTTTGTGTGCGCAAGGTCGGCACGCAGATCGCCGATCTCCCGTAGCAAAACATCACGGGCGGCGCGCTCGGCTTGCTGCTCGGCGTCGCGCTTGGTATCCCGTGCAATATGCTCGGCTTCAAGCTGGGCGAGGCGCTCCTGTAGAAACGCAATTTCACGCAGCAGCGACCGCCGCTCAGTCGATAGCGCGGCATCGGCAGCCGCGACGGGCATCACCGGCACGCTGGCGAAATTCGCGGGCGCGTCGGGCATATCCGGCAGTTCTTGCCAATCATTCGCGCGCCAGCGCTGCAATGTCTCATGGATGGTATCCGGCGGCGTGTTGTTGTCTTTCATCACCTTGAGCGCGTACATGAGCCGAATATCGGGATCGGTAAAATTGCGCGGCCTGCCCTGCCCTCCCTGCGCCGATGGGCTGAAGTATTCGCGGTATTCATGGTTTGTCCAAGCCGTGACAGTGGATCGTCCCAGCCCTAAAAGGATTGCTAGATCGTTCGGTTTCATGGTTTCGCTACCTGCTACAACCTGCTCTATAGGGGCACATCCGGGTTGCAATAGTATACAGTGTAGCCTATACTATTATCAAATGTAGTTGAATTGTGGATGAGGCGGGGCAAAATGGCAAGCCGAACGAGTAAACCTGCGCGCAAGGGCAGCAATGGAACCGGGGATAGTCTGACGGTGATGTTCGATCAATCCGACCCGGCAGAACGTCGCGCCCTCGAAGCGGCACGGCTGTTAGCAGCGAAACATGGGCGGCGCAAGTCGGCGATTATCGCGCTGCTCGAAGCGGTTTACAGCCGCTACGAGCAAACGGGCGAGCTGCTCAGCGCCAGCGAGATCACGTCCGCGCTGATGGGGCAGGGCACTCTACCGGCACGCGCGCCCGTCGGCTTTACGCAAGCGATTGCCAACACACACGGGCTGGCGCTGAGCGCCGCCGATGTGTCGATGCCAACGGCGCAGGATGTCCCCGCTAGCAAGCGCAGCGCAGGACGGCGCTACAGCGGGGCAGGGGTGGAAGTGACGACCAGCGCCAGCAAGAACGGCAAAGATACGCTCACTGCAAACTTTATGAACTCAATGAAGGGCTTAGCGAGCGGCTTCTTCGAGTGATCGCGGTGCAGGCGGGCAATACGTGTTTGCACGATGAGGCGCAGCGTCGATGGGCGATCCAACTGCGCAGAGTGAAGGGGTGATGGAATGAGCAAGAGTAAATGTGACGCCGAGCTAGAGCAGATGACCGCTGAGCGTGATCACTGGCGCACTATCGCTAAACAGCGCGCCGAGGATGTGCGGCGGCTTCAGAATCAAGTCGATAGGCAATCGACGCTATCAGGAGCCGTCTTTCGTGGGGCAGCGGCAGAACTTGATCAAGCCTATGCGAAGTTGCAAGAGGAGCGCGATCAGTGGAGAGATAAAGCTGTAGACCTGCACAACGTCATAAATTTCACTCTGCCCGGATGGGTGATCGAACATCAGGACATTGAATCAGGAACCGTAGAAGTCGGTATTAGCTTGATACTGCGTTACGGAAATGGTGCAAGCGAATGGAAGGCGAGTCGCCTCTCAAAAGTATTTCATGGCACTTACGAACAGGCGCTTAACGAAATCCTCCCAGCAGTAGTATTAGCTGCCGCTCGCGTGCCAGAGCCTAGCGACTTGATGCCTAAAGGCGAACTGCCTGGATTGACTAAAGCCGACATTTACGACACTTTGCATGATCTGGCAGCCCCTTACTGGCTGGACAATGAAAGGGAATATAAACGCCTGCGCAATGAAGCGTTTGACAAACACTGGCCGCGAATGGAGCAAACAGAACGATCTAAGGGACTAATCCCTGACAGGAATAAGTTGCATGTCCAGTTCGATAGGGCTATCGACGGGGCATTTGAGCGACTTCGGGGGCGGCGCGGGAAGACTATAGAAATGCTCGAAACGCCGCAATTACCAAATCAAACACTGAATGTTTGATACAAAGCGGGCTGATTGTCCTATGCTGATGGCATGGACAAGATGCGCGAGACGTTCAGTTGTGCCAAAATAGAAACAGCCCTGCATCAACAGGGCTGTTTCAATGGACTTTGCTCTGCATTCCGGCCTAAGCTTTGGGCGGCTACTCCGGGTGCGAGCGATGCTGAAACGTTATGTTTCAATGGTTTGGTACTGACCCGTTTAGTGTACAACGGCATTGTGCAGTTGTCTACTAAGCGGATGTTTAACAGCTTGCCGGATGTGCTGACCCATTCCTTCGTCAGCCGTCCGGTAGCCGCCCCCTACGAGGCATTATGCTAGGGATGCGGCTATGTCAGACACTCTCACACCACCTTATCTAAACCTGCTCGACGCAGCGCCAGCGACGCCCGCAGCTAAAAAGCCGATGGATTATCAATGGCCTTTAACGCGCGCGGTGCAGGCCGCATGAGCGACCCGACGCGCGCACTCACGGCGGCTTATACGTTTGAAGTCGAGCAGCGGCAGCGGCAGCGCGCCGATGCGATGCAGCTTCCTGCACCCATCGTTGTAAGCGACCCACAAGACACCCCATTGGCTGAGCAACCGGCAGAACCGATCAAGACGGTTCTGGTGGATGCTGAGCTAATGCGCGTTCTCGTGGCGCTCGGCTTGGGTGCGCAAGCGCTGGTCTATGCTGTCGCGCAGGATATGACGCGGCGCGCTGATGGATCGGGCAAGGTGAAAGAGGACGCCTTACTCGACACCCTGGAAGCCCTCGGTATTAACGTGACGCGCAAGACTCTACGCGACCGCTGGCTCAAAGCGGGTAATGGCGTACTGTGGGACTGGCACAAGGCGAGCAAAGCCCTCTATCCCTATTCACCTCGCCGCATGGCAAAAGGCGGCCTACGCGGACGCCTGGACGCCGTGACAATGGCACTCGACGCGGGACACCCGGAACTCGTGACGACGAACCCGCCCGGAACGAAGATGATTTACGTCCCGCTGGCATCTACCCTCAAAGGATGGTACGGCAATCTTCTCGCAGCATGGCATAACAGCCGTGCCGACCATACCCACAACATCAGCCGACAAACGCTCCGCACCCTGTGGGGCGGCAAGAGTAAAAAGACGCTGATCAGTTGGGAACTTGTCGCCGGAATCAAGGCGGAAGCCTGTTACGCCCAGTACAGCGATTTCGAGCATATCCCGGTCAGCCATGCGCACCCCTATCTGGCAGAAGTGACAGACGCCGAGGGCAAGACACTCTACGAAGTTCGGGCGCTGGCGCAGCGCCCCAACATCTACAACGCACTGAGCATGAAAGAACATCAGCACCACTGGAACCCGCGCGCACGTCGGCGGGCGTCCTTGTTTGTGCTTGAAAATGCAGCTTCCAGTGACATTCCTAACGGCGCTTGTGGCGCGACCGCTGAGTCTAGCGGTGTTGGGTTCAAGCCCACTGGTCGGCGCAATTTCTTCGCAAATGACGGCGACCTGCCCAAAGCATTCAAGCATCTCCAGTCACACCTGCGCCGCGATCCCGATGACCGAGCATCGCATTACGTCTTGCTCGGCTTCGATACACGGCACAACCGTTGGGTTTTCGAGCAGTCCAGCGACGGCTACCAACGCACTGATCTGCACGAGCAGCTTCCACGCTTCAAGGCGGATCCCGTCTTTGCCAAACATGGCGGACGCCTTGCCGTTGTCGCTGCATGGCGCTCGGCGAGCTAAGGAATGAGGCGAATGAGCGTAAAAAATAACGTGCGCAAAAATTACACACCCTATGTGGTTTTAAGTACTTACACGCCTTATTGCG
>JBBSNT010000192.1:0-8114 GCA_038260485.1 Aggregatilineales bacterium | reverse complement strand
GCGTCGGTGCGAGCCGCGTCCGTGACCTGTTCGAGCGCGCCAAAGCCGAAGCTCCGGCGATTGTCTTTGTGGACGAAATCGACGCGGTTGGTCGGCATCGTGGCGCGGGACTCGGCGGTGGTCATGACGAGCGCGAGCAGACGCTCAACCAGATTCTGGTCGAAATGGACGGCTTCGAGACGGGCACAAACGTAATCGTCGTCGCCGCAACCAATCGTCCTGACATCCTTGATCCGGCGCTGCTGCGTCCCGGTCGTTTCGACCGTAAGGTCATCATGGATAATCCCGACCTCAGGGGGCGGCAGGAAATCCTTCAGGTTCACTCGAAGGGTAAACCGCTGGCTGCTGACGTAGACATCGAAGCGCTGGCGAAAATCACCCCCGGTTTCTCCGGTGCTGATCTGGAAAACCTGATCAACGAGGCGGCGATTTTAGCGGCACGCCGCAATAAGAAGTCAATTAGCATGAGCGACATGCAGGAAAGCATGGAGCGCGTGGTCATGGGGCCGGAGCGCAAGACGCGCGTTATCTCTCCTAAAGAGAAAACGTCGATTGCTTACCACGAAGCCGGACACGCGATCCTGTTCCATCTGCTCGAATATGCGCCGCCCGTCCACAAAATCACAATTGTGCCGCGTGGTCGTGCGGGTGGTTTCGTCATGCCGCTGCCCGAAAACGACGCATTCTTGCGCTCGCGTGAAGAATTCGAGGACGAGATCGTCGCCGCGATGGGGGGGCGCGCGGCAGAGGAAATCATCTTCAATCAGTTCACAACCGGCGCGAGCAACGACCTTCAGCAAGCGACCGCACGGGCGCGGGCGATGGTCACGCAGTACGGCATGAGCGACTTGCTGGGACCGCGCGCCTTCGGCAGCGGCAGTGGATCGCTGTTCTTGGGGCGTGACCTCTATGAGCAGCGCGATTACAGTGAACAAGCCGCTGAAGAAATCGACAACGAAGTCAAGCGCATTCTGCAAACGGCGTATCAACGCGCTAAGACCATCCTGACGGATAATCGCCCCAAGCTTGAACAGCTTGCAAACATCCTCATGGAGCAGGAAACGCTCGACCGCAGCACCTTCGAAGAACTAATGGGCAGCAGCGCGCCTGAACTCGGCGCAGCGACCGCCTTCAACGACCTCGGTGATCAGCCTCAGTAACAGTCAGCAATTACTACGGGTGATTTCAAGCCGCTTCTCAGTCAGAGGCGGCTTTTTGTTGTTTATTTCTCAAGTTTATAGAGGCTATTACGAGGTTATAATTTCTCAAATTGATGATTTGTTCAGCACAAGCGCGAGGTCACATGCAGACAATACCCTATGCCTTCGAGTTCGACGCTGCTGACTTAGCCGCCAACCGCGCAGGGCAGCTCAGTGCGCCGCAGCAAGAGCGCGTCACGCAGCTCTACCGCCAGTATCGACGGATGGCGTTAGAAGTGCCAGTGGGCATCATCGTGGCAATCCCCATCATATACGTTATTTCTTCTCTGTTCGTGGGTTGGAATCTCGAAAGCTTTATCGGCGGGGTAGAACTGGCGCTGCCCGCACTGCTCGTGATTGGCGGCTTAGCTGCCATCGCCGTGATTCGTATGCTGCGCAATCTGAAGCAAGGACGCATTTTTAACATACAAGGGCAGCCGACTCTGCAAGTTGAGATGGTGGGAGACGTCCCGCGCGTTTATCACATGCAGATCAGTCGGAAGAAATTCCATCTACCACCTGAACAAGGCAAACTGCTCAATCCAGATCAGGATTACCGCGTCTACTACCTCGCTTTCCTGACGAACGTGATCTTATCCTACGAAGTCGTCACGCCAACGGTGAGCTAATCACGCCGAGCACGCATCCTCTTAATCCCATCACGAAACAACACACCCTCTACATAGAGAGCCACTTAGAACTTTAGCGCAGTCCTCTAGTAAGGAGAGCAATTTATGGCACGGTTTGAATACGCAGGAATGGTTGTTAAAGATATGGCGACAACGCTCGCTTTTTATCGCTTATTGGGGTTGGATATCCCTGAAGGTGCAGAGACAGAGGATCACGTCGAGGTCGCGCTGACGGGCTTTCGCGTCGCGTGGGACACTGAAACGCTGATCACGCAGATCGACCCGGCGTGGAAGAAACCTGTCGGACAGGGCATTGGCATCGGCTTTCTGTGTGACAGCCCCGCCGAAGTGAACGATCTCTATCAGCGCGTGACCGAAGCGGGCTACGAGGGCTACAAAGCCCCGTGGGATGCTTTCTGGGGACAGCGCTATGCCGTCGTCACTGACCCTGACGGCAACCACATTGATCTGTTCGCGCCGCTTGGGTGAAATAGGTTTCGTAGGGGCGCAGATGGTCGCGCCCCTATAAATTCCGCAGATGTGGTTAGCGGTCGCCGAAGCGCGTTTGCCCTGCACCGAAGATGCGTCCGGGCAGTTTGAAGCCGTTTTCTTCGAGCCGGTCGATCAGCTTGGGGCGGAAGCCAGTCGATTCGAGCTTGCCGCCGCCCATCGTGGCGGCAGCGCTGCTGGTCTGTCCCGCCGTGCGATAGAGGAAGATGTCTTGCAGCGTGACCGAGTCGCCTTCCATGCCCTGAATTTCGGTGATCTGGGTGAGCTTGCGCGACCCGTCTTTGATGTGGCTGATCTGGATAATCAGGTCAACCGCGCTGACGATCTGCCGCCGGATGACGCCTACCGGCAAATCCATTCCCGACATCAAACACAGCGTCTCTAAACGACCAATACAGTCGCGCGGGTTGTTCGAGTGGATCGTTGTCAGCGATCCATCGTGACCTGTGTTCATGGCTTGCAGCATGTCGAGCGCTTCGCCGCCGCGACACTCGCCGACGACGATCCGGTCAGGACGCATACGCAGCGACCCGCGCACGAGATCGCGGATCGAGAGCATTCCGGTCACACCGTCGCCGCCGGGGATCGCCGGAGCGGTTTCCAGCCGGACAACGTGACGCTGGTTTAGCTGGAGTTCGGCGGCATCCTCGATGGTGACGATCCGTTCATCCTGCTGAATGAAGCCGCTCAGCACGTTGAGCAAAGTGGTTTTACCGGAACCTGTACCGCCGGAAACGATGATGTTCAAGCGCGATTGTACGCAGGCTTTCAGGAATTCGGCGGCGTCGGGAGTCAGCGACCCATAAGTGATCAGGTCGTCGATGTCGAGCCGCTTTTCGGGGAATTTACGGATGGTGATCGTCGTGCCTAACAATGCCGATGGTTCGGTGATGATGTGAACGCGCGACCCATCGGGCAAACGCGCATCAACCATCGGCTGCACGCGGTCGAGCCGCCGCCCTAACGGACGGACGATGCGCTGCGCTGTCCAGAGAACATGATCGTCGTCGTCGAAGGTGAGGTCGGTTTCGATCAATTTACCCCGAATTTCCGCGAAGATAATGTCAGGACCGTTCACCATGATTTCGGAGCAGCTTCGGTCGCGGACAATCGGCTCAATCGCGCCGAAGCCGAGCAAATCGTCGAGCAGCCCCATCCGCAGTTCGGCGAATTCCGTCGGCGTGACGCGGAACTCTGCTTTTTCCTGTCCCGCTTTTTCGAGCACTGCCTTCAGTCGTTCCGTGATCAGCATCACCTTTTCGGGGTCTTCGCGGAGCCACTCGTCCGCTTCGTCCAACGACTTCAGCAATTTTGGGCGCAGCATTTTGCGTAAATGGGCGACCTTCGGCGCGGTTACGCGCTTTTCGCCGGTAATATAGCTGCCATCGTTGATGGGAACAGTGGCATATTCGGCTAGATTGTCGTTTTTCGGGTCCTGCTGCTCGTTCAGTTTGCGCTGTAAAAATGACATAGGCTTTCTCGCTGCTAATCTGGTGAGCCAGACTGATCCAATTCTTTCAGTGTAGCCTAAATTCGCCTGCATGATCCATAACAAGCCGTTTTGCGCCGCATCTGAGGCGAATAGCGAATTGCTCATCCGTTTCTTATGCACTCAAGCGATGTTCTGATATAATAGATGTAATTTAATTTGGAATAAACCGGAAAACCGACTATGTCACGACTGAAAGTATTGGTCAACCTGCTGAAGGAAACCTTTCAGGAATGGAACGAGGATAAAGTGCCACGTCTAGCGGCAGCACTGGCGTATTACACCGCATTTTCGCTTGCACCTCTGTTGATCGTCGTGATTTCGATTGCGGGACTGGCTTACGGCGACGAGGCGGTGCAAGGACAGCTGCGTTACCAGATTCAGGGTTTGGTTGGGTCGCAAGCGGCGGGTGCGATTCAGGACATGCTGGTTAATTTTCGGCATCCGAGCGCGGGCATCATTGCGACGGTGCTCGGGTTGGTGACGCTGCTGCTCGGTGCGGCGGGGCTGTTTGGTCAGCTTCAGGACGCGCTCGATACCGTCTGGGAAGTTACGCCGAAGCCGAATCAGGGGATACGGGCGATGCTGCGCCAGCGCTTCATCTCATTCACAATGGTGCTAGGCATCGGTTTTATGCTGCTGGTGTCGCTGGTGCTGAGCGCGCTGCTTTCGGCGGTCGGATCGTGGATGTCCGTGAACTTGCCGCTTCCCGAATTCGCGCTGCAAGTCATCAATTTTGTTGTGTCTTTCGCTGTGGTCACCCTGCTGTTCGCATTGATTTACAAGGTGCTGCCCGATGTGAAAATCGCGTGGCGCGACGTGTGGATGGGCGCGGCGGTCACAGCGATGTTGTTCACGATTGGTAAACTGTTAATTGGATTGTACTTGGGTAACAGTTCGATTGCTTCTGGCTATGGTGCGGCGGGATCGTTCGTCGTGCTGCTGCTGTGGATCTACTACTCGGCGCAAATCTTGCTGTTCGGCGCAGAGTTTACGCAGGTTTATGCCCGCAATTACGGCTCGCGGATTGAACCAAGCGCCAACGCCGTCAAGCTGCCAGAATCTGCGCGCATTCAGCAGGGCATCCCGCGCAGCAAGACCAAAGACGCACTGAGTGCGCCGAAAACCGATTCGCCTGAAGCCCGCCGCGCGATGGCAGCGCAGCAGCGTCTCACCGTTGAACCGCAGCCGATCCAGCGCGAGTCGCATCTCGGCGCGGTGATCTTGACGGTTTGCGCGGCGCTGGCGACCTTCATCGTCGGAATGTTGATCGGTACGGATCAGCGCAAGGCTTAGACGAAGGGCAGCACCCGGCGGATGAAGCGCATCGCCCTGAATGCCGCTTGTGACAGCGGATCGGTGAAAGTCAGTGCCGGAATCGAGATCAGCAGCGTATCGCTTAAAATCGACTGTGATTTGACGAAGCGCAGCAGTCCTTCAGGTCCGTTACGCCGTCCGAGTCCGCTGGCTTTGACCCCGCCCATCGGCAGCGAGGGCGTGCCGATCACCATCTGCGGGCGGTTGATCGAGACGTCGCCGCTTTCGATGCGCTGCGCAATTTGTTCGCCGCGTTTAAGATTACGGGTGTAGAGGCTGGCGGATAATCCGTAAGGACTGTCGTTCGCGTAACGTACCGCCTCGTCTGCGTCGCGCACGCGCATGATTGGCACAATCGGTCCGAAGGTTTCTTCTCGCATCACCCGCATCGTGTGATCGACTTCGGTGAGGATGGTTGGCTCGAAGAACAGCGCGCCCAAATCGGGGCGGCGCTTGCCGCCATAGCGCAGAGTTGCGCCTTTCTCCAGCGCGTCGCTGATGTGGGCTTCGGTACGCAGCAGTTCGCGCTCATTGGTCATACAGCCGATGTGAACGCCCAAGCCGTCACCTGCCCCTAGCGTAACATTTTGCACCGCCTCGACGACACCCGCGACGAAAGCGTCGTAAATTCCCGCTTCGACGTAAATACGCTCGATG
Organism: Aggregatilineales bacterium; assembly: GCA_038260485.1. Classification (GTDB taxonomy): domain Bacteria; phylum Chloroflexota; class Anaerolineae; order Aggregatilineales; family Phototrophicaceae; genus Flexifilum. The sequence goes on along the minus strand of JBBSNT010000192.1, from coordinate 2,313 downwards.
CTAATGCACGCCTGCCCCGCATTTTCGAGCGCCGAGCGCAACGCGCCCGCGACCGCTGTCGCTAAGTTAGCGTCGTCGAGCACGATCAGCGGGTCTTTGCCGCCCAGTTCAAGGCTGCACGGGATCAGCCGCTCGGCAGCGCGTACCGCGACCTGCCGCCCGGTCGCCGTGCTGCCCGTGAAGGCGATGCAGTCCACCGTGTTGATCAAGGCACTGCCCGTCGTGCCGTCGCCCGTGACGATTTGCGCCACCTCACGCGGGACGCCCGCCGCGTGCATCCGGTCGAGCGCTTCAATCGCGCTGTAGGGGGCGATCTCGCTTGGCTTGAGCACGACTGCGTTGCCCGCAATCAGCGCCGGAACGAGGTCGGTCAGCGCGTTGAAGTAGGGGTAATTCCACGGTGATATGAATCCGGCGACGCCGTAGGGGTGATAAACAACCTGTGCTCGCTGCACCAATGGGAACAGCGGGCTGCGGCGCTGCGGACGCAGTAAATGCGGCGCGTGGGCAATGTAGTAGTTGACGGCAACGTCGAGCACCGCGATCTCGACGAACGCGCCGGGGTCGGTCTTGCCTGTTTCGCGGCGAATGACGCGCATCATCGTTTCGCGATCACGCCAGACGCTGTCGATCCAGCGGCGCAAGATGCGCGTTCGCGCTTTGACGCCTAAGGCTGCCCATGCGGGCTGTGCTGCCCGCGCCCGCGCGACAGCGGCAGCCACTTCTAACTCGTTCATGATCGGCAGCGCGCCGATTTGCTCGCCGGTCACGGGGTTGGTGACGCTGATGTGCAGTTGCACTGATTGGGCTGCCGGGTCAGCGACTGTCATTTAAGTTGTCCATAGGTATACTTAAATCTCGATTAATTTTCATTCTAGCGTGATTTGGGGCAGGGGGCGATATGCTTCGCTGTGGCATCGACATGATCGACATTCACCGCGTCGAGGACGGCATTGAACGCTTCGGCGAGCGCTTTCTCAACCGTTTTTTCACAGCCGGTGAGCGCGAGGACTGCAACGATCAACCGCATCGGCTGGCGGCGCGCTTGGCGGGTAAAGAAGCGGTCTCCAAAGCGTTAGGGACGGGGATTGGTGTGGTCGGGTGGCGCGACATTGAAATTCGCTGCGACGATAAAGGGCGACCGACTCTGCACCTACACGGCGCGGCGGCGACGGTATCCGCCAATTTGGGTTTGACTCAATGGGACATCAGCCTGACGCACACCCCGACGCAGGCAAGCGCGGTCGCCGTTGCTCTCTAAATGGATAGTCCGAGAATCCGATAGACTTCCTCATCACTGCTGGCGATGTGGAACTTGTCGCTGACCGAGTGATAAATCACCATAAACACCTGGAATATCGTGACGATAGGCGCGCTCGTTGCGATCACGATCATGATGCCGCTGATGGAATTCGCTAATTCTGCCATGCGCCGCAAATGTAAAACTGCGTCACTGGGGAAGTGCAGCGTTTTTCGCAGATCAATCACAATGCAGAGGTTGCTCAAACTGAATTCTTCGCGCTGTTGATCAAATGCAGCATGAAAATCGTGCCAGTCCCAAACGCCTTCGAATGTGTAGCGCAGGACTGATTTTGCGGCGTTTTCCCACTGAATGGTGACGTTCATAAGCCACTTTACCCGTTCGCGCAGAAATGGCAGGGCTGCTCCAAAATTTTCGCGGCATTGAAAACATGCGGTCGGACGACCATGCGTTTTCAGTACCCTTCTCATCGCGCAGGGCAATCCTCGTGTGAGCATAGACTCATTTTAATAACATTGCGATTATACTATTTTCTCATAGCACTGCAAATTATAGAGCATCTTCGTTGTTGGGGAATAAATCCGCGACGGCAATCTGCAAATCGGAGAGCAGGTCGCCCCCATCGAGCACGCCGTCCGCGCTGAACAGCTTGGTAGTGTAATTGGGCATATGCACGGCGACGCTCCGCAGGTCAGGATAGATCACCCACACCAGCGCCGTCCCCGCCTCAAGATAATCCAACACCGTTTCCATCAAGTTGCCCGCCCGGTCTTCGGGCGAAACAACCTCGACTACGAGGTCGGGCGCGAAGGGTAGATACTTGCGCGGATCGGTGATCTGCACAGCTTTCGCCGGAACGTAGAAGCCAACGTCTGGCACGCGCAAGCAGGTCGCTGAGAGCGCGTAAGCGCCATTTGCGCCCGTCACACGCCCTGCGCGCGTTTTTTTGACGTAGTTGTAGAGTTCGGCGGCAGCGGCGATGGCGACTTCGGACGCTCGGCTTCCAGTCGGGCGCAGAGGGCTTAAATTACCGCGCACCAACTCATACGGCT
>JBBSNT010000191.1:0-8140 GCA_038260485.1 Aggregatilineales bacterium | reverse complement strand
GGTGCAGCCTCCCCACGATCTGTTCGTGCTTTTTATGCCAGGCTGCGTCCCAAGTGACCCACTAGTTATTCATCATGAACTTTTTCAGGTCATCTGCGAGCGTAGTCGGCTGGAGCGGTTTCGGCAAATAGCCGTTGAACCCCCAGTTAGCGACCTCATTCGCCGTTGCTTGCGAGTGATACGCGGTCGTGGCAATCATGCGGCATTGCGGTGCAAGCTGGCGGCTGCGTCCTAACATTTGGTAGCCGTCGATCCCCGGCAGAACGATGTCGATCACCATTACGTCGGGTTCGGGCGCATTCTTCAGGTGTTCGAGCGCACTTTCAGCATCGGTAAAAATCCGCAAATTCATCTGATGATGATCCATCACCACCCGAAAGATTTTTTGGGTATCTTCATCGTCATCGATCAACATAACACTCAAATTGTCAGACATGGAGTACTCCCTCTTCAGAGTCTAAGACCAACGATTCAGTTTGCATTGTGTCGGCAGGGTAGCGCGGAAGTGAGATGATGAAAACCGTGCCGACACCAAGCTTTGACTCCACATTAATTGTACCGTCAAGGCACTCGACCAAAGATTTAACGATTGCCAAACCTAAGCCCGTTCCGTGTTCAGTACGCGTCTTTTCGTTGTCGATTTGCCGGAATTTCTCGAAAATGTACTGCGTAGAGTCTTCAGGCATACCAATACCCGTATCGCGCACACGCAGTTGCCACTGTCTGCCGCTTGCCCCAAGCTCGACGCTAACGCCGCCGTGATCCGTGAACTTCAGCGCGTTACCAATCAAGTTGGTGACAATTTGCTGCACTTTCGGCACGTCACAAAGCACAGCTTCAGGCACATCCTCGTCGAACACCGAACGCAAGAAGACGTTCTTCTGCTGAGCGAGGCTCTGCATACTGTCGACCACTTCCCTGACCGAACGGCGCGGCGATGCCAGCGTCAGGAAAACGTCAACCTTGCCCGACTCAATCTTCGAGAGGTCAAGCACGTCGTTAATCAGCACCAGCAGACGCTTACCGTTGCTCTGAATATAACTCAGCAGTTCCCGTTGATTTTGGCTGAAATCACCCGCCATGCCATTAAGCATGATGTCGGTGTAACCCGTGACAGCATTCAATGGCGTCCGCAGTTCATGCGACATATTCGCCAAAAACTGCGATTTGGAGCGGTTGGCGGTGTCTGCTTCTTGGCGAGCAGCTTCGGCTTCAACAATCAGGACGCGCAGTGTGTCAAGGCGATCATCCGACTCCCGCACACGTTCACGCAGAAAGAGCGCTGCAGCGATGAACAAGACCGAATTCGAGAGAATGCCGCCGAGCGGACCGACGTTCGTCGGATCAGCAATAGCGCCAATCGAGTACGAAATCTGAGTAATTCCCGCTGCGATCAGAATACAGATCAAGCCAATCGGCAAAATAGCATTGCGCGGCAGCACGACCGACGCGCAGACCAGCGCGAACATTAGAGTGGCGACACCCTGACTACCCGCATAGCCCTGCCCCATCACGACAACGCCAACACCCGCGACCAGCCAAACGCTGACTAGCAGCCATCCAGCGACCAAGACGTTTTCTCGGCTGACTGCAATCGCCGCGCCTCCCCCCAAAATGAGCATGATGACAAACAGCGTCGGGTAAGAAACAGGCTCCCACGGATCACGGAAGACGACTAACGAAATGAACAGCGTCAGCGCAATGAGGATCACGCCAATGCCGATAACGAGACGGATCGTCCGTTCACGGAACGCGGTATCGCGGTCTTGTGAACGGGGTTTCCGCCAGTCGCGCCATGACTGCGCGACAAAGCTATCCGACAAATGAAGTGCGGCTTGGCTCGTCATATCCAATCCTTTATTGTGATTCGCACCAAACGTGATACTGATGAAGCGACGCCACGATCAGCGAACGCACGACATATTCCGGTGTGTATAAGCACTTCCCCAACCACAGCGGCGTAAGTTCTTCGCCGCTGCCGAAATGTGTAAGCAAATAAGCCCCGGCAGCGTTGATAACGTCCGCATTGACGCGCACCGCGTATTCGTCCCAGTAAAACAGCGCTAATAGCGCATAAGCGGTTTCTTCCGGCGTCGAAGTAGCGTAATATCCCCAGCCGCCATCTTCACGCTGGGACGCCAGAATCCAATGAATTTGAGACGCCACGATGTCGTCAGCCGTCCCACGCAATGCCTGAACTGAAATGCAAACGGGATAGTACGGCGAAGCATGCCATTTATCGAACCACATGACGCCATTATTGTGATACCGACGGATCATGCCAACGGCTTTTCGTATCCACGATTCATAGCAGATGTGCGTCGGATCGAGCTTGAGCGCATCGACTAACCGCAGTGTCGCACTCAGTGATGGATCGACCTCGTGCGGGAAACAGCGAAAATGATCATCTTCTTCGAACTGCGCAAAGATGTCGGCTTTGACTGGATACCCACCCCAGCGCAGCATCGCGTAACCGACAGCAGTATCGTCAAGATCGCGGACAGAGTAGTACGATGAGAAGCCCATCCCCGTTTCGGGTGACCACGCTTTCCACAGTTCAGCGAGCGCTTTTTGAACAGGCGGATCATCGGGTGAAATCACACCCGCGTGGCGAAGATAATTCAGGCTCCATGCGATTTCAAAGGTGTCAATCGGGGATACGTTCGGCACGCCTCCGTCCTCAAGGACGTTCCGCTGCAAGTATTCGAGCGCCGCTTGGCTGACGCCTTGCGAACGCAGTAAGAGCGCTGCTGTTGCGGCGGGTGACGTTCCCACCGAGCCATTGCTTTCCAGAAAATCAGGATCATTGGGGAAACACGCGCGTACCGCCTCAAGCGAGAATGACATCGTGCTGTTACGCCACAGATGCGGGCTTTCCTGAAGAATAGTCAGCTTACGGGCAATCGTTTCCGTGTCGCAATAAGGATTGCGCGGCACGCCCAACCCCAAAACACGCGCCTCCTCGACGAGAGAGGTAGCAAGCACAGGAAAACCGATGGTTTCGTGTGCATCTTGGCGCAGGCGCAAATGTTCCCGCCAGAGGAATTCGTCAGCGGCACGCATCCGGGCGACGTCTTCCGCCCCATCTCCGGCAATGTGCAGCGTGATCAACGCAGAGAGCGTGCAAATAAAACGATCATGATAATGAAGAACGTCGCCGCCCCAACTGCCATCTTTATGCTGGTGGCGTCGCAGCCACGGCAGCGCTTCGTTGAAATTGTACCCACCATAAGCTAAGTCGAGACGCGCTATCCAAGCAGTATCGTAGGCAACACTATTGACGCGCCCATTACCCATTGCCGCGAAGATTTGCTCAAGTTCCAAAGCAATATCAACTTGACCAACCTCATCCTTGTTACCAAACACAGGTATCCTCCGGTTGTTCTACGAATCAGCCGAATTGCTCCAGCTCCGCATTCTACTCCGATGAATCTGCCTAGCTTACGCATAAAGTAGACTTGATTGCAGTTATCCTAAGGATTACGTAAAGAACCTCTGTAGTCTCATTTTAGAGGCAAAGATATGAAAATAATAAATAAGCTTTAGGCTTTTCGTTCAACAATTCGCATAAACTATAATAGTTGCTCGATAAGTCTATGCTGTCTCAATGTTTAGGAGTATTTTATGCCTGCTGCACTCGTAATCGACGACAATTTTCACAACCGGCATATCTTCCACATCGCGCTTGAGTTCGTTGGCTATGAGGTCACTGAGGCAGACGACGGGCTTACCGGGCTTGAAGCACTTAAACACGGCACGTATCAATTAATTATTCTGGACTTGAGAATGCCGGGGCTAGATGGCGGGGAAGTGCTGAAAATTATGCGCAAGTCGGAAGAATGGCAAAATCTTCAGGTTGTCGTCATCACCGCGAACCCCCACATGGTCACCGAAGAAGTGGGCGAAACGGCGGATTATGTCCTTCAGAAGCCCGTCGATATTTCGACATTCAGCGCCCTTGCTCAGCGTCTCTATACCAACAGCGTCACGGCAGAGGCATCTAAACCAGGAGCACACTAATCCGTTGGTTCATCAAGGCTGCTTCTGCGTGTGAACCAACGTGTGAAAAAGATGTCTGTCGAAGAATGCGCAATGATCGAGATGATAATTGTCAGAGTCAGAATTTGAAACAACTTTCCGCCACCATCAATTCCACGCCGCCAAATCAATAGCGTGTAGAAGATCGACGCAAAACCCTTCGGACCGAACCACGCAACTGTCAGCTGCTCAGAAAAAGCCAGCTTACTCCCCCATAGTGCCATGAAAATTGCCAGCGGACGCGCGATAAACAGAATGAGCACTGCAAACAGGTAGCTTGTCACCCCGCCTGCGGAGAATAATTGTGGTTCAAGCAGCATTCCGAAGAAAAACAAAGCAACGAGTTTCAACAGTTGGGCGATTAATTCCCCAAACTGACGGAACTCTGCACGCGTTTCCTCGCTAATCGAAGCGATGGTAATACCCGCACAAAAGACCGCTAGAAACACGTTGGCATGGAATATTTCGGCAAGTACGAGCACGAGCACGCCAATGGTGAAGGCGTTCAACGGCTGGTTTTTCGTCTCCACGGCAAAAATCGGCAGCCGTCCAATCGCTAGCGCCACGACCGGAATGATAATCCCCAGAACCACACCAAGGGCGATTTCAGCGAACAGCTCCAAGGGATTCACTGGAGCGTTGCTGATGAGCTGGATCAAAATGACGACGATTGGAAGCACCAAACCATCATTCAGTCCACTTTCCACATTGAGCAACCGTCGAAGCTGCCGCGGAACAACCGTCTGCTCAATGATAAGCGACGCAAAAACCGGATCGGTTGGGCTAAGCACCGCGCCAACCAGCAGCGATTCCAGCCACGTCAGTTGAAACAACCCGTGTGCAATCAGGGTGATGATCACGAGCGTCAGCGGCAGCCCAAACAACAGTGCACGCCCCGGCAAATGCCCTACTTCGCGCAGTTCACGCACATTCAGGCGCATACCATCGGTAAATAACACGCTGACAAGCGCTAGTTCAGCGATGATCGAAGCCAGCGGCGTGCCCGGCGTAAACTTGAGAAGATCCAAGGTGCTGTTTCCAGCTACAAAACCTACAGCAAGGAATAAAACAGACGTAGACAACAGCGTCCGATCCGCTCGATTGGAGAGCAGCACCGCCGCGAACAACGTGAGCGAGAAAATGAGCAGAGTCAGCGTGATCAAGCGCGATAAACCGTTAATATAGTCGGCAGCATGTAACATTTCGAAGTGAAAAGCGGGTTAAAAAGAGAGTAACATCGCTCTCGCATCAACAACTGCCCACTCAAATTAGAAAATCTAGCGCAAACGGAGCAATTGAGCGCGAGCGACGCAGTATAATTCACGTTTTCCGCAAGGATAGCGACATGCGTAGTGTAATAAACTGAGAGGGATACGTCAACCCTGTGAGGCAAAAGCGGCACGTTGATCAAAGCGGAGAAATCGAGCAAAAGATGTCAGTACGCCGCCCCATCGATTTAATACGGCGTACTGGCGTATTTGTGGACTTCCGGCATCAGGCTGAGCCGAAGACCTAGCGCAAGGTGCAGCCGAGATTGGATTAGTGCAACGGTACGTGGTGTAACGTCGCGTACGGATGGCGTGAAAATAGGCTGACCGAAGTCCATGCTACGCGACCGGATACTGCCGGAAGCTGGTGTTAAGAGAAAATGCTATTCCTGCGGTAGACGGCGCGCCGCCACCATCGTAATATCGTCGAACTGTACAGCATCGCTAATGTAATTGTTGAGCGCGCCGTGAATCCTGTCAAGCAACCCGTTCGCTGAATCAAGCGGCGGGCGAATCAGTGAGATCAGCCCTTCTTCGTGGTAGAGCTTTCCATCCGGGTTGCGCGCATCGGTTACGCCGTCCGTGAAGCCGAGCAGAATATCGCCCGGATCGATTTGCGCGTCGGAAATCTCGAATTCTGCGCCGGGGAACATCCCCACCGCCGGACCCGTTGGCTCTAGGCGCTGCTTGATCGTACCGTCAGGTCCGATGATCATCGGCGGGCAGTGCCCACCATTAATGTAGAGTAGCGTTCCCGTTGCCGGGTCGAGCATACCAAAGAACATAGTCGCAAACATATTGAGGTCAAGGTGATGTTCGGTAATGTACTCGTTGGTATCAACCACAGCGGTTTTCAGGGCGTTCGCGCGAATCGCCAAGCGTCCGCCACCCGTCTTCAGGCTAAACGAGGAATTCGGGTCTTCAAACAGGTTTTCCGCCCAGTTGACGTTGTGACTGTGCAGCGCGAAAGCGCGCAGTAAACTCCGCGTCAGCGACATAAATAACGCCGCGCCCACGCCCTTATCGCAGACATCGGCGATGATAATCCCTAGACGGCGCTCATTCATCATCGTGAAGAAGTCATAAAAGTCGCCTGCTACTTCGCGCGCGGGCTGAAAGCGCCCACCGATCTCCCATCCAGTGATTTCCGGCAAGGTGCTCGGCAGAAAGTTCAACTGGATACGGCGCGCGATTTGGATGTCGTTCTCGATCTTGTACATCTTCTGCTGCCGCTGCAGCAGCAGGTGATTATTGAGAACGACCGCCGCCTGCGACGACAGAGATTCGACGACTAAGCGATTATATTCATCGAATGGGACAATTTTGTCAGCATCGTCGAGCGCGTTGAGCAGTTGCAGCACACCGATCACTTCGCCCTTATTGTCCTTCAACGGAACGGTCAGGCTCGACTGTGAGCGGTAGTTGTTCTGCTGGTCGAAAATCTTGGTCGCCGAAAAATCAAAGCCTTCCGCCGTATAAACGTCAGGAATGTTGATCGATTTGCCGTTCAGCGCGACGTAGGAGGCAACGTTGTTCAAATTCGGCTTGCCCGTCACACGGTCGTACATCGGCAGCGGCGGAAAGTTCACCGGCTTGCCACTCGTGCCACCAAGATGAATACCGAGTGATTCCGTGATGACGATGGCGAAGCGCAGGGTATCGTCAGGCGCACGCATGTAGAGCGTTCCGGCATCAGCATTACAGACCTGCTTCGCTTCGACGAGGATACGCTGCGCCAGCCGATCAAAATCGGTTTCGGTCGAAAGCGCGATTCCCATCGGCAGAATCACGTTCTCCATCTGATCTGCCAGCCGTTCGACCCGCCGCAGATGCTCCTGCTGGTCACTCTCGTTCAGATTCTTCTGCTCGGTGATACGCAGCCGTAGGTCGAGCAGTTCGTTGGTAAATGGCTCTTGAATGTAATCGTCAGCGCCCAACTCAATACAGCGCGCCACGCTGTCGAGGTCGGCATTCGACGAGATCATGATCACGGGGATCGCGCTCAGGGTGTCGTCGGCTTTCATGTGTTCCAGCACCTGATAACCGCTTAATTTGGGTAGGCTGACACCCAGAAGCAGCAGATCGTAATGGTTTGCGTCCAGCATTTCGACGGCAGCTTGCCCATCCTTAGCAATCTCGACGGTCTTTCCTTGCCCTTCGAGATAGGTGCTTAGGGCAGTACGATTCGCTTCGTTATCATCAACGACCAACAAGCGGTTCACGTGGCTTGACATAGCTTACCTTTACCGATCAACTCATTCGCGTTTTAAAAGAAAGGTGTTGCAGTTCTGGTTATTGCGCCGTTCGTAACGCCATTCATCGACGCTTTCGCGGACAAGCATAATACCATAACCGCCAATACTGCGTTCCTCAAGCGGATCATCGAGGTTCGTCGGCATTGGTCTTTTTGTCGGGTCAAATGCGGTTGCGGTGTCGATCAGGGAAAAACTCAAGTAGTCGCCATCGAATTCTGCCGAGGCGTCAACGTTACCTTCCAGCCCCGCATCGCGGTATCCATACGTGATGATATTGGTCGCGTATTCGTCCACCGCCATACGCAAGCCATCGATACGCGCCTTGTTTAACCCGGCTTTGTCCGCCGCCTGTACCGCGTAGTCGCGCAACGCCTTAAGGGATTCTCCCATTTTATCAATTTTTCCCGAAACGGTTATTGAGGGTAGTTTAAGTTCAGACATAAATTACCTATTTGCGCTGGTAGCTGCTTCGCAGCCGACGGCGGAGAGTAAGCGTCTTATGGAACCGGGAGCGTGAGCGACCGGGTGTCCCACGCAGCGATTGCCAGCACGCCCGGTCGCTAACGCTCCCGGTTCCAT
>JBBSNT010000190.1:0-8162 GCA_038260485.1 Aggregatilineales bacterium | reverse complement strand
CAATACCGCGCCGCGCTATGATAGCCCGGACGTTCGTTCACGCGGTGGCTTCGGCGGATCAAAGTCGTCGTCGTCAAGTTCGTCGGCTCCATCGTCGTCTGCGAAGCCGAGCAGCAGCGGCGGCGCTCGCAAGTATGATAATCCGAACATCAAATCGAAGGGCGGCTTCGGCGGCAGCAAGTAAGCCGTTCCCTTGCTTCGAGCTTTTGCTACGCGATCAGTCCGCGCACTTATTTTCAGTGAACAAGTCTCGTGCAAAGCCTCGCAAAAATTGAAGCTGTTCGAACGCGCTGTGCATAGGTAGGGGCGGGTCTCAGACCCGCCCTTAAGCGCAACGAATCTACAGTCATCCCCCTGAATTGAATTCGGAGTGTAGGGTCAAAGCGTCGATTTTCGAACCGCGCAATACAGCCTGCTTGAGCGGCTTTGTTGCAAACATCATTTGCCCACCATTAGATTAAGCAGCCCGGCGGTTTTCTCCCTTCTCCCCGCCTTGAATTCGGGGAGGGGAGGCGAGTAGCTCAGCGAAGCTGAGCCGCGAGTTGGGGTGGGGTCAAAATGACCGTCCTTGCGACAGAGCCTGCTTGAGCAGGCTTTTTTGATCCTAGCCAGACGCTTCGAGCATCTGGCGAACGCTGATTCAATCTTACAGCGTCGTGATCAGCCCGGTGCGGTTGGCGGCGTCTTTCACATCTTTCCAGATGTTGCGGCGGTTGGTCGGGACGGGCGCTTTTTGGGCGTATTCCCAGACTTCATCGGCGATCTCGTAGGCGGCGTTAGGGCGACCAATCCGTAAGGCGTTCTCGGAGCGCCGACGCAGCCCTGCCGCGCCTTCTGCCAGCCACGCCTGTGCCGTGTCCGCGACTTCGCGAGCGCTCGGCGCAAAGACGCCAGCGTGGTTATCGACGACGTACTCGACGTTGCCCGTCTCTTGACCGGGGATGGCGTCGTAGAGGATCAAGGGTAGCCCCGCGATGCAGGCTTCGCAAATTGTGGCGGGTCCGGCTTTGCTGACGAGCACGTCAGCGGCGCTCATCAGGCGCGGCATATCATTGACGAAGCCGTAAACGTGCGTCGGCTGGTTCCAGCGGGCGCTTTCCAGCTTGTCCTTGAGCGTCTTGTTGCGCCCGGTGATGATCACGAGTTGGCATTCAAGGTGACGGCTGTTGATGGCGCGGGCGGTCTTGTAGAGCGGCCCCATGCCATCGCCCCCGCCGACTAGCAGCAGCGTCGGCAGGTCAGCATCCCAGCCCAACGTGCGCCGGGCTTCAGCTTTGTCGGGTAGTCCTTCCGCGAAGCGGGGATGCACCGGCAGCCCGGTCACGCGCATTTGATTGGAGCGCAGCCCTGCCTCCAAGCCGCGCTCGAAAGCGGGCTGGGTCGGCACGAGCGTGCGGTCGGCGCGCCGGTCGTACCAGAACATGTGGGTCGAAACGAGGTCGGTCACGACGACCACGAACTGCGGGCGCGTCTCGCGGGCGAAGAGCGCCTGCATCGCCAAGTGGGTCAGCACCGAATGCACGCACACCACTACGTCGGCGGGATGTTCGCGCAGCATCTTCTTGATCCGGCTTTCAATCGTCAGATACATGCCGCGCGTAATCGCTTTAGCCCGGCGCTGCGTGTTCGAGAGTTTGTAGCCCATACCCCACGACGACTTCCCGTGATTGATCAACCACGGGTAGAATTCGGGCATATAGTTCCAAGGGAAAGGGGAGTACGATTTGAAAACGTCCACCAGTTCCAGTTCGACTTTTTCACCGTACTTGCGCTGGAGCGCCTCGGCAATGGCTTCCGCTGCTGCGCGATGCCCCCCGCCGGTATCGGACATTAGAAATAGGACGCGCTTCGTCAACTTTCTTTCTCCTTTTGTGGGATGACTTGCTTGAGGCGTTTATTGAATTCGCTCCGTGTCAGCATGACGCGCCGCCCACAGCCAGTGCATCGCAGCCCAATATCCGCTCCCACGCGGTAAACAGTCCATTCCAGACTGCCGCAGGGATGAGGTTTTCGAAGCTGCACACGGTCGCCTACGTTAATTTCCATCTCAAATCACAACCTTAATTTGCGCTAATAATAACATCTGTCGCGCCATCGTTCTAGCCATCATTCGGGCGGCACCTATGTTATAATGACGCGCATCGCTTTTGAACCTCTCATGGAGCGCTTCTCGTTGCTTTTCAACCTCACGCCTGAACTCCTAATCGCCAACCTGATCGTGCTCGGTTTGGGGATGACGATCCACGAATTTTCGCATAATTACGTCGGCTGGAAGATGGGCGATCCCGAACCAGCACGGCAGGGTCGCTTGACGCTCAACCCGCTCGTCCATATTAACTGGATCGGCTGGATCATGTTCGCGGTGCTCGGCTTCGGTATTCTCGGCTCCGCGCCGATTTCGCCCTTTCGGATGCCGCTCCAGAACCGGCGCTGGCGTTGGCTGGCGGCGGTGGCGGCGGGGCCGCTCTCGAACCTGCTGCTGGCGGCGGTCTTCGCCATTTTGATCCGCATCATCGGCATCCAAACGCTGGCATCGCTGCCCGAAATCGTACAGGTGATTCTGCTCCGCATGGTCGGGCTGAACGTGCTGCTGTTCGTCTTCAACTTGATCCCTCTGTTTCCGATTGACGGCTGGCAGATCGTTTATGCCCTGCTTCCGCCTGACCTCGCGCAGACGTGGGAACGTTACGCCCAAACCAGCCAACTGATCTTCTTCGGGTTGCTGCTGCTCTCGTTCATCCGGTTGCCCGGTCTGCCGAATATCTTCGGTCTGCTCATCACCCAACCGACCTATCAGATTGTGCAGCTTTTGCTCGGCAACCCCTACCTCGCGTTCTCTGCATTTTAGCCCTTGTGCTTGCAACCCGCCGCTAGACGACTCCGACAAGGGCTGCGCGCGCTGGTCGCCTTCGGGCGTCCGGTCGATACCGCCCTTGCCGCCCAGTACCTCACGCCGGAGCAGCTTGCGCTGTTTGGGCGGATGCGCCGCGTCGAGCAGCAGCACAGCCTCAATGTATTACGCGCGCTGCTGGCGCAAGGTTCTACACCTGCTGATACCCCACCCGCGCTTGCCATCGCCGCGCTGCTCCATGACGTCGGCAAAAGCCGCTATCCGCTGGCTTTATGGCAAAAAACGATGGCGGTACTAGGGCGCACGTTCTTTCCGTCAATTGCCGGTCGCTTAGGCAGCGGCGACCCGACTCGTTTTTGGGTGCGTCCGTATGCCGTGTACCACCTTCATCCGTTGTGGAGCGCGGAGCTTGTCGCGCCCACGGGCGCACCGCCGGATGCCCTCTGGCTGATCGCCCACCATCAGGAATCGCTTAGCCAATGGGGCGATCACCCGTTGGTTATCCTGTTAAAACGCCTTCAGCGCGCCGACGATGCGAATTAGCCAGCACCTTCGCCTCGCGCTTGGCGGGCTTTTCCTGCTGTTCGGTATGGCGCTGGTCAGTGCTGCCTCGCCTGCGCCCTCGCTCCCTCCCTCGCTCACGCCTTCGCTCACGATTACGCCAACCCTGACGCCGCCGCCGACTTCTACGCCCCAACCGCCGCTGGAAATCACCTTTGACGGTGTCTACTCGCTGCTGCTGGAACTGCGTGCGCCCGTCCTTGATGCCCTGAATGCGGATCGGGAGCGGCTGAACGCCATCAACCGCTACACCGTCTCGGCGTATCGCTCAGCCGACGATTGGGCGGAGATCACGCTGGTGCCGACGGCGCTGGTCGAGGCGGGCTGGTCGGGCGTCGAGGACGTGCAGCCCGTCGTCGTGATCGCGCAAGCGGGAGCTGGTCAATGGTCGGCTTACGTGGTCGGCGGGGGTGCGTTCGCGGCGATTGAGGCGGCGATTCCGAGCGCGTTTGCCGATTTTTCGCTCACGCCCGACGACGTGCCGCTCGATGGCGCGTACAAATTCCCGTGGCAGAATCGTCAAGAGTGGTGGGCAATCGAGGGCTGGCACGAGGGGAACGGTCTGGATTTTCAGCCCGCGTTCGGGGCGCGCTTCGCCGTGCTGGCGGCGGAAGCGGGCAGGCTGCGCGAGATTTGCAGCGACGGCTATCAAAGCCTGCTGCAAATTCAGCACGCCGACGGGCGATCCACCTATTACCTGCACGTCACGCTCAGTTGGTCGGTGCGGCGCGCCCTGCTCGACCACGCGGTGGGGCGTGGGCAGTATCTGGGCGAGATCATCCGGCAGGCGCACTTCGTCACGCCCTGCGGTCAGGGCTACAGCCGTCATCTGCACTTCGCCGTTTCGGATCGCGCGATGGTGATCGACGGCTATGCGCTGGAGCAGATCGCCGCAAGCGCGTCGTGCTGCGCGCATCCACCGACCTATCGCTCCACGAATGTGCGGATCGATGCAACGGACGGTTAAGGTCGAACCGAACGCTGCCAGTCGCTATAATAAAGCAAACGAGAACAGGTGAAAAAACATGGCAACGACGATTAGCGTAGGAATCATTGGACTTGGGCGGATCGGTGCATCGATTGGGCTGGCGCTCAAGCGCTACAACGCCCGCAAAGACGCACGCCAGCAATTCGCCGTCACGGGCTACGCTGCCGACAACGTCGAGGCGCAGAACGCCAAGACAATCGCCGCCGTCGATCACGTGGTGCGCAGCATTGTTGATGCCGCGTCCGAGAAGGACATCATCGTGCTGGCGCTGCCTTACCGCGACGTGCAGGCGGCTTACCAGTTGATCGGGCATGACCTGCGCGGCGGATCAGTGCTGATCGATACGTCGCCGCTCAAGCTGCCCTCGCAGGAATGGGCGACGAAGTACCTCAACGCTGACGCGCACATGGTCGGCGTGACGCCCGTGCTCAACCCGAAATATATGTTCGGCGGACTCGATGACGCTGAAGCGGCATCGGCTGACCTGTTCGATGGCGGGGCGCTGATGCTGCTGCCGAGCGCGAACACAGCGGGCGACGCGGTCGAATTAGCGACCGATTTCGCACAATTGCTGGAGATGTCGCCCCAGTTTGGCGACCCGGCTGAGCATGATGCGTGGATCGCGTCGATGGAAGGCTTGCCCGCCGTGCTCGGCTTAGGCGCGTTCTATGCGCTCCACCGCCGCGACGGCTGGAACGACGCCCGGCGAGTCGGCAATCCGTCGTTTGGTCGGCTAACGCATCACCTCTACGACCAGCATCCCGACGACCTGCGCGACCTGCTGCTGAACAACCGTGATAACCTCGTGCGGCAGATCGACGCGACCGTCGAAGCGCTTGAGGCTTTGCGCGGGCTGCTGGCGTCGAATGACCGTGCCGCGCTGGAAGAAGTGCTGATCAGCACGATGGATACGTATGCGCTGTGGGTGGCTCAGCGGCGTGAGGGTCGCTGGGACAAGCCGAATAATTCGGCGTCCAAAGTCACGAAAAGCGACCTGCTGGTCAACGGGATGTTCGGGAGTTTTCTGGGCAAGCGCATGAAGCGCGATCAAGGCGGCGCTGATGACGAATAATCACGACTGTTCGGCAGAACATCGCTAAAAGAGCAGGCTGTAGCCTGCACTACAAAACATTTACAAACTTGCTTTGGTAAATTTACCAATAGCTTTTGTCGATTTTGAAGTCGCAAAATGGGCGTTTTTGCGTTAAAATATAGAACAAATGTTCAAATGGAGCTGCGCCATGATAACGCCTGTTCTCCACGTCTGTGACGTTGATTTGAGCCTCGCGTTTTACACGAGGGTCTTGTGTTTCGAGGGGCAAGGCGGTCTGCCGGGCATCGATGGCACGACCGTTTATGCTGAAGCGTATCTCGGCGAGGCGCGGGTGATCTTCGTGCGGGCGGCGCACTGCGCTGTCGGCTGTGCCGACTTGTACCTGACGCTGCCGGAAAGCGCCGACATTGACCGTTTTTACGCGATGCTGCAGGCGCACGAAGTTGCGATTGACGACCCGCTGCACGAGGAAATCTGGGGCGACTGCGCTTTCACAATCAGCGACCTTGACGGCAACCGCCTGACGTTCGCTCAGCCGATACGCCGACGGGTGCGCGCTCAGGCGTTGATGGCGATTGCGTGAAGTGAAGCAGCACTCGCAGAGCGCAGCACGCTTTGCCCCTACAGCGTGATCCCTAGCGCGGGAATTCGTACCAGCGTTTGAATAAATTTTACAGGTTTTGCGCTCAATCCGTTATACTGTGGGCTATTCAGGCATAACGGCTGGGAGCAACTATGATCTTACAGGCGCTTTCCGAAGCGGTCGGCGTTTCGGGCAGCGAAGACGCTGTTCGCAAACTCATTTTGCCAGCGATAGACAGACACGTCAGCGACGTCAAGATCAACGCGCTGGGCGGTGTTACCGCGCTGAAAAGGGGCACGGGCGAACAGCCGCTGCGGGTGATGATCGCCGCGCATATGGACGAAATCGGCTTCATCGTGCGCGGCTTCGACGGCGATGGCTTGATCCGCTTTAGCGCAGTTGGTGGCGTCGATGACCGGATTTTGCCGGGGCTGCGCGTGTGGATCGGCAGCGTGCCGGGGGTGATTATCTGGACGCCGATTCACCTCAACCGCGACCAGAACGTCGTCAAGCTGAGCAATTTGCGGATCGACATCGGGGCGACCAGCAAAGATGAAGCGGGCGGCAAGGTCAAGGCGGGCGACCGGATCGCGTTCGACAGCAAGTTCATGGAGATCGGCGAGAAGGTGCTGCGCGGTAAAGCGTTCGACGACCGCGTCGGCTGTTCGCTGCTGATCGACCTGCTGCAAGACGATCCGTATCCGGTGGACGTGCTGGCGGCGTTCACCGTACAAGAGGAGATTGGCTTGCGCGGGGCGAAAGTCGCGGCGCAGGCGCTCAACCCGGACGTTGCCTTCATCCTCGAAGGCACGACGGCGCACGACTTGCCAAACCCCAACGCCGAGGTGGACGACGATACTGACGTCAACCCGACCTGTATTTTCGGGGGCGGGCCGGCGCTGACGGTGATGGATCGAAGCATGATCACTGATCCGCGCCTGCTGAAGCTGCTGCGCGAGACGGCAGAAGCGGAAGGCATCCCCTACCAGTACAAAACGAGACTTGGTGGCGGCACCGACGCGGGCGCGATTCACATCGCTAACGCGGGCGTGCCTTCGGCGGTGATCGCCATGCCCTGCCGCTACATCCACAGCCCGACGGCATACCTGCACCGCGACGATTACGACAACGGTCTGCGGCTGATCAAGGCGGCGCTGAAGCGGATTACACCTGACGACCTGAACTATAAAACTTGAACCGCAGAGGACACGGAGAACACAAAGAATTTCTTCCGTCCTCTGCGGCGCTGTGGTTGAACGATGAGATGCCATTAGGGAGCGTGCCACTGTGAAAGACTTGATTAAGAAGTTGGTCGAGGCGTGGGGTCCTTCGGGCTACGAACACCGCGTTCGCGACTTGATCCGCGCGGAAGCCGAAGCCTATGCTGACGAAATCACCGTTGACCCGCTGGGCAGCTTGATCTGCCGCGTTGGGCAAGGCGGGACGAAGATTATGATCGCCGCGCACATGGACGAGATCGGCGTGATGACGACCTTTGCCGAGCCGAAAAGCGGCTATCTGCGCTTCGCGGCGCTTGGCGGGCTGCTGAATACGGCGCTGCTCGGTAACCGCGTCTATTTCGAGGACGGGACGGTCGGTGTGATCGGGCTGCACGATTATTTCGGCGCGGGGCGCACGAGCGTGCCGAACCTCGACGACTTCTTCATCGACGTGAGCGACGGCGAAGGCAATGGCAGCGTTCAAGCGGGCAGCCCGGCGGCGTTCTGGCGACCAATGGAAGCACGCGGCACGCGCTTGATCGCTAAGTCGATGGACGACCGGATCGGCTGTGTGGTGGCGCTTGAAGCGCTGAAACGGCTCAATAAGCAAACCGAGAACGAAGTTTACTTCGTTTTCACGGTGCAGGAAGAAGTCGGGGTCCGTGGGGCGCGCGTCTCGGCATTCGGGGTTGATCCTGACATCGGGATTGCGCTGGACGTGACGAGCACAGGCGACATGCTGAAGAATGCCAAGATGGCGGTTAAGCTGGGTGGCGGCGCGGCGATCAAGCTGCACCAGCGGGCCTGGGCGATGGCTGCGGGGATCGGGACCATCATCTGGACCTTTGATCCGTTGGTGGCGCGCAACGCATTTTTCAATCTGCATCGTTTGGGTGCAACCGTTT
>JBBSNT010000189.1:0-8212 GCA_038260485.1 Aggregatilineales bacterium | reverse complement strand
CGGAGATCACCCACTTCGAGACAACACCGATCTTCCATTTTATGGGGACGCCGCTGGCGCTCAACGGAGATGGGTCAACCATCGTGGTCGGCTACCCTGACGGCAGCTTCAGTCTCTGGCAGGTGAGCGGTACGAGCGCCGCACCGCAGTACAGCGTGCCGATCTTCGACGCCAGTAAGAGCGAAGTCGTCTCGGCAGTCAGTTTCAGCCCCGATGGATCGGTCGTCGCGGTCGCGGGCGGCGTGCCTTTTAGCGGCGGCTTGTCGGGCAGTGAACGCTTCCCGATTTTCCTGATCGACGCCGCGACCGGCGCGACGCTAGCGCAGCTTGATGGTCACGACAGCTTGATCCGCGATATGGCGTTCAGCGCCGACGGCCGTTTTCTGATCAGCGCGGGCGATAGTTCGATCAAGTTCTGGAGCGTGGGGTAAGTCACAGAGAGCAGGTTTAAACCCTGCCCCGACACACGTTGTGCGCGTCGTTTGGTGACTTCATCACATAATCATATTCGGGTATCAGCTAAAATGCCTGAATTATTACTCTTTATTCGGAAACGTGAGATAATTTTCGAACGTAACAGCCATCTCGTGTGTATAGAGGGTACGGCATTACTACGTTTGCGTAGAAGGTTAACTCACGTTAATGTCTATACAAGCGTATGAATTGAATTTCGCTTACGTGGCATTACTATAATGGTTCTTTTAGGAGGCATTGTCTATGCGACATACAAATAAGTTCGTCCGTCTATTCGCTGTACTGATGGTCACCGCACTTGCATTTGCGATGGTCGGCGGTATTGCGGCGCAAGATGACGGCAAGCTGCTCATCACGGGTCGCCAAATGGGTCCCGACGACATTCCGACCCTTGATCCGTCGCTCATGCAGGACGTGACCTCGGTTCAGGTCGCTTCGGAATTCTTCCCCGGTTTGACGAACATGAACGAAGAAACCGCTGAAGTCGGTCCCGGCATCGCCACCAGTTGGGATGTTTCGGACGACGGCACCGTTTACACTTTCCATCTAATGGACAGCGTGCCGTGGGTTCACTACAACGCCGACACCGGCGCAGTTGAGCAGGTGATGGACGACAGCGGCAACCCGATGTACGTCACCGCGCAGGATTTCGCATCCAGCATCCAGCGCACGGCTGACCCGATTACCGCGTCGCCCTACCAGTACGTGCTGCTGCCGTGGATCGCTGGCGCGACCGAATTCGGTTCGTCCGACCCCGCCGCCGACGACGCTACCCGTCAAGCACTGATTGATGCGCTCGGCATCAAGGTTATTGACGACAACACGCTGGAAATCACCGCGCCGCAAGCATCGTCGGTGACCCCGGTCATCTTCTCGATGTGGATCACGTGGGCAGAGCCGGCTTGGGCAGTGGACGAGTACGGCGAATTCTGGATGGAACCGGAAAACGCTGTCACCTACGGCCCTTATGCCCTCAAAGAATGGCAGCACGGCAGCGGCGGCAGCTTGACCATGATCAAGAACCCCTTCTGGCCCGGAACGCCGAATTCGCCAGTGGCAACCATTGACGAAGTTCAGTTTGTCTTCCTTGACTCCGAGCCGCAGTTGGCGAACTTCGAAGCTGGCACGCTCGACGTGTCCGAAGTCCCCGCTTCCGCGCTCGACCGTATCATGGCGGATGCCGACTTGAGCGGTGACCGTTATGTCGCCCCCGGCACCTGCACCTACTACTACGGCTTCAACACCGAAGAAGCGCCGTTCGATGACGCTCGCGTGCGTCTCGCCTTCTCCGAAGCCATCGACCGTCAGTCAATTGTCGAGAACATCCTTAAGGGTGGTCAGCTTCCGGCGGGCTACTTCACGCTGCCGAGCCTCGCTGCCGCACCGACACAAGCCGATTATCCCGGCACCGGCGTTAGCACCAACGTTGAAGACGCGCAGGCACTGTGGCAGGCGTATCTCGACGACACCGGTCACACCGCTGCTGACTTCACCCCTTCGCTGGTCTACAATACCAACGCCACCCACGAAGCGATTGCTCAGGCAGTCCAGCAGCAGTGGCAGCAGGCGTTTGGCATTAGCGTTCAGTTGACTTCGGAAGACTTCGCCACTTACCTCGACAATCGTGGTACGTTCAACGTTTTCCGCGCGGGCTGGTGCTTCGACTACCCTGACACGCACAACTTCCTGTTTGATTCGCTTCAGGACAACGACATGCACTGGAGCAATGCGGACTTCGACGCCCTGATTCAGGACGCCTTCTCGGCTTCGGATTTGCAGCAGCGTATGGACGACTACGCTCAGGCGGAGGACATTCTCGTCCGCACCGACGCAGCACTTGCGCCGATCTACTTCTACATTACGCAGGACTTGACCCAGACTAACGTGACCCGCACCCACTCCTTGATTGGGCGTGAAGTCTACGAAAAGTGGGACATCAGCAACTAAGCATTTGATCGTCTAGCTGCCCCGAAGGGACAGCACCTGTAGGGGCATGGCATGTCAACCATGCCCCTACCGTTATCGGTAGGGACTTCCTAAGTTATGGCAACCTTCGTTCTCCGACGCTTTATGTGGATGATCGTCGTCTTGTTCGTCGTCTCGTTGATCACGTTCATCTTGATGCGTACCGTCCCCGGCGGCCCCTTTCAAACGTAACGTGGCATTCCACAGGCGGTGCTCGACAACATCGCTAAAAAGTACAACTTGGACGCTTCGCTGCCAGAGCAGTACGTCAAGTGGATCGGCGACATCGTCCTGCCGCGCATCACCGACGCCAGTTTCAAACGCACGCCTATCGACGATTATCTGGTCAACATTCCGCTGCCATTTTTAGGCGAAAAAGCGGCTTTGCGCTGGATGAACTTCGGTCCATCGCTCAAAAATCGAAGTACGACGGTCACCAGCATCTTTCAAGATAACCTGCCGATCTCATTTCAGTTGGGTATCGCTGCGCTGCTCGTGGCGATGGCAATCGGAATCCCGGCAGGCGTCATTTCTGCGCTCAACCGTAATACGATCTATGACTATACGGGCATGGGAATCGCCATCGTCGGCGTTTCGATCCCCGTGATCATCATGGGCCCGATTTTGCAATACGCTTTTGGCGTACAGTGGAAGCTGCTGCCTGTCTCCGGTTGGGGGACAATTCCGCAGATGATTCTGCCCGCTTTTGGGCTTGGCTTTGCTCAGTCGGCGCTGCTCGCGCGGCTGACGCGCGCCAGCCTGCTGCAAGTGATGAATGAAGATTACATTCGCACCGCTCGCGCGAAGGGCTTAAGCGAGCGTATGGTCGTCCTGTTCCACGCCATGAAAAACTCGCTGATTCCGGTGGTGACGGTTCTTGGTCCGCTGTTTGCGGCGCTGCTGACCGGCACATTCGTCACCGAGACGATCTTTGGCATTCCCGGCATGGGACGCTATTTCGTGACCAGCGTGACCAACCGGGATTACCCGGTGATTATGGGAACGATCCTGCTCTATGCGGCTTTTCTCGTGTTAATGAATATGGTCGTTGACATTGTTTATGCGTGGCTTGATCCACGTATTCGGTTTGATTAAAGGGTAACGGTATGGCTGTCGCGGGAGAAACACAAAACGTTGGAACCGGAGTCGCCAAGCTGCGCTCACATCCACGCGGCGAAAGTCTAGGGCTGGATGCATGGAAACGTCTGCGCCGGAATCGGCTGGCAGTCTTAGGCGGCATCATCATCATTCTCAACATCCTGATGGCGATCTTCGCCAATCAGATTGCCCCGCGTGGCTACGCAAATCAGGTACTCTCCGATAACAATGCTGCGCCTGTTTGGGTGACGAAGATTTTCCCGAACATGGTGCCGAAAGCTGACGGCGGCTACGTCAGTATCAGCGATCAGTATACACTCGGCGCGGACAATCTCGGTCGTGACTTGCTCAGCCGAATCATTTATGGGTCGCGCGTGTCGCTGCTCGTCGCCTTCGTTGGGCCAGCGGTGTCGCTGCTGGTCGGAATCAGCTTCGGCTTAGTCTCCGGTTATCTCGGCGGACGGGTCGATAATTTGATGATGCGCTTTGTCGACGTGATGTATGCTTTTCCAACGCTGCTGCTCGTCATCCTCTTGATGGCATTCTTCCGGTCGAGCTTCTCTCATACCGAACCGGGCAGCTTTGCCTACAGCGTCGGTCAGCTTGATCAATCGATGGGCGGTATGCTGTTCATTTTCATCGGCGTGGGTATTACGTCATGGATGAACCTTGCGCGCCTCGTGCGTGGGCAAATCTTGTCGGTGCGCGAAAAAGAATACATCGAAGCGGCGCGTTCGCTCGGCGTCAAGACGCGCGGGATCATGTTCCGCCACATGCTGCCGAATATTCTCGGACCGGTTATCGTCGCCGAAACGCTGACGATCCCGACCTATATCTCCTATGAAGCCTTTCTTAGCTTTATCGGCTTGGGCGTCAACCCGCCGACGCCGAGTTGGGGCGCGATGATCTCAGAAGGATCGCGCTCGATCAGCACCTATCCCAACCAAGCGATCTTCCCGGCAGTCGCCCTGTTTCTGGTGATGTTCGCCTTCAACTTCCTCGGCGACGGTCTGCGCGACGCGCTTGATCCTCGGATGCGCGGCATCGACTAAACGCTTGATCATCGAAACGACCGCCCTACGGAAAACTCCGGCGCGCGTGTTCAGCAAAGCCACCCACAACGTTCAGCGACTCGTGAGCGCTGCTGTCTACGTCTACGCGCTGACGCTGACCGTCTATATGGGGCTACGCGCCATCGTTCCGATTTCGCTGGGGGGGTTCGACCTGATCGGCGTGCTGATGCCGATCATCCTGATCCCGTCGCTGCTGCTGCTGCCGCTGGCGCTGCTCCTTCGGCGCTGGGGCATAGCGGCGTTGCTGATCCCGCCGGTGCTCTTTTTTGTCCTCGTTTATGGCACGGCATTTGCCTCGCATTCGGTCGAGGACGAGATGCCCGATCTCACCGTCTTGACCTTCAACAGCCTCGCCGGAAATCACGACTTCGAGGGGATTGGAGCGTTGATCCGCGAGGCAGATGCCGACGTCGTGCTGCTGCAAGAAGTCTCGCGCTATACCACGATTGCGCTGCCGGACATCCTCGCCGACGATTATCCCTATCAATCGCTGCACTGGGACACAACCAGCCGACTCGGACTGGGTGTATTCAGCCGCTATCCGCTGCTGGACGAGGATTATCTCGCCTTCCAAGCGCAATCAAGCCGACTGCGCTTTAGAGTCCAGATCAGCGATCAGCTCGTGACCATCTACACTGTCCATCTCGCCAATCCCTTCACGCAGGACAGCTTCTACGATTCGGCAGCGCGTACCAGCGGCGTCGATGATCTGCTGACCATGCTCGACGATGCGCACGACCCGCTGCTCGTCGCGGGCGATTTCAACATGACCGACTTCAGCCCCGATTACCAGCGTATGACCGAAACGCTGATCGACTCGTTCCGCGAATCAGGCAGCGGACTCGGCTTGACCTTTCCGGCAAATTCGCCGTTCCCGCTGGCGCGGATCGATTATGTCTTTCACAGCGCGGACATGCACAGCCTGCGCGCCGAAGTTGTGCCGTCGCACGCGGGTTCGGATCATTACCCCCTACGGGTCGAACTGGCGTTCAACCGCTAACTTCTTCTGCTTTATCACCGAATTCTCATCAAATCGTCATTATTCACAAGTAGAATTCATGTATATTGTAATTAAGTTTTCCATATGAGACACATCAGTCGCAGCGGTGTAGTCGGCATATCATAGCAATACATCAGCCGCAGACTCGCCGCAAGGAGAAAATTTGATGCCAGATTACGAAGTGAAAAAACGTGAAACGGTCGTGCGCGAAACCCCCGTCGTCCATGAGACGATAGACGAACGCGAGTCAGTGGTGCAAGCACAGCGCCAAGTGGTCGAAGACTCTGGCGCAGGCGGACGTGCGCTGGTTTCGCGGATTGCCGCACTCATCTGGGTCGTGTTCGGCGTACTCGACGCCCTGATCGCCCTGCGGGTGGTCTTGCAGTTGATCGCCGCGAACCCCGGCAGCGGCTTTGCTGATTTTGTCTACAAGTTCACCGACATTTTCCTCGCGCCCTTCTCTGGGCTGGTCGCTTCTCCGGTCGTCGGGAACGGCATTTTTGAAATCTCGTCGCTGATCGCGATTGTCGTCTATGCCCTGCTGGCGTGGGTGATCGTACGCATCTTCCGGCTGATTTTCACCCCTGCCCGAACCAGTCGCAGCGTAACCACTTACCAGCGCGACCTCTAAGTTCGCGTAGCACTCATATGTCCCCGCGAGAGGCGAAGCTAGCTCAATCAGCATCTTCGCCTCTTCGCATTTGAATCCCCCCTTGATTCCCTAGAGCCAAGCGTTTTGCAGCGTTCAGTCCCGGTGTTATAATTTAGCAAAATGTTGCTTATCGGCGCGCGGCGTTCTTGCCCTCATGCCGTTTATTTGTGGTTTTTCACATTCAGGAGCTTTACCTTGACCTCGCTTGCTTACACGCTTACCGAGACGCTGCGCTATCGCGGTGCAATCGGACAGTGGAGCTGGGTGCTTCACCGTCTCACCGGGCTTGGCGTCCTATTCTTCCTGACGCTCCACGTCATCGACACCTCGTGGGCAGCCTTCTATCCCGAACTCTACGTCGAAGCCATCGCCAGTTACCAGACGCCGCTCTTTACACTGGGCGAGTTCGGGCTGGTCGCGGCGGTCGTCTACCACGCCTTTAATGGCGTCCG
The DNA here is from genome assembly GCA_038260485.1 of Aggregatilineales bacterium. GTDB lineage: Bacteria > Chloroflexota > Anaerolineae > Aggregatilineales > Phototrophicaceae > Flexifilum. The sequence goes on along the minus strand of JBBSNT010000189.1, from coordinate 1,498 downwards.
CATCGCCCTGTTCGACTACCGCCCCAAGTGGTGGAAATACCAGAAACGCGCCGCATACTGGGTCTTGGGGCTGACTGCCCTGATCTGCGTGCCTACCTTCATCCTGATGTTCGGTCACGTCGTAGATTTCTACAACACGAACGGACAGGTCTGGGGGCTTGGGAAGGTTTTGGCGGCGCAGCTTAGGTTTATCGCGGGCTTCGCCGTCGCCATCATCGCCGCGCTGCTCTACGGCGGCATTACCAGCCTGATCACGCCGAATCGCGCTGCTGCGGGTCGTCCGCGCGGCAGCGGCATCGAGAAGTTCTGGTGGTCGTACATGCGTATCAGCGGCGTGCTGATTTTGCCTTTGGTCTTCGGTCACTTGGCGATGCAGCACCTGATTCAAGGCGTCTTTGACATCACCACTGCTGGACACACCGTCGTCGGCACCGACCTGATCAACCAGACGGGCACGGCGGTCGAGTTCGTCGCGGATCGCTGGAACATGTTGTTCGCGGGTGTCGCCGTCTGGCGCGTCTACGACGTCGCGCTGCTGGCGCTGGCGACGATTCACGGCTTCAACGGCTTGCGCTACGTGCTGACCGACTACACAATGTCGTCGAAGTGGCTGCGTCGTTCAGCGGTCTACCTGTGTGTGCTGGGTGCGGTGGTGCTGCTGCTGCTCGGCGGCATGGCGCTCTTGAGCACAATTGACCAAGACGCGATCAGCATCGCAGAGCAAGCAGCCGCAACGCTGCATCAGTAGAGTGGGAACAAGTAGGGGCGTTATCTATAACGCCCCTACCGAAAACGAACGGTTATTGAACTTGTCTCTATTCGGAAACCTGATCGATTAAGGTAGTGGCTGTTTATGAAAACACATCAGTTTGAGGCGATCATTATCGGCGCGGGTGGCGCTGGCTTGATGGCTGCCCTTTACGCCAGCAAAGGCGGCGCACAAGTCGCCGTGATCAGCAAGCTCTACCCGACGCGCAGCCACACCGGAGCAGCGCAGGGCGGAATCGGGGCGGCGCTCGGCAACCTTGAAGAAGACAAGCCGATCTGGCACGCTTACGACACGGTCAAAGGCGGCGATTATCTGGTTGACCAGAATGCGGCGCACGTACTGGCGGAGAACGCCATCGACGCGGTGATCGAACTTGAGCACATGGGCTTGCCCTTCGACCGCACGCCGGAAGGACGCATCAGCCAGCGGCGCTTTGGTGGTCACACCAGCAACTTTGGCGAAAAGCCCGTCCGCCGCGCCTGTCATGCTGCTGACCGCACAGGTCACATGATTTTGCAGACGCTCTATCAGCAGTGCATCAAGAACGAAGTCAACTTCTTCGACGAATTCCATGTCGTCGATGTGATCATGAACAACGGCGCGGTCTGCGGCGTCGTCGCGGTCGAATTAGGAACGGGCGAACTGCACGTCTTTCACTCGAAGGCGACCATGTTTGCGACCGGCGGTTGGGGGCGCGTCTGGTCAGTAACCAGCAATGCACACAGCCTG
>JBBSNT010000188.1:0-8278 GCA_038260485.1 Aggregatilineales bacterium | reverse complement strand
TGCCATCGGCAACCTCCCCTGTCACGTCTACGCGCAGGCGGTCAAGCATGACAGGCACATCCATCGAACGCCCATCCTGACCCGGCACGGCATCGACGTTGATCTGCTCGCTGAGGGCAACAAAACCCTGCTGCGCAGCAGTTAGATCGACTTGATAAGCAGGCGTCACACTGCTGTTAGGCGCGGCGTCTTGAGCGCTCTGCATGGTCGTTGGTACGTTGATGCTGATGCCGATGTCGGCAGGCGAGATCGTCCAGTTGCGCGCGTCGTCGGTCAGCAGCAGCATTTGCGCGGGCAAGTTTTGGCTGAGCGCAGCAGTCGCGTCGTTGATTGTTTTGCCGCCCACATCGATGCCTGCAATCGATACGCCTGAGGGAATGCGGTCAGGCAGTACCGCGATCAGCAGCAGCAATCCAAAGACCAGCATCACGAAGACGACGACCGCTGCAGCAACGCCGCCGCCGATCAACCAGAGCGTGCGATTATTCGATTCGTTTTTTGGCGGACGCGGTGGCGTTTGCCGGGATTTTTCATAGTATTGTGTGCTCATAATAGTGATCAGTTTAACATAAGTTCGTAGGCATGTGAGCGCACGCTTCGCCTACGGATCGCCGTTGATTCGAAACGCCCGAGCAGTAACCACAGAGTGCGCAAAGGACACAGAGACGAGCATTCAATTGAACGCCCTACATAAACCATGCTAAGTCGAGTCCTGCGACTGCGCCGATCACGGTGGTGGTTGGCGACTGAAGGTTGGCGGCATGTTCGGCAATGGTCTGAAGCGTTGCGCGAACGACGCGCTGGTGATCGGTCGTGCCCCACTCGATGCTGACGGCGGGCGTCTCTGGCGCGAGTCCTGCGGCGATCAAGCGCTCAACAATGCGGGGCAGATGAGTGACGCCCATCAAGAATACGAGCGTGCCGCCGAGCTTGACGAGCGCTTCGTAGTCGATGGTATTGGCGTCGCTGTCGGGATTCTCGTGTCCTGTAAGCACGGTGAACGCCGTCGAGACGTGACGATGTGTCACGGGGACGCCTGCATAGGCGGGGGCGGCTATCGCGCTGGTGACGCCGGGGACGACGAAGAAAGGGACGCCTGCATTGCGGCAGGCAATCGCTTCTTCGCCGCCGCGCCCAAAGACGAACGGATCACCGCCTTTGAGCCGAACGACCGTCAAGCCCTGACGCGCGCGGTCAAGGATCAACTCGTTGATCGCATCTTGACTGAGGCGGTGTTTATGCGGCTGCTTGCCCGCGTCAATCTGCTCGGCGTCGGGGCGGACTTCGTTGAGCAGTTCCGGCGGAGCGAGGCGGTCGTAAATCACCACGTCGGCGCGGCGCAGGGTATTCAAGCCTTTGACCGTGATCAGTTCGGGGTCGCCGGGGCCCGCGCCTACCAAGTAGACCATTCCCAACGGTCTCATGTGTTCTCCAATGCGCGCGAGAGCCAGTAGTTGCAGGCTTCGGGACAGGGAATCGGCTGGCGCTCGCCATTGAACCACGTCGGCTGACGAACGCAGCGCCCACAAACCTGCGCAACGGTCTGTTCGCGCTGCTGAGGCGTCAGGTCGGCGGCTCGGCGATAGCTGCCGGTCTGACGTGCGGCGAGATCGTCCAGCGCGGTGATCATCAGCGAATCGCGGCACGCCCATTCTGCGACGAGCGCGGGATAAATCGTCTCAACGACGGCGTGAAGCTGTGCTCGCTTCTCGATGCGCACTACCCAATCGCGCGGGAGATCGGTCGAGGTGGCTAATGGGCGAAATGGATCACGGCGAACATGATCGCGCAGGGCTGCGAGCGTATTTATTTCGATGATTTCGCGCTCAAAGTCGATCTCCGTGGGGCGGACTTCGTGGAGCGAGAGCGTTAAATCGCCGAACTCGATCCAGCCTTTGGCGCGGACGGCTTCGATCAGGGCATCGCGTCCGGCGCTAGGGAAGCAATCCCACGCCGACACGTGAGCCGGATCGCGTAATGGCGCGCCTGCATCACGGACGATTTCGAGAATCGCGCGGTAGAGATCGTCCCCGACGCCGACGGGCAGTGTGTAGATCACCTTGCGCCCGTGAATCACGGTGGTCATTGCCGCATCCGGCAGACCGAGCGCGGCGGGTACATCGATAGTCGTGTGCGACCCAAGCGCGAGAAAGAATGGCACGGCGACGATCACGCGCTTGGTGGATAAGCTGTAAATGTCGGGAATCGAGGGCGTGTCGTCGAGAAAGACGGCGAACGATTCGGCGGCAAGGTGGCGCGCGCCTTCGGCTTGGGCGAGGGTGGCGCGGCGGCTTTCGGGATTGCGCTTGGTGCCGTGCCCAATGATGGCAACGGACACATCAGCGGGATCAGCGCCGCTTTCGTGGATCGCGTTGTTGATGCGCTCACGAACGACGCGCGTCAGATACGGATGTTCGCTGAGCGTCGGTGTGTAGCGGATCAGTCGTCCGTCGTGCTGCGTAATTGTCCCGCTCAAGCCCATCTCAGCGGGGATTATGGTTTGCGTGAAATAGCCCTGTGCCGTGAACAGCGGCACGACCGTCACGTCGTCGGCGTCGAGCGTGTCAATCACCTGATGGAACGAGGGATGCTCTTTCCAGAACGCCGCCGTGATCTCGTCGGCGATGTTCAGCGGGCGCAGTTGATCGACCTGCTGCCAGACGACGTCGGCAGTTTCGGGGCTGATGTGCGAGCCATGCCCAACGAGAATGAGTGCTGTCCGCGCCATTCGTTAATGACTTCCTTCAACTGCTCTGGTGACAAGTGTATCGATGATAGCACGCGCGCCTGCCTCGTCACCAGCGCGTAATCGATCCAAGGCTGGCGAGTCGATCAGCGAGTGCCAGAGCGCGGGACGCTGACCGGAATTGATCTGTGCTTTGACCAGCGGACGTAGATCGCCAAGCCAGCGGGCGAAGGTTGCATATTCGCTGCCGATAGTGGTGTCAAGTTTAGCGCGCAAGTGGACGGACAGCGCCGGAGATGCGCCACCTGTTGCTATCGCAATCGTGATGTCCCCGCGTCGGCTTGCCGCCATGCTGGAGAAATTGCTCGCGCTGCCGTCATCCGCGACATTGACGAGGATGCCGAGTTCGTGCGCCTCGTCCGCGACCTGCTGGTTGACCTCAGCCGAGTCGGTGCAGGCAAAGACCATCATCGGACGAAACTCGGCGAGGAGTCCCGATCTGTAAGGGAACAGAAAAGTGGTGAGATTGTCGGAGATGGCGAGCAGAGCAGGATGCAGGGCAGGGCTGAACAGCGTGATCCGCTGCGCGCCTGCGTCGAGCAAGTCGCGGACTTTGCGCGCGGCAACGCGCCCTCCACCGATCACGAGGACAAGCCCGTCACTCAGGTCGAGCAAGATGGGGTAGGTCATGTGCTGAATTCCATTTGCCAGTTATACAGGAACAGGGCGCTCGTTCATTTGTCCATCCTGTCTAAACAAGATTGGGCAGATTACCCTTTGCTTTCTTTTTAGACTTTGTTAGACTGTAACTTATGAATCAGAAAATGATGCCGGTTTCGATGTGTTGTTGTATGTGCAGCCAACCTCAAGGGTGGGTGCAGCCGGTTTGTGCTTAATTCTGACTCGAAATAGATGAGCCTGAAAGCCCCGGATGCAGCGGGGCTTTTTTGTTGGATAAAACAGGCAGAAACGTGCAAAAATTAACGAAACCTATGGCGTGTCTATGTTGCCTCAGCAAACCTCACGAGTCGTTGTGGTTCGGTTGAACGCGCCTGTTTCAATGTGACAAGCCCCGGACAACAGCCGGGGTTTTTTGTTGTTAGTGCCAGTGAACGGGAGCAAGTGCGATGGCGAAGAAACAGAGTTTAGAGTCGATTAAGGCGGAGAGCGCGGGACTGGCTGGCCCGATTCCTGAAGAATTGCAAAACGGCGATGCATTTTTCTCCGAGGCAGCGAAGCAGCTGCTCAAGTTTCATGGGATGTACCAGCAGCACGACCGCGAGGTCAAGCGCGGGCACGAAGATGAGAGCGAGCGTTATCATCAGTTCATGATTCGCACCAAAGTTCCGGGCGGGCAGTTGACGGCGGAGCAATATCTCGTGCACGACGACATTGCTTCTAAATACGGCACGGAAACGCTGCGCATCACAACACGCGAATGTTTCCAGATTCACGGCATCCTGAAAGGTGAACTGCGCGACACTTTGCGCGACCTGAACGACGTGCTGGTGACGACGCTCGGTGCGTGCGGCGACATTGCCCGCAACGTGATGGCGTGCCCCGCACCGACGACCGATCCGCAGCGTTTGGCGGTGCAGGAATACGCCTTTATTTTGACGCGGGCGCTGTTCCCGCGTACTAACGCTTACCATCAAATCTGGCTCGACGGCGAACCGCTGATCGAGGAGAAGGTGGTCGAAGAACCACTCTATGGTCCCAGCTATTTACCGCGCAAGTTCAAGGTGGGTATCGCCTACGCCGACGATAACTGCGTGGACGTATTCACCCATGACGTGGGCTTGGTCGCATTGTTCGACGCTGCCGGAACGCTCGAAGGCTTCAATCTGCTGGTCGGCGGTGGCATGGGCATGACTAACCAGAACGAAGACACCTTCCCGCGCCTCGGTGAGCCGATGGGCTTTTTGCTGCCCGACGAAGCAACGATTGTCGAGACCGTCAAAGCCGTGCTGACTATCCACCGCGATTATGGCGACCGCGAGAATCGCAAGCACGCTCGTCTAAAGTACATCGTCAGCGATTGGGGTGTCGAACGATTCCGCGAAGTGCTGCAAGAACGGCTCAGTTTTATGCTCGAACCTGCGCGCCCGATGTCGGAGTTCAAGGTCGAGGATCATCTCGGCTGGAACGAGCAGGGCGACGGCAAGCTGTATTTGGGGCTGCCGATTGCCAGCGGGCGAATCTTCGACAACGGCGATTTCCGGCTGCGCAGCGGTTTGCGCGCCATCATCGAGCGATTCGATACGCCGGTGCGCTTGACCCCGCAGCAGAATATTCTGCTGGCGGACATTGATTCGGCAGACCGCCCCGCAATTGAGGCGCTGCTGGACGAGTATCACATCACACAGGTGGGGCAGATTTCGTCGGTACGGCGTTATGCGCTGGCGTGTCCGGCGATGCCAACCTGCGGCTTGGCGATCACCGAAGCCGAGCGCGTCATTCCGCAGCTTCTCGATGAGTTCGAAGCCGCACTCAGTAACCTCGGCATTCCTGACGAGGCGATTGTGGTGCGCATGACGGGCTGTCCGAACGGCTGCGCACGCCCTTATATCGCTGAAATTGGCTTTGTCGGGCGGGCGCTGAACAAGTACACGCTGTATCTTGGCGGAAACGCCGCCGGAACGCGTCTCGCTCAACCGTTCCTCGACCTCGTCGCCTTTGACGACCTCGTGCCGACGCTGCGCCCGATTATGACATTATGGCGCGACGACGCGCTGCCGGGCGAGGCGTTCGGGGATTTCTGCATGCGTGCCGGTTTTGACACGCTACGCCAAATTGCTGATGTCCCTGTCGCCGCATCAGGCGCTTACAGCGGGGACTAAACCACTATGATGCGGAATTTCGATGCGCTGAATCGCAGCTTCACCTACCCCGAAGATATTTTGCGCTGGGCAGTCGAAAGCTACGAGCAGCGCATCGCTGTGGTGACGAGCTTCCAAGTGACCGGAATCGTCACGCTGCACATGCTGAATCAATTGGGGGCGTCGGTGGATGTGCTGACGCTCGCTACCGGGCTGTTGTTCCCTGAGACTTACGCACTGATGGACGATTTACAGGCGCGCTTTGGCTTCAATCTGATTCGCGTCAAGCCGCAACTGAGCGTCGAGCAGCAGGCGGAGCAGTACGGCGACGCCCTGTGGACGCGCGATCCCGACTCCTGCTGCGCGATGCGTAAAGTCGCGCCCTTGAAGGAATCGCTCACGGGTTACGAAGCGTGGATCACGGGGCTGCGGCATGATCAATCCAAGATGCGCAGCAGTTTGCCCGCCGTCTCATGGGACAAGCGCAACGAAAACGTGAAAGTCTGCCCGTTCATCGACTGGACGGAAGAAATGGTCTGGACATACATTCGCGCCTACGATTTGCCCTACAACGCGCTGCACGACAAAGGCTATCCGAGCATTGGCTGCGCGCCCTGCACGCAAGCTGTGCAAGGCGAAACCGACGATCTACGTGCGGGGCGCTGGATCAACCACGCCAAGTCCGAGTGCGGTATTCACGTCTAGAGCGGGGCTGTTGAGCTAGGATGCGTTTTCGTGTTCTTCGGCATCGAATTTTAGCTGCCCGAAACCGATGTCAAGCGCATCACGTAGGTCTTCGGCGTCGCTGGGGGCGCGGTAACTGATTTGGGGCGGCGGCAGTGGCTGCCTGCGTTCGCGCGGCACGATGAGTTTTGGGGCGAGTTTCGCCTTGACGAGCGGGAACTCCTCGATCAGCAGCGTAGTATCGCCCTGCGCGAGCGCGTTATAGAGCCGGAGCGCCGCCCGGATGCGTTGCAGTTGTGCCAGCGGATTCATGGGTCAAGTCAAATCAGGTCGCTTTGGTCAAGAAACTGCCCGGACATCGCTTGAATGTTGAGCATCGTAAAGCCGCCCAGCACGTTGGCGAGTTCTGGATTGGGCACGACGACAATCTGCAAGGGCGCAAGATGTTGTGTGAGTGCTTCGCAGAGGTGATATGCGCCGCCGCCTGCCAACAAAATGCGGTTGACTGCTTCGGGAAAGCGTGTGAGCACTTCTTGCGCGATGCGCGGCGCGAGGTCTTCGACGGCTTCCTCGTAGGCTTCGGTCACATCGACCGAGATACCGGGCATCGGTTCGATGATTTTGGGTTCGCCGCTGTTCAGCCCGGCGATTCTCTGCATGGCGCGGTCGATGCGGCTGACGTCGGCATTGCGAATGCCGCGCCGAACGTATGCCTGCAGCGCTCGCGAGATGACGCCCATGCCCGCGCGCGATTCGCTTTCCGTGCGGTCGCGCTGGTAGCGCAGCCCCTCAAACAAGCTCATGTCGGTCGTCTCGTAGCCAATATCGACGACCAGCGTCGTGCCGCTCATGTCTACGTCTTCACGGCGGCGCAGCGTGGCGGCGTCATAGGCATAGTGCATCAATGCGCCGTAGCTTTCGGGGACGATCAGCAGTCGGTCGGGTTCGAGTTCGAGGTTCAGCGTATGTCCAGCAGTATCGGTTATCGTGCGTGCGCCGAGTAAGCGCGAGCGGATTTCCTCAACGACAGACGGGTTGTTATAAATGCTGATGGGCAGATTGATCACGCCGGTCGGCTTGATAACCGTCTCTTTGTTCCAGAATGGCGAAAAGCAGTGTAGAAAGAGCACGTCGATCATGTGGAAGTAATCTGCCGACGTGTAGCGCTCCTGACTATTGAAGCGCCGAATGGCGGTGCGCTTGCCGTGCGCGAATACATCGTCGATACCGAAGACTTCGGAACGCCCTTTGGAAACGAGGCTGAAGGTTGGCTTCTCGTCTTTGGCGATCAGCGCGCGCTGATCGGTCATGGGGGCGACGACCGGCTCGAATTCGACCAGCGTTTTCGTTTCGCCGCTTAAGCCCTTGCACAGTCCGTTTCCGGCGTCGAAGGCATAGAGCATCGGGTAGACGACTTTGAGCGCGCTCGGCGGCAGAATGTTAAACATAAATCCGTTTTCCCCTGCTCGATCACAAAAGTAATTGCAAAGAATGCTATTGTAACGATGATCCGCTGCTGCGCGCTAGCGTGCCTTCGCCTCGTGAGACTTCTAAGAAATGTCTGCGAGGATGCGTCCGCAGCTTGCACAGTGGACGAGTTCCCGTCCTAAATGAACCTGCTGCATGATCATCGAGGTCTGCCCGACGCCACAGACGGTACAGCCGTCGCTATCGAGCAGCGCGACTGCCACGCCGCGTGTGCGCGGGCGCAGTTTTTCGTAGGCAGCAAGCGCGGCTTCTTCGATACCGGCAGCGGCATCATTCCGGCGCGGTTCTGCTGCTTTGTTTTCGGCTTCGAGGCGCTGCTGCTCATCGAGCAGGTCCGACTGGGTCGTCGCAAGCAAGGAACGCGCATCGCTCAAAGCGGTTTGTGCTGCGCTTATTTCCGTTTGGTTATCCTCGACTTCGACCATCGCTTCGAGCAGGTCGTCCTCAAGCTGACTCTGCCGCCGCTTGAGTGCCGCGATTTCGTCTTGCAGTTCTTGGAGTGCTTTGGGGTTGGTAATCCTGCCGCTGTAGAGGTCGGTATCGGTGCTTTGCGCTTTGTCAGCGACAGACTTGATCTCTAGCTCTAGATCACGGGCGCGCG
>JBBSNT010000187.1:0-8297 GCA_038260485.1 Aggregatilineales bacterium | reverse complement strand
TCGCGCACCCTAGAGGCGACAGACTGGACGGGGCTGAAAATCATCCATGATGACCTTGTGGGTTTTGTGCGTGAACTGAAGCGAATTGATGGTCCCGAACTACGCACCCTAGGCAGCGTGTCGCTGGCTCAGCAACTGCTCACGGCTGGTCTGGTAGACCGTCTCAAACTGGTAGTCTGTCCCCTAGTTCTCCCACAAACAGGGATTGAGCCGATTTTTGGGGAGCTACCCGACATCGGCTTCGATCTTGTCTCGACCAGGGTTTTGGATGGGCGCGTCCTGCTTCTGGAATATCGACCGACAGGGGCGCCACCATACGCCCTTTAACAGCTCGGTGATACCTGTCATGAAGGGATAATCCCCAATTATAATTTCAGTCGCTATGCCAAAATCATCACAGCGCTGCCCTTTGCGCGGCTAACTGCCCGCGACATTTCACCCCGCCCGCTTGTCTGATCAAGCTGCGCGTCTGCTGGCATCGTGCATGGGGAAATCGGCGCCGTTTGTGCCATAATCGGGAATGAGGTTGTTGTTAATCCGAATAACGGCGCTTCAATCAAATTCTCAATCAGGATAAAGACTCAGCACCAGCGCACCAAATTTTTTCGTGGAAAATTTCAATCGAAAGGTATCGAGATGAAAAACGTTCCTATCGCGAACTGCGATCTTGAGGCGTCAGAAATATCGCTCGGCTGTATGCGTATCTCAGGGATGACGAATGCGGAAATCTCAAACCTGATTCACACGGCGCTAGATGTCGGCATCAACTTCTTTGACCATGCTGACGTCTACGGCGGCGGTCAATCAGAAACGAGGTTTGCCGAAGCCTTGGGCATGACTCCCCAGTTGCGCGAAACGATGATCCTGCAAAGCAAGTGCGGCATTCGCAAAAACATGTTCGACTTCTCCAAAGCGCATATTCTCGAAGCTGTCGATGGAAGCCTTCAGCGGCTGCACACCGACTACTTGGATGTGCTGCTTCTGCACCGCCCCGATGCGCTGGTCGAGCCGGAAGAAGTCGCCGAAGCCTTCACGATCTTGCAGGACAGCGGCAAGGTCAAATATTTCGGCGTTAGCAACCAGAATCCCATGCAAATCAATCTGCTGAAGAAGTTCGTCAAGCAGCCGATCCTCTTCAACCAGCTCCAACTCAGCATCACCAATAGCGGCATGATCGACGCGGGAATCAACGTTAACATGGAAATCGATCCCTCGATCAACCGTGACGGCAGCATTCTGGATTACTGCCGCTTGAACGAGATCACCATTCAACCTTGGTCACCCTTTCAATATGGCTTCTTCGAAGGCGTTTTCCTCGATAACGACAAATTCCCAGAACTCAACACCGCAATCGACAAACTAGCCGCAGCGAAGGGCGTCGCCAATACCGCCATCGCCATCGCGTGGCTGCTTCGCCATCCCGCCCACATGCAGCCAATTGTCGGGACGACCAACGCCGGGCGCGTGAAGGAGATCGCCAAAGCCGCTGACATCACCCTCTCGCGGCAGGAGTGGTACGACATCTATCTGGCGGCGGGCAACAAACTGCCCTGATCGCGTATTTGCAGAGAGTGATTTCTAAAATGGCTGCTTTCCCTCAACCGGACGCTGATCACGAGGGCGGGCAGCCATTTTAGAATCCAGCTTTCTCACCCATCCGCCTGACTATTGTCACAAAGCCGATGCCTCACTGGTCTTCTTTGGTAAATCACAGTGGAAACAAACCTGCGCCATGCACAATCTCGCTGCACGGCGAACGGAATGGTGAGGTGAAGCAATGAAGTTGGTCGTATTTGGGGCTACAGGTGGAATCGGTGCGCAGGTGGTCGAGCAAGCGCTGGCGGTCGGTCATGAAGTCACGGCAGTCGCGCGCCGCCCGCAGGCGATCACCCGGCGTCATGAGTGTCTACAGGTCGTTCAGGGGGATGTGCTCGACGCGGCAAGCGTCCGCGCGGCAGTGCTCGGCAGAGATGTGGTCGTTTCAGCCATTGGCGCGCGTGACCGTGCCCCGACGACAGTCTATTCCGAAGGCATCGCCAAGATCATGCAGGCGATGCAAGCCGCCCATATCCGCCGTATCTTCTGCATCTCCGCCAGCGGGCTTGACCCGCTGCCGCTCTGGCAGCGCTTGATCGCCAAACCGATGCTCTGGCTTATCTTCAAGAATATGTATACCGATCTGGTGCGCATGGAGGCTGAGGTATCGGCGAGCGATTTCGACTGGACGATTCTGCGTCCGCCCCAACTCACCGACGGCGCGCGCACAGGGCATTATCAAGCGGCAGTCAACCAACAGCTAGCCCGCATCCGAGTTATCTCGCGCGCGGACGTTGCCGACTACATCGTTAAGCATCTGGTTGACGAGAAAACCTACCGGAGCGTCGTCGAACTCGCATACTGATCAAGCCTGAATCCCACAAAAAAGCCAGCGTGCGATCGCTGGCTTTTCGACTGCTTGAAGAATGTGGGTGAGGGCGCGCGGTTGTGCGCCCCTATTGTCCTACTACTCCGGCAGCGTGACGGGCGGCGCGGGCATCGTGCTACCGTTCCCGCTGCCATTGATCGTCGGGACGACCATCTGCGGCTTCTGCCCAAGCTGCTCTTTGACGATCAGCCCCAACAGCGCCTCGACCAGTCCGCCGTTCCCCTCTTTGCCACCGTTGACCATGATGTCGGGGATAATCCGAACGTTCCGGTCACCGATGATCTGCATCAACTGGACGGCGGTATAGCCCTGCGATCCCATCGCTTCCGCGCCGAGCTTGTAGCTTTCGGCACGCGCCTCGCCCGTCACGCGAATGGCTTCAGCATCACCCAGCGCGTGCAGCTTGGTCGCTTCAGCTTCGCCGTTCGCCTTCTTAATCGACGCCTGCGCCAGCAGTTCAGCGATATTGACGCCCTGCTCCGACTTGACAACCTGCTGCTGAATGTCCGCCAATTCGGTCTGGCGCACCAACTGCTGCCGCTGAATCTGCGCCTGCTCCTGCACTTCGTAAGTCTTGCGCTGCTCCTCGGCGATCTTGCGGTCGGTCAGCGTCTGCATCAACTGCGCCGGCGGGTTGATGTCCCCGATCAGCGTATCAAGCGCTTCGACGTCGTATGCCCGCAGCGCCTTCTGGATGTGCTGCGTCGCTTCGACCTGCCGCTCACTGCGCGCGCTCAGGAAATCGAGCACCGTATAGTTCTGCGCCGCGTTGCGGAAGTAGTTGCCGACAATCGGCTGCAACACGTGATCAACCAGATTCTGCATCGAGCCGACCCGCGAAATCACTTTTGGCGACTCCAGCGCGCCGACGTGAATCACCTGCGCCACTTCCAGTTCAAAGGCAAAGCCATCCGCCGAACGCACACGGATCGATGAGAGCCGTGAGTCATAGGAATGCTCCTCGATGCGCTGCGCCCAGTTCAGGACGATGTTGGTCGTCGGCACCAGTTCAACCTTCATCACCCGTGTGTTGATCGGGTGCTTGCCCGGATAGAGCGGCATCGCCCACACACCCTTATGCCCCGTGTTGACCAAGTCGCCATGCTTGAAATCCGACCCGCTGATGTCCATGTGCGCCTTGCCAATGAACGAGATCACCACGCCCACGTAACCAATCGGAATCGCAGTCATCGGCACTTGCTCAACGCGCACAAACCAAGGATTCAAGTTCCATGAACCCGACAGCAGCACCTGCTCCTGCAAACCACGCTGACCGCCCGCTTCCATGAACGCCTCTGCGTTCTGGAAGTTGTCGTGATCCGGCAGGTACAGCCCGGCGATTTCGCCTTCGCCAATCGGCGCGCCGTCCAGCGTCGTGACGATCCCGACCATATCCGGCTCGACGTTGTAGACGTGCAACGCGTCGGGATCCATCTCGTTGTGCGTCGCGGTCTGTGCCGTGATCACGGTGAAGATCGCCGTGTTGATGCGGTACGTACCGGACGTCAGAATGCCGAGTTGACGCCCCTTCTCGCCGCCATTGATCAGGAACTTACGGGTATCCTGAAAGTTGTCACAATCCACCACCTTGCCCAAAATTCGCTCCGGCGGTACAGGCTGACCCGCCGCCCCGACGATCAAACCGATCTCGCCCTGCGGGATCACCGTCACAGGCACTTTGATGACGTTGTACATCCACGACCAGTAACCGAAATGCCAACCCGGAGCAAGCATATCCGCTTGCAAACCAGCTTCACCATTGAGCGCGATCAACTGACCCGGCGGCAGCGACGCGCCACCTCGCGAAAAACGCTTGATGACAATCCCCACCTGCCGCTCACCGATGATGACCAATCCGAGTGTAATGCTCGGCAGCACGAACAGCGCGACAGCCACTGCGCCGATCACGAGGATAGGAACAATAAACTCGAACATGAGATTAAGCCTTTAGTTGTCCACACACGCGAACACTATGATCATTGATCCGAGTGATTTCGGTGTCCCCCCCACAAAATAGGGGGCGGGATATGGATTTACGTTTTTAGGATTTTACGGGGTCATGTCCGCACGACAAATTCGGTAGGGGCACGGCGTGTCGTGCCCTGCTTTGCTGTAGGACGTGCGCGTTACGGTTGCGCCGTAAATTCAGGCACGGGGCGAGCGTCGGCGTCAGCTTGTGTGCCAGCGATTCCGTTGGCGGCAATGTCCGCTAGCAGCCAATCCATTTCCTTGATCTCACGGCGCTGCGTCTCGATAATCCCATCCGCGAGTTCCCGAACGCGCACGTCGTTAATCCGAGCGTTCTCACTGGTCAAAATCGCAATCGAATGATGCGGAATCATGGCACTCATGTACGCCGAGTCGTCAACGGTGATCTGGCTGCGCACCAGAAACAGCGCCGCTAAAAAGACCACCAAACTGCCGAGATAAATCGCGATATTGATCTTCCCGTTGCTGTACATCCCCCGCATAAAGCTCAGCATAATCACAGCCATCGCCGCGCCCATAATCAGGGTCATGAACAGGCGCGTTTCGCTGAAGCGAACGTGCGCCAATTGATAGGTGTTCAGGTACATCAGCCCGAACATGACCACCATCGACGTGACAATCATCGCCGCGAAGGTGCGGTAATTCATTTTGTTTTCCTGATTCATATTTTCCCTCGTTTCATACTTAACTGAGCAACGCAATACCAGCAATCAACCGGATGCTGTGGCTTTAAACCTTGTCGCGATGAGTTGAGGCAATGAATGCTGAGTCGGAAAGGCATACCTGACGGACGGTGCAGAGATCGACCACACCCGCGATGCCGTGTTGATTACATTTTTAATTATAACAGGAGTTTACATCATTCTGCGAGATGATGAGAGGCGCGCAACGCGGTCAATTCTTACCGCGCCCATGCTTGAATGTTCTCAATAGTGCCATCCCCCTTCGGATGCTGAAGATGATAGCTCAGCACCATCAGGTGATGCACGTCCGACAGCCGCGCGTCAGCGACTTCCCCAAAGCCAGCTGCTGAAAATGCGACTCGCAGGAGGTCACGCCCTCAGACCAGTCCGCCCCACACTCA
This sequence comes from Aggregatilineales bacterium, assembly GCA_038260485.1. Classification (GTDB taxonomy): domain Bacteria; phylum Chloroflexota; class Anaerolineae; order Aggregatilineales; family Phototrophicaceae; genus Flexifilum. Next base: position 2,799 of record JBBSNT010000187.1, on the reverse strand, counting down.
GGACAGGTTGCCAGCATAGGGCAGCCCGCTTAGATCACTTCTGGCTTGCGATGCGACACCATGAAGAACGTCACGTCGGACACAGGTCGGGGCAAATCGAACATTTCTGCGGTCGCGGGCATCCGGAACAGTTCAACTTTGTCATAACCGGCGTCGTTGAACAGCGCATACGCCGTTTCTTCGTCCGGCACAGTACCCGGTGTACTGCTGGTATAGCGCCGGAAAATGCGCACCAAACCACTGGCTTCTTTCACGCCCTCGGTCGAGTTATAGCCCAGATCAGCAATGAACACGCCGCTTGGCTTCAGGCTGTCGTGAATCTGCCGAGCGATACGGGTAATATCGGCAAATTCGAAATAGGGCATCAACCCCTCAGCGCTCACGACATCCACCTGCTGATGCTCAAGAATAGCACTCAGCGGTTCGACACCGAGATCGGCGGATTTCCAACTGATGTTCGGCGGAATCGTAATCGATCCCTTTTCGAGCCGCTTCAGCTTTTCCTCGACCACGTCCGGCAGATCGATTTCGATCACGGTCAGACCGGGCATCTCTTGCGCCAAATTGATCCCGCGTGGCGAAAATCCGCAGGCAATCTCGACCAAGACTTTGCCGTCAACGTCACCGCCCAATGCCTGCTTGATCAATCCAGCGAACGTTCCATGCCGCACCGGCACGAAATTGAGCGCCTTTTTGCTGCCCATCGAGATGATCAGCCGTGCGGTGATGCGTCCGCCAATCCGCGTCAGCGCGATAGCTTCTGAACTCCGCAGTAGTTCCGCCCGCAGCCCTGCGAACACTTCGGCAGTACGCTGCCCCGCCGTGCGCCCCATCCCTAGCAAGTCCTGTCCGTGCGTATCTTGGGCAGTTGCCGACGGCATAGGCGCTTCTTGCTCGGTCGCTGCGGTTACGGCTGGCGCAGCAGGCGTCGGTGCAGCCGATTCAGATGCAGTTGAGACAGGTGCGGTTGAGACGGGTGCGGTCGATGTAGAGACGTCGGTCGCTTCTTCAAGAGGGGGCGTGCTTTCAGGCGTGCTTTCAGGCGCGCTCATGGGAACGGGTTGTTCCGGTTGAACAGGCTCAGAGAGGGGTTGTTCCTCCGGTTTGACAGATTGCGGCTGGTCACTCATCGCGTCCCCTTATTAATCCTATCGTGGTCACATCCAGACGATTACATAGGGTAGATTTGCCCGTAAAGGCATGTTGTCTCGCCAAGCGAGCGCATTCCACGCGGAATCGGGATTCTGGTAGTTAGCACGATGCTTACTTTGAATCATCGTAACATGGATTTTGACGCAAAAAAGTAAAGGCGCAGCACCAAAAACACGAGTTCTCGAATCGAGGAAAGAAAAGACTGCGAGCAGGGAGAAGCATCGGGGCACGGCGTGCCATGTCCCCAACCTCGACCGCCTTCGCCGAGAGGCTTTAGAGCAGTTCGAGCGCTTTCGCCGCCGCCTCTGCGCGTGGCACGGTGATCTCCATGCCATCGCGCAGGCGCTTGAACTTGACCACCCCCTGCGCCATCTCCTCAGAGCCGAGCAGCACAACCAGCGGAATCCCTTTTTTGTCAGCGTAATTGATCTGCTTGCCGACGTTCTTATCCTGCAAATACAGTTCAGTACGCACGCCGCACGCCCGCAGTTCGGCGGTCAGTTTGGTCGCTGCCGCGCGCGTATCCTCGCCAAAGACCGTCACCAACGCCTGCACCACCGTCCCGCCGATCTCCGCCGGATACAGTTTGAGGATGTCCATCAAGTCAATGATTCGCTCGATGCCAAGCGACGTCCCCACCGTCGGCAAACTCTCGCCCCGGAACAAGCCGATCAGGTCGTCGTAACGTCCGCCGCCCGTAACGCTGCCGAGGTTCGGGTCAGTGATGATCGTTTCGAAGATCGGACCGGTATAGTAGCCCAAGCCGCGCACCATCGTGAAGTCGAACTCGTAGTTTTGCAGCGAAACCTCCGCGTCGCTCAGGCGATCAGACAGGTCGCGCAGTTCGGCAATCGCGCTGTGCGCAGTTGGCAAATCGTGCAGCACGTCTTCGAGGTAATCAAGCTGCTCCAAGCCGGGGTTACGCGCGGTGATCAAGTCCATCATCTTCGCCACCACGTCGCCAGCGATAGCGCGCGTGACCAGCTCGTCGCGCACGCCGTCCGCGCCAATTTTGTCGAACTTGTCGATACTGCGATACAGGTCGCTCAGCGCGTCGCCCTGCAAGCCCGCATATTGACCAATCGCGGTCAGCAGTTTGCGATTATTGATCTTGACGACGAACTGCCCGAAGCCCAATCGCTTCAGCACCGCCACCACCAGCCCGATGATTTCGGCGTCCGCGTCCATGCTGCCCACGCCGACGATGTCCGCGTCACACTGGTAGAACTCGCGGTAGCGCCCGCGCTGAGGGCGCTCACCACGCCACACCGGAGACAGTTGGTAGCGCTTGAACGGCAGCGTGATCTCGTTCTGGTACTGGGCGACGACCCGCGCCAGCGGCACCGTCAGGTCATAGCGCAGCGCCAGTTCTTCCTTGCCGCCGGGGTGCTGTGCGGTGAAAATCAGTTTTTCGGCATCCTCGCCATACTTGCCCATCAACGTTTCGTGCAGTTCAAGCACCGGCGTTTGCAGCGGCTCGAAACCGTACAGGTGAAACACCTCGCGCACGATGTTGAAGACGTATTCGCGCTTGATCATTTCGGTCGGCAGGAAGTCGCGCATCCCTTTGGGGACGCGCGGTTTGATCTTGGGTTGGGGCATAGCTCACTCCTCAAGCGGTACGGTAGGGGCGAGCCATGGGTCGCC
>JBBSNT010000186.1:0-8469 GCA_038260485.1 Aggregatilineales bacterium | reverse complement strand
TTCGCCTGGATTGACAAGTTCCGAGCCTTACTCATTCGCTATGATCGCAAAGATGCCAACTTTCTCGGTGCTCATCATCTCGCTTTTGCGCTCATTAACCTACGTCATTTGTTCGCACAGAAAGTTTGAATCAGTTCAATGTCTCCGCCCAGAATTCCTCGATTATGGCGCGTCACTTCAAGCCCAATCTTATCACCCAGATTGAGCTGTATTCGCTCCGCATCCGCCAGCAAATACTCGCGTCCAGACTTCTATCAAGCGGAATCAAGACCGATACTAGATTTGTTTTCGCACGCGCTAACCCGAACGAATCATCTAAGCGCTCCAGCAAATTAACGACTTGAGTCAACGCCCGATGTGCTCCGGCGAGATCCCCCTGATTCTGCTCTGCGCGCACGATAATTGTATGCAGGCTTGGCTCAGTGACCTGATCATCGCCGACAAGGGCAAACGCGCACTCAGCCAATCGGCGGCACAGATTGATATTGCCGAGCAGAAGCTGAGCCTCGCTCTGCACCGTTAGGGTGCGGGCAGTCTCCGGCAGTGTGATCCACACCCCCAGAGCGACTCAAGTTCTACGATCTGCGCTGGACGCGAAAACAACGCCAGAGCCGCCCAAATTTGCTGCTGTCCCGGATCGAGAGCATCAAACAAGCGATTAAGAAGTCCGCTTTGTACATCCGTATGCAGCGTATCCCAATTGGTATAATCCCAAAAACCAGCCGCCAGTTTGAGTGCCAGTGGGTTGCCTCCTACCTGCGCAGCGAGGTCATGAGTCAAGCGTTCAAAATCACGCGGTTCGAGTTCAATAATCGGATTTAATCGAAGTGTCGCAGCGAGTAGGTCAACCGCATCGTTCGGATCGATATCTGGTAGTGGCAAGTGTAATGCGAACAACTCGACAGCGACCTTCACAGAATTGATGAGGACTACGACAGCCGCTCCCAAATCGTGAAGCAGCGCATCGAGCGCATCCGCCTGCCTTATCAAGGCGCTAAACCCATCGATCACAACTGCTACGCGATACATGAGCAGATATTCGCGCAGGCTCACTGCTCCACCTTCGCGCAGGAATACTTCCGCGAGACGCTCGCGCACGAACTGGATCGACTTTGGTTCATCGAGCCACACCAATTGATCCAGTTGATCGCGTTCAATGAAGCGGCGCAGCAGTTCCTGAACGAACGACGTTTTACCGACGCCACTCATCCCAGTCACGAGGATGTGACATGGATACAGCGTTAGCGGCAGATGTTCCAGTTCATCGAGTAAATGTGTACGACCCACTAATGGCAACGCTACGCTGTAGGGTAATGCAGCCAACAAGCGTCGCCGCTGTTGCTCACGCCGTGCCTTCTGCTCTAATTCGATCAGGCGTCGGGTCAGGTAACGTGCCCCTACCCCAACATAGCGACGGATCGTGCGTACCTCGATACCATAGCACTCCGCTAGCTCCTCAACTGAAACATTTAGGTCAACACAAACGTAACGGTAATAGAGGCTGCTCCACGCCAGCAGTGGCGCGCATAACCGCGCGTTCGCGCACAATTGCCGCCTGTACTTGATCAAGACGAGCGTGAAGGTCAATAGGAGCAAGCGCGAACTGCCGCCACTGTTCAGCTAGAGCACTGCTGATCTCTGACGTCAGCAGGTCGCGCAGCGCAAAACCGCGCGCTTCATCCTCATCAGCAGCGGGCATCGTCGGGTCAGTGACGAGCAGATCGACCAGCAGGAGTCTGGTCAATGCGCTGACGTCCGGCTCGCGGATAGTGTAAATCAAGGAATTAAGCGCCGCTAAAACATCTTCACAGCTGCTATATGGCGCTGCCATTGTTAATCCATCGCTTGATCAGATAAGGTTTGCAGCTTCATTCCTGCGAACGCTCCTTGAGCGCCTGCCTAATCTGGCGTTCGCTGTCGCGTTTCGCAAGGTCGGCGCGCTTGTCGTACTGCTTCTTGCCTTTTGCCAGTGCAATTTCGACTTTGGCTCGTCCCCGCTGCAAGAAAACCATCGTCGGCACAACTGTATAACCGCGTTCGCGCATCTGGCTCATGATCTGCGCAACTTCTTTCTTATGCAGCAGCAGCTTACGGGGGCGCATCGAGTCAACGTAGCCGTAAACGCCACCCTGCTCGTAAGGTGAGATGTGAACACCCATCAACCAGAGTTCACCCTCCCGTTCTTGGACGAAGCCTTCTTGAAGATTGATCCGATTCGCACGGATCGACTTAATCTCCGAGCCACGCAAAACCAACCCCGCCTCGAACGTTTTCTCTAAATGATAATCATGGCTCGCCTTGCGGTTGCGCGAGATGACCTTAATGCCTTCACTACTCATCGTCCTACCTCGTCGGGTTATTCCCCGTTCGCATTCGTTTATACATTCAAGCATCATCGACTCAAACGGCGCTGGATACTTCTGGTGTCGCTTCCACTTGGCGCTCCTGCAACTGCCGTACTGCCTCGCCCAATTCGACATCACGCCCCTGCACATCCGGAATCATAACGACATCCGGTTGCAGCCCCACACCATCAAGTGCATTGCGATCAGGCGTCAGCCACTCCGCAGCAGTAATATGTAGTGACGAGCTGTCCGACAGCGGGAAAATCTGCTGAACGGTCCCTTTGCCATAGGTCTTCTGACCAATCAGGATGCCGCGCTCATCATCGCGGATCGCTCCGGCAACCAACTCTGCGCCGCTTGCTGTTAATCCGTTCACCAGCACCGCCATCGGCAGATCAGTCGCCTTGAGCGCGGGATCAGCGTTAAACGTTTGTGTCTCTTGGCTATCGACTTCGAACGCCAATGGGCCACTGCCGATAAAAGCATTCGCCACATCAACCGATTCCTGCAACAATCCGCCGGTGTTATCCCGCAAATCGAGCACGAGCGCAGTGACGTTTTGATCTGCCAATGCTTCGAGCGCAGACCGGAGTTCGTCCGGCGTCCTACTGGTAAAGCGCGTGATCTGAACGTAACCTAGCGCTTGATCCTCGGTGAGTACCCGCCAGATCACGGATGGCACGTTAATCACAGCGAATGGAATAGAGGTCGTGTAATCCTCACCCGTCGCCGCCTTCGTCACCGTAATTTCAACACCACTGCCTTCTTTGACTTCCCCGCGCAGCATTTGATCGATGCTGTCCTGCGCTGACGCCGAGTCAAGCACAGTGCCATTGACCGCTCGCAAAATATCACCGTTTTCGATGCCAGCATCGAGCGCAGGACTACCATCGTAGGGATAGAGGACAATCTCGCCTTGCTCATTCCGCTTGATCTGCACGCCGATGCCGCCGTAGGTTCCTGCTAGCACATCCGATTCACTTGCTGCGACGGGTGGATCGATAAAGAACGTGAAGCGATCATTCAGCGATGACAACATCCCGCGAATCGCCGCATATTCGCGCTCTTTCTCTGGGGGCTGTGCGTGTACATAGTGTCGGTCGATCAGTCCCTGCACTTCGTCGAGCAAAGGATAGCCCTCCCCCGCTGCTGCGACGACTGTTGGTAAGCGAACAAAATCACGTAAGAGAAATCCTGCCGCAAAAATGAGCGCCATCAGAACTCCAATACCGATGCCTAGCAGCAGTGACCTTCTAAAATCGCGCAAATTTTGTTTTTGCATCACAACTAGTTTCACATTTATGATATGAGAAGGTAAATTTTAACATTGCACGTTCCAAAGCCAAATACCGGGTTAGGTGACTTATGAAACCCCAAAAAGCGCCGCTTGTGCTGGTCGCTGATGATGAAATCAATACGACAATTATGCTTCAGCACATCTTCGAACGAGATGGTTATCAAGTCGAACGAGTCAATGACGGCTTTTCGGCGGTAGAAACTGCTAAGAATATCCTGCCTGACTTAATCCTGCTCGATATTCGTATGCCACGGATCGACGGCTTCGAGGTACTCCGGCTTCTGCGCGAAGATGAGCAGACCGCCAATATTCCGACCATTGTCATTACTGCCAACGCCACCTCACCTGCCGATGTCGAACGTGGTTTGAACCTCGGCGCGGATGATTACTTGGAGAAGCCTTTCGCGCCGCAGGAACTTTTGGCGCGCGCCCGAAGCAAGATTCGCGCCCGCCAGCTTGAAGACGCCCTCCACCGCCGAACTCAGCAGCTTGAAGCACTTCTCCACGTCAGCGAACAGCTTAATCAACACCTCGAACTCCGTGAACTGCTCAAGTTGATCGTTGACCTGATGCTCGAACTGCTGCCGGGAGATGCCGCAGCGATCCACCTACTCGACGAACAAAGCCAAATTGCTGAACAGGTCAGACATACTCGCGGCGATTCACCTGCGCCTGTTCTCAATCAGCACTTTGTCGAACGCTGCTTGAGCGCTGGATCAGCTGTGCTCTGGGAAGATGATTCTCTTGGAATTAAGCACTACAGCAGTGGTATGACCGTCATCCTTGAACACGGCGAGCAGCGTCTAGGGCTGCTCGCGCTGCTCAGCCAAAATCAGAGTTACGACGACAACCATTTGCGCCTATTCACAGGGATCGGCAGACAAGCGGCGCTGGCATTGCGTAATGCTCAGCTTTACCAGATTCAGGCAAACTACGCCCTTCACCTTGAGGATATGGTCGCCGCCCGGACGCAAGAACTGCAATCCGCGCAGCAGTTATTGATTCGCTCGGAAAAACTTGCCTCAATTGGACACCTTGCCGCCAGTATTGCCCATGAGATTAACAATCCGCTTATGCCCATTGGGCTACTGCTAGAGCGCTTAGTTGACGAGCTGAAAGACAGCGGCGTCCAGATCGATTTCCAAGATATTGAGATGATTCAGGAGCATGTTGACCGAATCCGACGGATTGTTCGCAATTTACTCGACTTTGCACGTCAAGATGCGAACTTGCGCCCGTTAGACGTCACGCATACGCTCGAAGGGATTGTGAAGCTAAATTACAAATTCTTTGAGCATGAGCGCGTCGAGATTAAGACAGATTTTGGCGCTACGCCGCGCGTGTTCGGCAGCAAGGATCAACTAGAAGCGGTTTTTATGAACTTGGCGCTGAACGCACAGGCGGCGATGGAAGGCGGCGGCAAACTCACTATCAAAACTTCAACCATTGGAGACGATGCCGTGATCGAGTTCATCGACACCGGGCATGGCATCCCAGCAGCAGACCTCGACAAAATTTTTGATCCTTTCTTCTCCACTAAGGCAACTGGCACCGGACTGGGCTTGTTCGTCTGCTATAGCGTGGTCGAAGGGCATCACGGCACCATCGAAGTCCAAAGCGAATTGGGCAAAGGGACGCACTTCATCGTCCATCTACCCGGCTACCATGAATAGCCCTAATGTACTAACGTAACGAAAAGGAGATGCACTCAGCCGAGAGCATCTCCTTTTGATTCTGAGCGTCGTAAAAAATTACTGAGGCTGCCAGAGCTTCGTAAATTCGGCATCGGTCAAGTTGCCCTCGGCATAAGCCAACGCCGATGCCCGATCCACCGCTACACGCAGCAGGTCGATATTATCAGCGCAGTTGATCAACTGGACACCAATTGCTTCAACACTTGAATCAACGGACGTGCTTTCACGCGCTAGCGCGTTCATCACTTGCGGTAGCAGCGTCCGCATTTCTCGCCCCGGCGTCGTGCATACATTCGCCTGAAGCGTGTTCCCCAAACCGGATTCAACGACACCTAAGCCGTTTTCGGTGAGGGGGAACTGTGACAGGACAGCGGCAATCGTTCCAAAGTCCGTCGATTCAGCAGCGGCTTCTTCAGTGGCACCCGGCTCAAGCGTAAAAGTCGGTGTGACCGTCGGCGGCCGCGTGGATGCTTCGGTGGCGACGATTTCCATCGTCGCTGCTTCGGAGATTGAGGTTTCCAAAGGCAAAGGAAGAATCTCCGGCGTTATTTCCTCGGTCGCAGGCAGCATCGCTAATGAAGTTGCCTCAACATCGACCGCCGCTTCTGTTGGGGTTGGCGATTCCGTTCCTCCACCCGGCAAGAGCAAAAGCAGCAATATCACCACGACGACCACCACCGCCGCAATCGCCAGCAGCGGAACAATGCCACTGCCCGAACGCGATTTAACGACGGGATTTTCCTGCGTGTCCGCTGGCGCAGCAGACGCGGGTATACGCCGCTCTGGTGCAGCAAATTCAGCTTCCGGAAGGCTTGGTGGCGCTTCTGGCATTGAGGCAGGGAGTGCGGCAGCTACTGGCGTCTCCGTCTGAGGCGCATAGCGCTCACGCGCTATAGCGATCAGTTCGGAAGCGCCGGGATAAGTGGGGTCGATGCGAAGTACATTTTCGAGTGCTTCGCGTCCCACATCGGGATCGGTGGCTGCATGAGCATAAATCCACCATGCGTTCGCGTTATTTTTGTCTTTTTGGAGAATAGGATCGAGGATCATCCGTGCTTCCTCGTAATTCCCATTTTCGACGAGTTCGAAAGCTCGTGATAGAGCCGATTGCGTTTCGTCACTGCTCATGCAAATCGATCTCCTGCGTAAAGAATCCGCTCATTTGCAGTGTACAACGAAGCGTAAAGCGTTGCAAACAAAAAACCCACCTTCTGCGAAGTGGGTTCTTACTTTGTTGCCCCGGAGAGGACTCGAACCTCCACGTCCTAAGGACACAGGCCCTCAACCTGCCGCGTATGCCATTCCGCCACCGGGGCGTGCTTTCGAAGGGTATTATACATGCGCCAAAACCGATGTCAATCCTTTAAAGGCGCGTAAAAGTCGGGTACGATAAGGGTCTATTGGCAAAGAATCGAGTAGGTGAAATCATGCGAATCGCCCTTGATGCGATGGGCACTGACAATTGTCCCGCGCCCGATGTTGCCGGGGCGGTGCTCGCCGCGCGCGAGTTCGGTGATACGATCCTTCTGGTTGGTGACCGTGCTCGAATCGAAGCAGAACTCACCAAGCACGACGTTACCGGACTGAACCTCGAAATCTATCACTCCAATGACATCATCACGATGACGGATAAACCAAGCAGCGTCGGCAAAACAAAACCTGATTCGTCAATGCACGTCGGCATGAATCTGGTCAAAGCGGGTAAAGCCGATGCCTTCGTCACAGCAGGCAATACCGGCGCGGCACTGAGTATCGCTACTCTGTTCACCCTACGGCGAATTGCCGGAGTCAAGCGTCCTGCGCTGAGTGGTCTCGTCCGCGTGCTCGACCGCACGGTGATTCTGCTGGACGTTGGCGCGAACGCCGATTCGAAACCAGAGTGGCTGGCACAGTTTGCGCTGATGGGCAAAATTTATGCCACCACTTTAGGGCAGCCCGACGCACGGGTCGCTCTGCTCTCCAATGGCGAAGAGGAAGGCAAAGGCAACGAACTCGTGCACGCCGCAACTCCCTTGATTGCGGCATTGCCCTTGAATTTTATCGGCAACATCGAACCGAGGGAAATGCTCAAAGGCGGTGCTGATGTCGTCGTCGCAGACGGCTTCGTGGGGAATATTACGCTGAAGTCTCTGGAAGCCACATCCAGCGTAATGGGCACCTTGATCCGCGATGAACTCATGGCAGATACGATCTCGAAACTCGGTGGTTTATTAGCGCGTTCCGCCTTCAGACGAGTTTATAAGCGAGTTGATCCTTTTGAGGTCGGTGGCGCGCCCCTTTTAGGAGTGAATGGTGTTGTTATCATCGGACATGGTCGTTCCAACGACAATGCGATCAAAAATGCAATCGGTCAGGCACGTAAGGCTGTGTCGGGACGTGTCATCCAAGCAATTGAAGCAGGATTGAAAGAACAGGAACAGATCGAGAGGAGGTAAGCGGCAATCGCTGTCGCTGCAAGAGTATGGAACTCTTACGTAATGGACGCCCGCGCGTCGTAATTACAGGCATGGGATCGGTGACGGCACTCGGTGGGGTGAAAACCCTCTGGGAGAGCCTCAAAGCTGGAAAATCGGGCATCCGCCGCATTGAGACGATTAATGTGGAACATGTACCGATCAAAATCGGGGGTGAGGTGCGCGGTTTCGATCCGACAGACTGGATTGAGCCAAAAGAAGCCCGCCGTATGGGGCGCGCATCCCATTTTGCCGTCGCCGCCGCAACCCTCGCGATTGATGATGCGGGTTTATCCGCGCAGTTAATCGAAGAAGAAGGTGAGCGAGTCGGTGTGGTCGTTGGTACGACGCTCGGTGCGCACGAAATGGCGGAACAGAACACATTCAAATACAAAACATCCGGCTTCCGCAAGCCAAACCCGCTGACGCTAATCAATTCGCTGCCGAACATGCCGGGACATTACGTCAGCCGCTTCTTCCGCGCCTTTGGACCGCTGCTCGCGCCTTCAACGGCATGCGCCGCCGGAACACAATCGGTCGGCGAAGCCAGCGAGATGATCAAGAATGGGCGCGCCGATATGGTGCTCACAGGCGGCGTCGAAGCAGTGCTGCAAGACTACGCCATTGCTGGCTTCGATGCGATGGATACGTTAGCAACGGGTTACAACGACGACCCCACC
>JBBSNT010000185.1:0-8478 GCA_038260485.1 Aggregatilineales bacterium | reverse complement strand
GCATGGAGAGGGGGTCGGGGGTGAGGTTTTGTGAGCAACGCAAAAGCTTGAATCAGTTCAAAGTCGATCAGAATTTATTTAGGGTTTTAGCAGACAGCTAAGTGCGAACAGCTAGGGAGTCTTTATCATGATCGACCGGGCGACTCTATTCGGCTTGGCGGCTTCGGTCGCGGGGCTGTTGTTCGTGCTAGAGCTGGTGCGCCAGCGCAAGCTGCGCGAGGATTATTCGCTGCTCTGGCTGGCGACGACGATCATTCTAATCATCCTCAGCGTCTCTCGCCCGCTCTTAGATAGCATTGCCGCGCTGCTCGGTGTCATCACCTACCCACCCGCCGCGCTCTTTTTGGTCGCCATCGTTTTTATGCTGGTTATCCTGCTGCACTTCTCGACGGTGCTCACGCGCCTCGCCCGCGAGAACAAGGACGTTGCGCAGCAGATGGCTATTTTGCGTTGGGAACTTGACGACGCCCGCCGCCGCCTAGGGGATAATCCGGGCGACGATTAGGATCACCATCAGGGTAATCGCGTAGAGCGATAGCGCCCCGTAACGCCGCTTCAGCGGGTTGATGTCCTCACCCAACAGTTCGTTCGGGTTTTCAGGATGGCGGCGCACGATGTAAATCGGACCAATCACCCATGTGAGCGCCAATCCACCGATTACGCCGCCGATATGTGCCCAGTTATCGACCAGCATGGCGCTGCCCTGCACGGTCGAAAGCGCCCCGAATACCAGATTGATCACGCCCAGCATAAGCAGGCTTTGCATCTGCGCGCGTCCTCGCGCGCCAAGCAGCTTTCGATGCTGGTAGAGGTAGACGAACTGCGCTGCCAGCACCGCAAAGATCGCGCCTGACGCCCCGACCGAATACACGTTGCCGGAACTCAGCACCGCGCTCAAGACCGACCCCGCTAATCCGCCAAGCAGATAAATCAGGATGAAGCGCAGGTGACCGAACAAGCGCTCGACCTGAATGCCGATTACGTAGAGGATATACATATTGAAGATCAGGTGCAGACTGTTGGCGAGTTCGTAGCCGCCCAACGAATTGTAGATGCTGGCGTGCAGGAACATCGACGTGAACAGGCGGTAGATTTCGCCGTTTGTCAGCACCGCAATCGGGTTATTCGCGCCCCACAAGAACAACTGCTCGTCAAGCTGCGGCGAAAACGCGCGGATTACGAATATCAGCACGTTGATGGCGATCAGCGCATAAGTTACGGTGGGGCGCACCGACGGGATGTGCAGCGTGACCTGCTGGCTTGGTCGTGGTTGGCGCTCTGATTGCGGGTTATCGGGTGAAGAAGGCGGGGCGGGTGGACGAACAGGATCACGCTCCAGCGGATGCTGTTTACGGCGCTCTGGCGGCGGATCATTGAGCATGAAAAAAGCTTTCAGTATAATAACGCACAGGTTTAACGGAGGCGATTATGCCAGTTTACGATTACCGCTGCAATGTATGCGGACGCAAATCAGCGCTTTTCTATAAGTCCTATAAGGATTATGACGCCGCCAGCGCGGCGCACGCGCACACCTGCCCGAACTGCGGCAGTCACGATCTCACCCGCTTGATCAGCCGCGTGGCGATTCAGAAGCCGTCGCGCGACTACGCCAATATGTCCTCGAATGAGATGTTTTCGGTTATGGAAGGCGGCGACTCGCGCGAACTGGGGCGCATGATGCACCAACTTGGGCAGGACGAAGCGGTCAGCGATCCGGCGTTTGGCGAGGTCACGGAGCGGCTGATGAAGGGCGATGCTCCCGAACACATCGAAGCTGATCTCGGCGGCGCGTCAGCCAGCAGCACCAGCGACGATCTCTAGCCTGTCGATGAACAACGCCTCTTCGACCGCCGCCTTTTCTGCTCTGCTCGACTTGCCCGCCGACACACTGATCACGCTCGACCGCCTCGATTTGCGCGGTTGGGGACAAACACTCGTCTTTGGCGGCACAGCGGGCGATGCTGCGTTTGAACTCCGCTGCGACGCCCGTTGGCGCAGCTATGCTTACGACGATGCAGTCGTGACGACGCTGGTCAGCTTCGCCGCTGGCAGAGATCAGCACCGCAGCCCGTTGCAAATGCTCACCGAGCATTTCGGCTTGACGCTTTTTTACGGCAGCCTGACGCTCAAGCGGCTCTCGTAGCACAGGCGCTTGCGTGATGTGCCAGTTTGTAAACGGTCAATCGGTGGGTCACGCAGGAAATGATGCGATTTACTGGTCGGGAGCGCGGGTATCGCGTCCTTCGCTGTCCGGGGCGGCGCTGGTCTGGAAAGTCACCATGCCGGAGTTATCCATCTTGAGGGTATCGTCATCGTCGGCAACGTTCACTTCGACCGTATCGACGACATGATTTTGAGTTGGCAGCCGTTGTGTATCATCAAGCAGGAAAATGTCTTTGAGTTCGTCGGTATCGTCGTTAGTTTGTTGACCGTCGAGCATGACGATAATGACGCTGACGTTGTCTTCGCCGCCGCGCGAATTAGCGAGGTCAATCAGCGCTTGGCTGGCAAGATCGGGATCCGTCTGTTTGGTCGTCAGCGATGCGATCTCGCCCGGTTTGACGTGACGGGTTAAGCCGTCGGAACACAGGACAAGACGGTCGCCGGGGCGCAGGTTCGCTTCATATACGTCTACGTCGATGTCATCGCTCTGTCCCAGTGCGCGATAGAGCACATTGCGCATAGGGTGTTCTTCGGCTTGTTCGTGGGTCAAATGTCCGGCGGCGACCAGCGCTTCGACAAAGCTGTGATCCGCCGTGAGTTGGGTGATCCGGCTCGACCGTCCATCGACGAGATAGGCGCGGCTGTCACCCACGTGCGCGATTATCGCGCGGTTGTTGTGGACGAACGCTAGCGTCATCGTCGTGCCCATGCCGCGCAGTTCGGGGTTGTCTGACGCGCGGTGAACGATGTTGGTGTTAGCACTGCGAATGGTATCGCTCAGCCAGTTGACGACTTCATCGTCGCTCAAGCCGAGCGGCGTTTCATCAGGAGTGGCGAGGAATTTACCCTGCTCAATCGCCTCAACGGCGATGCGGCTTGCTTCTTCACCCGCGACCGCGCCGCCCATGCCATCGGCGACGACGGCGACCACGTATTCATCATCCGTCCACAGACGCACATTATCTTCGTTGTTTTCGCGTACTTGACCGATGCTTGTATGTGCGCTGCTGCGAAGACGAATTCCGCGATCCGAACCGCCCATGCGGTGTCCCTCCGAATAGTTGTACAGTTCTTATTCTACTGAAGGCGCTTGCCGAAGCAAGCGCAGGTTATGCAATCGTTAAAAGCCTTTTTAAAATGCCGGGAAAACACGTTGAATTCGCTCTAGTCGCGCGAAATTCACCCGCTTCAGCGGGCAATCCTAGACATCCCTATTTGACTTTAAGCACAGTATACACCAATCGTCTGAGTCCGATGCTTATGGTTGATGCAAGCGGCAGCGCTAGCCCTAGCGCAAGCCTTAGCGAAGCCGCGCCATTGGCTGCGTGACGAGGCGCTGCCCCCGCCGAGAACCACAAAAACGCCCTATTCGGCAGGAGGTAGAAATGGTAGAGTCTGACCATATCCCAAACCGGACTTGGGATATATAATCGGATTCTTATGAAAAAGCTGGTTGATCTCTACCGAGTAGACAATTTTATCGACACGTTCGCGCTGGGGCATTATGCGCGCGTGCTGGAAGCGCAAGATCGGCGCAGCGGGCAGAGCGTCGCCTTCAAAGTGATGCGCCCCGAACACGTGACGCAGGGGACTGAACCACGCTGGGAGTTCCGCGCCTTCGCCAACGAAGCTGACCTGCTGATGCGGCTGGCGGATAGCCCGCATACCGTCAACTTGATCGACTGCGGTTACGTCTCGTCACAGACCGAAGCACCCGTCAGCGGCGAAATCGATTCCTTCGGGCGTGATGTGATCGGCTTCACAGGCGCGCAGGATAGCTTTTGCGAACGCGAGTGGCGTCCCTATCTCACCCTGGAAAACTTGCCGCGCAATGAGAACTTGTTCTATCAGATGCGTCCTGATAAAGCGGGCTTACGCCTGCGCCTGCCCACCGAAGAAGGCTTAGCGCTGGCGCTCCAATTTGCCGAGACGCTCAAGCTGATGCACAAGCTCAATATCGCCTATCTTGATCACAAGTTGGAGCATCTCTACTGGGATGGCATCCACCTGCGCATCATTGACTTCAACAGTTCACGGTCGGTTGACAGCAAGAACGCCGAACACGCCCAATTGATGTGCATGGACGTGCATAACTTGTGCGTCGGCATCCTGTACTCAATTTTCACCGGGCTTTCGCCCCAAAAGACGACTCTGCGCCCGCAACCGGGGTCGCTTAGTGACGTCGAGGCGCGCTATCAGGACGTGAATTCGTTGGATTTCGGCGTCGAGCCGACGCTGAGTCCCGCGCTGCAAGAACTTTTGCAGTTGGGCGCGGTACGCCAGATCACATCAGCGCAGGACTTCATCGACGGCTTGCACGATGTCGCGTCGCTGCACGGCTGGGATTTCCCGAACTCGTACACGAGTCCCATCAGCCGTGACGCACGCACGCAGATGCGCGCCGGAATCACACGGATGCGTAAAGGGCAGGATTATCTGCGCGAAGCCCGCGACCTGTTCCGCGACGCTGCCATTCAAGAAGGCATCACTGATGACCTCGAAGCCGAACTGCGCCGCTTGGTCAAGTCGGTCAATGACATGCTCAACAATCGGGTAATCCCGTAAAGATCATCCAAAACGAGCCAGCGCAAAACACAGAATGGATGCTTAGCGTTACTAACGTCATGCTTTCGAGTCTTGTTCTCGTGCTAGAATCGCAGATTGTTTCGTCGATCTGTCGATTGAGAAATACTGTTGCTCAAAGCCGCCGTAACGCTGCCGCTTCTTCTGATCCTGCTCACCGCTTGTACCGCCGCGCCGCCAACGTCTTCCGCGATTCCAACGCTCGCGGTGCTGCCAACGGCTGCCGCGACAGCAACCAATACCCCTATTCCGACGGATGCCCCTAAGCCGACTGTTACGGTAACCAGTGTTCCTAGCGCGCTGCCGCCCACCGCTGCGAAGACAATTCCCCCCACGATTGTGATAACCGATCTGCCCAGCGAACAGCAAACGACTACCCCAAGCCCGACGGCAATCGCCAGCGCGACGATCACCGACACCTTATCCCCACGACCGCCCACGATTGTTGCGACACCGACCAATACGCCCTCGCCGACGTGGACGCCGTCGCCAAGCGCTGCGCTTGGCACCACGAGAGGTGACGCGACCGTCAGCACGAACCGCCAACAGTTGGTCGATTTACTCAGCGGTCCCGGCTACGATTTCCCGATGATTCGGCCGCTGCAATCCAGTACGCCGCTCTTTCTGATCGGGCGCTCATGGGATAATCAGTGGTACGAGGTACGGCTGATGGATGGGCAGGAAGGCTGGATTTATGCGCTCTATCTCGTCATCTGGATTGACAGCAATCGCTTGGTCGTCACGGCGCTCGAACCGACGCAACCGCCTGTCGTTCGCGTGGCATCCACGTCATTTGCGCTCGGCGGGCACATCATGGACTTGACGCCGCGCGCCTTCGACATCGCGCGCAGCGCGGGCATGACGTGGATCAAACTTCAGCATCGCTTCTACGTTGGGCAGGACGCTCATCAGGAACTCGCCGGCGCGATTCAATCTGCCCACGATCATGGCT
The DNA here is from genome assembly GCA_038260485.1 of Aggregatilineales bacterium. GTDB lineage: Bacteria > Chloroflexota > Anaerolineae > Aggregatilineales > Phototrophicaceae > Flexifilum. Next base: position 2,780 of record JBBSNT010000185.1, on the reverse strand, counting down.
TTAAAATCCTGCTCGGCATCGTTGGGGATAAAGGGCAGATGGGCGATCTAGGCAGCTACGCGGCGAGCTATGCCGCTTTCGTCGCGGACGTGGCGGCGCTCGGTGCGGACGCCATTGAAGTCTGGAACGAGCCGAACATTGATCATGAATGGCCCGCCGGAACGATCTACGGCGCGAATTACACCCAGTTGCTCGCCGCCGCCTACACCGCTATCAAAGCTAGAGCGCCGCAGACCATCGTGATCAGCGCCGCGCCTGCGCCAACTGGATTTTTCGGCGGCAGCGGCTGCGATACAGGCGGCTGTAACGACGACATCTTCTTCAAGCAGATGGCAGCGGCGGGCGCGGCGAATTATCTCGACTGCGTCGGGCTGCATCACAACGACGGCATCGTCTCGCCCACCAGCAGCGCCGGTGATCCGCGCGGCAGCTACCCGACCTACTACCTCGCGGGCGTGATCAGCCGCGTGCCGCCGGAGTTCAGCGATAAGCCGCTCTGTTTCACCGAACTCGGCTATCTCTCGCCTGAGGGCTATGGCGCGCTGCCGGGGAACTTCGGTTGGGCGGGCAATACAACCGTCGCGGAGCAGGCGGACTGGTTAGGGCAGGCGGTGCAGGTCGCGCGCTCAAGCGGGCGTGTCGAGATGATGATCGTCTGGAACGTGGATTTCACGACCTATAGCGCCACCGACCCGATGGCGGGCTATGCCATTGAGCGTCCGGGCGGCGGTTGCCCCGCCTGTGACGTGCTCAGGCGCGCCATAGGCTAAAGACCCCTTGTTTAATCAGAACGCATGTGCTTAAATTAAAGGATTGAATCGCTGCCGAAAACCGGATCAACGAGGGCAAACGTATGAGCATCGTCTACGAGGAAAGAGCATCGGACTCGCCTTACGTTGAAACGGTGACGCACGGCTGGACGCTCAGAGAGGGCGAGACGGTTCGCCCTGCCGAAAGCCACTGGCACATGGTCTTTGTGAAACATCACGGAAGCACGCAGGCGCTCGTTGTCGGCTCGTTGACGACGGCGGGCATCGCCTCGTGGGGGGCAGATGCGGAGATTCTCTGGATCAAATTTAAGCTCGGCACGTTTATACCCCATCTGCCCGTGAGAGATTTTCTGAACGTCGAGACACCGCTGCCCGCCGCCGCGAGCCGTACCTTCTGGCTCAAGGGGTCGGCGTGGCAGCTTCCTAGCTATGACAACGTTGAGACATTTATCGACCGCCTCGTCCGCGATGACGCCTTGATGCGTGATCCGGTGGTCAGCGCTGCGTTGAAAGATCAGCCACTGCAGGCGCTCTCGTCGCGCACGCTGCGCCATCGCTTTTTGCACGCGACAGGCGTGAGTCACAATCACATTCGTCAGGTCGAACGCGCGCAGCAGGCAGCGGCGCTCCTAGTGCAAGGCGTCTCGATCCTCGACGTAGTCGATCAACTCGGCTATTTCGATCAGCCTCACCTGACCAAAGCGCTCAAGCGCTTCACGGGCTATACGCCCGCTCAAATGAACCGCGTAAGGTCGTCCGAAACTGTGTCCGCGTAGAATATTTGCCATTTTTTACAAGACCACTTCCTTTTGTTGGGTTACGATACAAAAGTTCTAGAAAAGACTCGATAAACCAGACAAATTGGCACGCCGTCAATAACGAAAGGATACACAGCATGGGAAGAGTTATTTTCGACATCACCACCTCGCTGGACGGCTTCGTCGCGGGCGCCAATGACAGCCCCGACCTGCCGATGGGCGAAAACGGTATGCGCCTGTTTGAGTGGTATTTCAGCGCCAACCAAACGAGCCGCGCGCCGCAAGATATTCAAGAGGAGATTCGCGAGCAGGCAGCACAAACCGTTGGCGTGATTGTCAGCGGCAGGCGTACCTATAACCATGCGCACGGCTGGAACGGCGAGCATCCACTTCACGTGCCAGTCTATGTCGTGACACATGATCCGCCCCAACTGGATCAGGCATTCAACGGCGCGTTCTTTACCGACTTAGACAGCGCCATCAAACAGGCACAAATCACCGCTGGCGATAAGCATATTGCCTTGAACAGCCCGAATATCGCCCGCCAATGCTTGCAGGCGGGGCTGTTGGACGAACTCTCGCTTCACTACGTGCCTGTTCTGCTCGGTAAAGGCGCGCCCCCGTTCGAGTACATCGGCATCGAACCCGTCGAACTCGAAATCGCCAGCGTCTCTCAAGCACCCGGCGTGATTCATCTCACCTTCCGCGTCCCCAAATAAGGCGACCGATCTATCCTGTAACGTCATTTATCAAAAGAGGCGTTGCATTATGAGCGAGAACAACCCAGTCAACGAACTAACGATGAAACTTGAACTTGTGCCGCTGCCGGTTTCCGACGTGGATCGCGCGAAGACGTTCTACGTCGAACAGATCGGCTTTCACCTCGATCATGACGTTCAGCCGAGCGAAACGATGCGGGTCATCCAGCTCACCCCACCCGGTTCAGGCTGTTCAATTCTGCTCGGAACAGGGATGGGCGCTATTTCCGCCATGCAGCCCGGTTCGCTGAAGGGACTCCATCTCGTCGTCAATGATGTGAGTCAGGTACGCGAACAATTGCTCGAACGCGGCGTTGAAGTCAGTGAGATCGTGGAATTTCCGCAAGGCATTAAATAACCTGAGTTTCGGATAGGGGTGGGATACCTTACAAGAAGCGGTTAAGCTTCGTGTTACCCCTAACACGAAAGGTATCCCAATATGAGTTTACTCGCGCTGTTCTGTGATGTCGATGATTTTTGCCAGCAGTGGCAAG
>JBBSNT010000184.1:0-8541 GCA_038260485.1 Aggregatilineales bacterium | reverse complement strand
CCAGATCGACGATGTGTTCACCGCGTCGTTTTTTGCGAATACCGACCTCGACAATAACCAGATCGCCTCGTTCTATAGCGGTGCGATGGCTTACGCGCGTGACTTCAGCCTTGCCGATGCCAGCAGCAGCACGCCGGAACTGGTCGTCATTTCGCCTAACGATCCCCAAGCGATGATCAACCTCGCGGAAGAATGCCGCCAGCGTGGTATTCGCTTCGTCGCTGATCCTAGCCAACAGGTACCGCGCCTCAACGGCGGCGAACTGCGCAGTTTGATCGACGGCGCGTACATACTGGTCGTCAACGCTTACGAAAAAGAAATGGTTTGCAGCAAAACCGGGCTATCCCTGCTCGACCTGCGTGATCAAGTCGAGATCGTGATCGTCACGCACGGGCGCGAAGGCTCAGTGATCTACACCAACGGCGACGAAATCAATGTCCCCGTGTTCGCGCCCAGCGAGATTAAAGACCCGACCGGCGTCGGTGATGCTTATCGCTCTGGATTATTGACCGGCATGGCGCGCGGTCTGCCGCTGAAAGTCTGCGGTGAAATGGGCGCGCTGTGCGCGACTTATGTACTCGAACAAGTCGGGACGCAAAGTCACCACTTCACACCCGAAGCATTCGTCGCGCGCTTCCGCACTCAATTCGACGACGAAGGCGTGCTGGATACGCTGGTCGCACCCGAACTTTGATCCTGATATAACGACAAATCTATTCGCATGTGCTAAAATCCCCACGTTTTGGGGCACTAACCCTTCCAATGAGCTAGGAGCTAATATGACCGTTGAACACGACGTAAAAGAACTCGAACAGGCGACCGGCGGTCGCTTTCGGATCGAGTGGGCAGAGCATGAGATGCCCGTGCTGCGCGCCATTCGTGAGCGCTTCGCCAAAGAAAAGCCGCTTCAGGGAATGCGCGTCTCCGCCTGCCTGCACGTCACGACCGAAACCGCGAATCTGATGCACACCCTGCAAATGGGCGGCGCGGACATCGTGTTGTGCGCATCGAACCCGCTTTCGACGCAGGATGACGTCGCGGCGTCGTTGGTTTCCCACTACGAGATTCCGGTCTACGCCATCAAGGGCGAAAACAACAGCACCTATTACGATCACATCAAAGCCGCGCTCGACCATCAGCCGCACATCACGATGGACGACGGTGCTGACCTCGTCGGCACAATCCACAAGACACGCCGCGAACTGCTCGACGGGATCGTCGGTGGTACGGAAGAAACGACCACCGGAGTCATTCGTCTGCGCGCGATGGCAGCCGATGGCGCGTTGGAATTCCCCGTGATTGCCGTCAATGACAGCAATACGAAGCACCTGTTCGATAATCGCTACGGCACGGGGCAGAGCACGCTCGACGGTATCATCCGCGCGACCAACCTGCTGCTCGCCGGGCGCGTGATCGTCGTCGCGGGCTACGGCTGGTGCAGCCGGGGTATCGCCAGCCGTGCTGACGGCATGGGCGCGAACGTGATCGTCACTGAAATTGATCCGCTGCGCGCACTCGAAGCAACGATGGATGGCTTCCGCGTCATGCCGATGGAAGAAGCCGCGCCGATTGGCGACATCTTCATTTCGGCAACCGGCGATATGCACGTTTTGGACACGCGCCATTTCACCAAGATGAAGCACGGCGCGGTGCTGGCGAATTCCGGTCACTTCAACGTCGAAATCAACATCCCCGGCTTGCGCGAAATGAGCGGCAGCGATCCGAAGCTAGTTCGCCCGTTCGTCGAGGAATACAAGGTCGATGGTAAATCGATCTACCTACTTGGTGAAGGACGCCTGATCAATCTCGCCGCCGCTGAAGGACATCCCGCCAGCGTGATGGATATGAGTTTTGCGAATCAAGCGCTCGCCGCCGAATACATGGTCAAGCACCATGACGTGCTATCAGCGAACGTTTACACCGTTCCGGAAGACATTGACAAAGAGATCGCCCGCCTCAAGCTCGAAGCAATGGGCGTTCGGATCGATACACTCACCCCGGAGCAAGCGAAATATCTCAGCCAATGGGAAGAAGGCACTTGATTTTCGCGTCTGCAAAAGCGAAGGGAGCAAAATTATGCAATTCAATCTGAAACGGCTTTTCCTAATTGCGTTGGCACTCCTGCTGATCGCGGTTCCAGTACTGGCGCAGGAAGGGGGTACGGCGCAGTTGCGCTTCGTCCACGCGATTCCGGGCGTAGCAGCGATTGACGTGTCCATCGACGGGCAGCCTGCTGCCAGCAATTTGAGCTACGGCACCGCCACGACCTACATTGAAGTTCCGGCAGGCGCGCACCAAATCAGCGTCACGCAAGCAGGAGCTACCGCCCCTCTGTGGGAACAAGAGATCAATCCCGCTGGCGGCACGACGCTCACACTGGTCGCAGCATCGGCGTCACAGTCGGTCTTCACTGTCTATCAGGATGATCTCAACCCGCTGGCACTGGGCAAAGCGCGCTTCACCGCTGTTCACGCCATTGCAGGCGCATCATCCGTAGACGTGATCCTCGCCGATGGACGTCCGGTGATCCCCGGCTTACAGTACAATCAGCCCTATGGGACACTTGATCTCCCGGCGATGTCCTACGATCTCGCCGTCGTCTCCGCGGGTCAAGCCATTAGCGATGCGCTGATTCCAGCGCAATCCTCCAGCCTCGACAGCGGTACATCTTACGTGCTGCTGGTCTACGGCACCGGCGACTCGGCGCAAACGCTGCTTTTGGCAGCACGAACGCAGCCGGAAGGTGATGCGGGTTATGTCCGTTTCGTGCATGGTGTTGCCGGCGCGCCTTCGGTCGATGCGTATCTGAACAATACGCTGGTCGCACCTGCGCTCGATTTCGGCGACGCGACCGGATTTATCGCCCTTCCGACCGGCTCCTATGCCCTATCTGCCCACACTGCCGGAACGAACAACGAAATTGTCACATCGACCTTCACGGTCACGGCAGATGATTATCAGACCGTGCTCTTAAGTGGCAGTGCTGAAGCACCGACCGCAAACGTGATGGCGGACGAACTGGGCGCGGTCAATGCCGAGACATCGGTCTTTACGCTGATCAACGCAACCAGCGCTGCAACAACCTCTGCCTCCTACGACAACGGCAGCGCCCTCGTTGGCGACGTTGCCGCCGGAAGTTCTGATTCGGCGCTGGTCGAAGCCAGCGATAAAAGCATCGTCATCTCGACCAATGCCGACGGCACGACCAGCGAAGCAGCCCTATCTATGCCGGGCGATCTTTACGGCGGGCTATATTACAGCGCCGTCGCTGTCGATGGCACGGACGGCGCGCAAGTGATCACACTGCCGACCGTCAGCCTCGCCCGCACGATTGCGGGCAGCACCGAAGTCGCCGTCGGACCGACTTCCGCGCCAACACAAGCACCCGTCCAGCCTCAGCCAACCGAGCAACCGGGCAATGACGTCGTGATTCTCGCGCAGCCAACCGTCGCCCCGACGACAGCGGGACCGACCGCCCGTATCTTGCTCGATCCCGGTGTAAATCTGCAACTGCGCCAGTATCCTAACCGCGAAGCCTTTTCACTGGGTCTCGCACCCTCTGGCACGGTGTTGCTCATCAACGGTCGCGTCGGTGAACCTACCCCGCCGCCCGATACGACAGCCACACCGCTGCCGCCTGATGCCACGCCCTTCGTTGATCCCGTCACAGAGTTGGCAGAAGGCGAAGACCTTGTTCCGCGTGATACGTGGCTCAGCGTGACCTTCGAAACGCCGGATGGCGGCACAATCACGGCGTGGGTCAATGCGCTCTATCTGGGCATCCATGATGCACAGGGACGCGCGCTGGCGCTCCGCAACCTGCCGACCATTCCTAGCAATCGTGCCGGTCAAGCAGTTAATACAGCGATGGAACCGCCGTCGGCACGCACGAACCCAACAATGGCGATTGCCACCAACCTTGACCCCGGCGTGCGCACTCACATCCGCCGATTGCCCTCAACCAGCGGCGAGTCGCTGGCACTCGTCCCGGCAGGCACGCAGATGGAATTCGTCGGCGTCAACGAGACGCGCGACTGGGTCTATGTGCGTTATCAAGCACCGCAGAGCACGGTCACGGGTTGGCTCAGCATCGAATATGTGACACTTCAGCGTAACAGCCAGTCGGTCGATTTTGATCGCCTGCTCGAACTGAACGAACTCAGCGTGATCGGTGACGATCAGCGCGGTAACGTGGTGACGACCGGACAAGCAACGTCGAGCATCGCCGATGCCCTGCGTAACGTTGTCGCGGGTCAGGTCGTCGGCTTGAATGCCGATGCCAACCTGCATCTGCGCCGCTCCGACAACGAGCAGGCGGAGTCACTGACACTACTGCCCAACGGCACGCAGATGATCGTCAACGGACGAAGCGTAGATGATACATGGCTCCAGGTTTCATATCAGAATCAATTGGGTTGGGTTTCCAGCCAATACATTCAGCTGACCTTCAACGGACAGCCCTACGAACTCGAATCGCTGCCGGTGATCGATACCTCGACGCCGACGCCAACCCCGACAACGCAAGGATAAATCCACAACTACGGGAGTCCCGTTTTGGGACTCCCCCTCTGCACCTCATCACCGAAAGTTGATCCCCATGACGAAACGCGCGCTTATCACTGGTATCACCGGACAGGATGGTTCTTACCTTGCCGAACTTTTGCTCGAACAGGGCTATGAAGTCTTCGGGCTGATCCGGCGAACGACGACGGTCAATTACGAACGCATCAAACACATTCAGAATAAACTCCATCTGATTTCTGCCGATCTGACCGACTTAACCAGCCTGATCTACAGCCTGCGTGAAGCCCAGCCTGACGAAGTGTATAATCTCGCGGCGCAGAGTTTCGTCCCAGCATCGTGGACACAGCCCGTCCTCACGGGCGACGTGACCGCGCTCGGCGTGACGCGAATACTTGACGCCATCCGCACGGTCAAACCGGATGTTCGCTTCTATCAGGCGTCCAGCAGCGAGATGTTCGGCAAGGTGCATGAAGTCCCCCAGCGTGAAACGACGCCGTTCTATCCACGCAGTCCTTACGGCGTCGCGAAAGTCTACGGTCACTGGATCACGGTCAACTACCGCGAAAGCTACAACCTGCACCTCAACAGCGGCATTCTGTTCAATCACGAAAGCCCGCGTCGGGGCTACGAATTTGTTACGCGCAAAGTGACGCGCCACGCCGCCATGATCAGCCTAAAGCTGGCGGAAGAATTACGCATCGGCAACCTTGATGCACAGCGCGATTGGGGCTTCGCCGGAGACTACGTCCGGGCGATGTGGATGATGCTTCAGCAGGATCAACCGGATGACTACGTGGTCGCTACCGGAAGAACCCACACAGTGCAGTATCTCTGCGAAGTCGCCTTCAACTGCGTTGACCTCAACTGGCGCGACTACACCGTGCAGGACCAACGCTTTATGCGTCCGGCGGAAGTCGATCTGCTGATCGGTGACGCCAGCAAAGCGAAACAGCAGTTGGGTTGGGAACCAAAGGTCAGCTTCGAGCAGTTGATCGAGATGATGGTCAAAGCCGATTACGATCAGCTTAAGGACGAATACAAGCTGTGATCGACTCAATCGATGATTGACACGCACTGCCATCTAAATTTTGACGCTTACGATGCCGACCGCGCCGAGGTGATCGCGCGAGCAGCGGCGGCAGGGGTGACGCGGGTGATCAATCCCGGCGTCGATGCCGACTCAAGCCGCGCGGCGGTCGCGCTGGCAGAGCAGTACAGCGGCATTTATGCGGCAGTCGGCATTCACCCGAACAACAGCACCAATTTCAGCGACGCCGATCTCGACTGGATCGAAGCGCTTGCCAGCGACTCAAAAGTCGTCGCTATTGGCGAGATCGGGCTGGATTATCACTGGGATGACAGTCCAAAAGGAAAGCAGTTTAGCGCCCTCGAAGCGCAGTTGACGCTGGCGGCGCGGCTTGAGCTACCCGTGATCATTCACAATCGCGAAGCCAGCGACGACCTGATCACTATCCTCGAACATTGGACGGCGGATTTACCGGAGTCACTGCGCGACCGTCCCGGCGTGCTGCATTCGTTCTCCGCGCCGCCTGAAGTGGCGGAACGAGCGCTCGCCGCCGGGTTCTATCTTGGCTTCACAGGACCCATCACCTTCAAGAATGCCGACGAACTGCGCCGGATCGCAACAAGCGTGCCGCTCGAACGTCTGCTCGTTGAAACCGACGCCCCTTTCCTCACTCCGTCGCCCTATCGTGGCAAGCGTAATCAACCCGCTTACATTCCGTTGATCATCGAGCGTCTCGCCAACCTGAAAGTGATGCTAGAAGACGAACTAGCGGCGGTTACAGTCGCCAACGCCGAGCGGCTGTTTCACTTGCCCGCAGACGAGAATCAGTAGAGGGCTGATCTAAGATCAGCCCTCTACTCAGCTTGTTCGCTGTCGAGCTTAAAATTACACTCCGGCAGGTGTCGCCACTTGCACCGGACGGGTCGCCGTCAGCGCCGCGGCGTAGAATGCTTGCGCGCCTTCGATAATCCGCGTTTCCTGTTCCTGCGTCAGATTACCATTGGCGACTGCTCCGTCAAGCCGCGCTGTCACCTGTGCAATCGCAGCCACAATCACCGCGTCGGGGTCACCACCGTGCGCCGTAATTACGTCAGAAAGCGTGCTGCCACTGCGAATTTCTTCTGCCAAATCACGCCCGTTCAGCCCGGTCGCGTCCATGATTGCGCTCATCAGCGGCGCACGCATATCCAAGCGGTCGAGGAGCTGCTGACCACGCGGCGCGCCTTGCCCCTGCATAAGTCCACGTAGTTCGCCATTGAGCGCCTTCTGCACGTTGTCGTCGAGATTCGCCACCACCTCATCCGCGCGTTCCTGCGTCAGATTACCGTTCGCAACCGCTTCGTTCACGCGATCCGTGACCGCCGCCGTGATCTGCGCGGTGATGTCATCGACACTGCCGCTGTTCGCCGTGATTACTTCCGCGAGCGTCTGCGTCCGTAACTGTTGAAGGATTTCACTGGGTTCCATGTTCAGACTAGCGGTCACAATGTTGACCAGTTCCCGCAGCAGCCCATTGCCTTCAAATTGTCCTAAATTGCCATTCGGTAAATTTCCGGGGCGGTTGCCATTCAGAAAAGGGCGCTGCGGAGGCTGAGGCGGCTCTGGGGTTTCCGCTTGAGCGCTCACCGCGCTGACGACGAGCAGCCCCACGATTAAGGTTAGTACCAGTACACCGATTTTCTTGACGTTCATATTTGCACCTCGTTTCAATGAAACTATGCCTCTATCTTGTTCAGCAAATGTAATCAAAGTGTTTTGCAGACTCTCACATTTGCAAAGTTTTGGTAAAATCGCCGGATTATGATCGACTTATCAATTGTTATCGTCAGTTGGAACGTTGCCGATTTACTGGCAGCCTGCCTCGACAGCATCTTCGCCGCAGCAGGCAGTTTGCAGCTCGAAGTGATCGTTGTCGATTCAGGCAGCACGGATCAGACGGCTGCGTTGCTGCGCGCCCGCTTCCCGCGGGTGATTTTACTGGCGCAAGCGGAGAATATCGGCTTCACCCGCGCCAATAACCTCGGCTTGGCACAGGCGCAGGGGCGGTCGCTGCTGCTGCTCAACCCCGATACCGAAATCATCGGCGAGGCACTGGAGCGGATGGTCGCCTATTTGGATACGAATCCGACCGTTGGCATCGTGGGACCCTACACCCACAACAGCGATGGTAGTTATCAATCGACGCGGCGGCGTTTCCCCACGTTGATGACGGCGTTTTTCGAGAGTACATGGCTGCAAAGCCTCGCGTCCAAGCACTTGATCGACCGCTATTACGTCAACGACGCGCCACCTGACCAAACGCTCGACGTAGATTGGGTGCAGGGATCGGCATTGATGGCGCGGTGCGAGGTCTACATGCAAATCGGCGGGCTGGACGAAGGCTACGTGATGTATTCCGAGGAACTCGACTGGTGCAAACGCGCAAGAGATGCGGGTTGGCGCGTCGTTTTTCTCGCCGACGCCGAGATCACGCATCACGGCGGCAAAAGCAGCGATCAAGTCATCGCGCGGCGGCACATCCTGTTTCAGCAGAGCAAGCTGCGTTACTTCCGCAAAACGTACGGCGCGCCCGCCGCCCAACTCCTGCGTGCGGTCTTGCTGGTCAACTATGGTGTGCAGCTTGGCATCGAGTGGCTCAAAGGGCTGATGGGGCACAAGCGCGCGCTGCGACGCGAGCGCGTCCAGCAGTATTGGCAAGTCCTGCGCTCCGGCTTGAGAGTCTCCTAGATGCGCATCGGGATGATCACGGGCGAGTACCCGCCGATGCAGGGCGGTATCGGCGCGTATACGCGCATTCTCGCGGGCGAAATCGCGGCGCAGGGGCATGATCTATTCATCTTCAGCCGCAGCGAAACGACCAACGATGATCCCCACCTTCACCTGAGCGCCAGCATCGATCACTGGCACGTCGCCAGTCTGCTAGCGACGCGACGATGGGCACACGATCAACGGCTCGACGTGGTGGACATTCAGTATCAGACCGCCGCGTT
>JBBSNT010000183.1:0-8587 GCA_038260485.1 Aggregatilineales bacterium | reverse complement strand
GCAACGGTCGGATATGCAGATCGAATTGTTCTTCGGTTACACTGGTCGGGATAGTGCTCATGAGAAATCACCTTTGGTCAGGTTTTTCTCTCATGATGCACTATCCATCCTGCTCAATCAAATAGTTTGAATCAGTTCAAAGTTTATTTGGGGAGAAAGTTATGGAATACCGACCGCTCGGACGCACGGGGCTGATGGTGTCGTCGTTGTAGTCGGGCGACGTTCGTCGAAGGCTAAAGCGACAGCACGCCCGTTGTTGGAGATTAACGCCGAAAACTAACAAAATATTGTTGGCTAAAATTTAATGAAAATACAGTTCGTAACGACACCAATTGGTGCTATCATTACTAGTCGAACCCTCCATCGCTACCAATAAGGCGATGTTTTCAAGTTTTAGTCCCCGCGTGAGGTGTTTCGTCGGGGCTGATTAAAGTAAATATAAAGAGGAGAGAGTAGTATGCGTAAAGCTTTACTTTTGTTGAGTCTCGTACTCGTGCTGGCGTTGGGCATTACCGCCGTCAGCGCGCAGGATGATCTGGGGAGCGTCGATCCCACCGGTCAGACGATCACCTACTGGCATCAATACCAGAACGACAGCGCTCAGGGTAACACGATGGCGCAGATCATCGAAGATTTTAACGCCAACAACGAGTGGGGCATCACAGTTGATGCATCCTTCCAAGGCAACTACAGCCAACTGCAAGAACTGGTCAACGCGGGGATTATCTCCGGCGAACTGCCGAACCTCGTCGCGGGCTATTCGAATGCCGCCGCCAGCTTCGCGCTGGACGACTCCACTGTTGACCTGACTCCCTACCTCGAGAGCGAAAAATGGGGCTTGGGCATGGATGCGGACATCAATCAGGGTCTGCTGAACGCCGACACGGTTGATGGTCAGTTGCTCGCCTTCCCGAACCAGTCGTCGGCGCAGGTGTTCACCTATAACCAGACGCTGCTCAGCGAAGTTGGCATCGACGCCCCGCCGACCACCGTCGAAGAATTCAAAGCAGATGCTTGCACCGTCGCCAACGCGACTGGCGCAAACGGTGAAGACCTGCAAGGCTTCTCCGTCACGACCGACGCCTCGGCGTTCGAATCGTGGGTCGCCAGCATGGGCGGCAGCATCTATCACGACGGCGCGTTCGACTTCACCAGCGACGCCGTGATGAGCACGCTGCAAATGTATCACGACCTGTACGCCGAAGGCTGCGCCTATATTCCGGCGGAGCAGTACGGCGACCAGACCGACTTCAACAACGGTGTGCTGCCCTTCTACATCACCAGCAGCGCGGGCTTCACCTACGTTCTCGGTGGTTTCGCCAGCAGCGGCGTCGAAGCAGACTGGGGTATCCAGACCTTCCCGCACACCGAAGGCAACGAAGTCATTCAGGCGTTCGTCCCCAGCATTATCATGATGCCGAGCACGCCCGAAGCACAGCTTGCAAGCTGGCTGTTCCTGAAGTATCTGGCAGAGCCAGATGTCGCCACCGCATGGAGCGAAGGTTCGGGCTATTTCAACCCCGTGCCTTCGTCGGCGGCGGCGCTCGAAGCCTCGACCAGCTTCGCTGATGGTCTTGCACCGTACTTCAATAAAGCCAATGGTCTGCTCAACAACCCGGACATCACCGTCTACAGCAGCCCGGCGCTGAGCGCATACAGCACCGTGCGCGGGCTGATCAGCACCGCGATTGCCGACGTGACCAGCAATGGCATGGACGTGGCAGACGTGGCACAAACGCTGCAAGAAGGCGCTGATCAAGCGCTCGCCAACAGCATGTAAGCTCAGTAAAATGTAAGGGGCGCTGCATTCCATCAAAGATGGGCGCGCCCCTTATACAAGCACCACGAGGGCGACGTTAGGCAAGCACGGCTTGCACCGTCGCCCTTTTTGCTGTCTGAGAATAATTACTCGGCGGGCTGTACGCGGATCATCTCGGCAAGGTTGTGCCCGATGATGCGAAATTCCTTGTCCCTCAAGCGAAGTTGAATTGGACCGTGAAACGGTGCGGCGTGGACGACTTGCAGGTGCGTGCCGGGGACGAGTTCGAGCGCCGTCATGTATTCGAGGCGGTCAGGTTCGCGCGTTCGCACGCGCATGATCTCGAACATCACGTCCGGCGGCGCGTCGGAGAGCAAAATATCGTGCAGTTCGGGCAAATCGCCTTCCGCTGACGGGATCGGCTCACCATGCGGGCAGTGAGTCGGGTTGCCCGCCATCTGCGCCATTCGGTCGGTGACGAGATCGTCGAGCGCGCGGCTGATTCGGTCGGCTTCTTCGTGAATCTGATGCCATTCGAAGCCCATCACCTTGACCAGAAACACTTCGACGATGCGCTGACGGCGTAGCTGCTTGAGCGCTTCACGCCGTCCATCGTTGGTCAAGCGAATGCCTTGATACGGCTCGTGCTGGAGCAGGGTTTGCTCGCGCAGTTTGGTGACCATACGGTTGACGGCAGGCGCGCTCACGTCGAGCAAGTCCGCCAGCGCTGATGTGCTGACGTACCCGTCCGGCTGCCCCTCACGATCACTCAAGCGATAAATCTCCGCCAGATAATCGCGCATCGTCGAACTAAGCGCCATAGGCGTTACCAACCATGTTCGAGGCGGGTGATCAATCGTTCGGGCATATCGTTCTGGTGCATTCGTTGCTGTACAGCGGGGATGTCGTAGGCGACGCGGCGGTGTTCCCACACGTTCGTCTCGACGTCGAGGATCGCGTAAGCGGCGTCAGGGTTGGCGTCGCGCGGCTGTCCCACACTGCCGGGGTTGATGATCTGGCGGTGACCGTTGAGCATCCGTTTCTTGCGATAGACGGGTGCGACCGCTTCGGTATCGCCCTGATCACCCATCAGCTCATAGATGATCGGCTGGTGTGTGTGCCCGACGAGACAGTAGGGCGTCTCGAAATGCGAGAAATTGAGCGCCGCGATCAGCGGTTCGAGGATATACTCCCAAACCGGCTCGCGGGGGCTGCCGTGTGCCAGCGTATAATTGCCAATGACGAACGTCGTCGGCAGCGCCTCAAGGTAGGCAACGTTTTCCGGTTTCAGCGTTTCGCGCGTCCAATCGACGGCTTTACGCGCATCCGGGTTGAAAGTACGAATGTCGAGCCGACCGAGTGCCGCCCAGTCATGATTTCCGGCGAGGCACAGGTGGGGCATCGAACGCAGCAGTTCGACACACTCGTTCGGGTCGGGACCGTAGCCCACGACGTCGCCGAGACACCAGACATACTCCCAGTCGTTTTTCGCGTCCGCGAGGACGGTTTCGAAGGCGGTCAAATTGGCGTGGATGTCGGAGATGATGAGAATACGCATAGGGATAAACCTATACAAAACATGTCGGATAAATCAATCAGCATGATACCACGCTTTAACTTGAGCGACGAATTAACGCCTGTCGTTAGACTCCTAATCGGGAGCGTGATCGGGCTGCTGGTTATCTTGATGGCTGCCTGCTCCAGCGTGCTGGATGCGCCCGCGCTGCCCGTCATTGAACGCCCGACGCCGAGCGTGTCACTATCCGCCCCCGCACCGACTCCCTATCCTTGGAGCGACGCCAGCGCCGTGATGAGCGGCTTGTGCTTCGAATCGGTCGATGATGCCGTCGATCATTCTTACCTCATCCGCACGCCTGAAGCATTAGCGAATTTTTTCGACTTGGCGGATCACAGCGATTTGTGCCGCCATCCTGTGCGCCGCGCCGATTTCGATTTCTCCGGCGGGAATATCCTCGCTGGCGTGTGGAGTCGGGCGGTCGGCTGCACAGCGCATCACGACGTCATGAGCGTTCAGCGCGACGACGTCGCCAAGACCTACACCATCCTGCTGCTGCTAGTTGTTGATGGCGGCTGCGATTACGAACTTGTGCGTCCGTTCTGGATCAGCTTGAGCGGCTTGGCGGATTACGACGTTCGCCTCGTGGTCGTGCGCTGAGATGCCGCTGCGCGCGATTGTCGCGGGGCGCGAAGTGATCGCGCCCGATCTTAGCGACGCCGAGTGGGACGCCCTGCGTGATGCGGTCGCGGCGACCGGCGCGTCGGTGATTCTGCCTTGCTGCGGGCGCGAAGGCTATCTGCGGCGCAGCAAATTCGGGACGCCCCACTTTGCTCACAAGCGCGGCGCGGACTGTGACGCGCGCGGAGAGACGATCCAGCACCTCAAAGCGAAGGCGGATATTATGATCGCCTGCCGCCAAGCCGGATTCAGCGCCGTGACCGAGGTTGTGGGCGGCGGCGCTGGCAGCGACTGGCGCGCTGACGTGCTGGCGACTCGCGGATCAGTTCGCATCGCCTTCGAAGTCCAATGGAGCTTCTTGCGTCTTCAGGATGCGGTCTTTCGACAGGAGCGCTACGCCCGCGACGGCGTGCGTGGCTGCTGGTTCTTCCGCAATCCGCCGCCGCCTATGCAGCGCGGCGACGACCTGCAAGCCCGCCGCGATCTGCCGCTGTTTCACTTGTGGGCGAACGCCGACGGCTCATTCGACGTCTCGCTCAACGGGCAGCTTTACCCGCTCCCTGAAATCGTGACGGCGCTGCTCACGGGCAGCATCCGCTTCTGCGAAACCGCCACCGCCCGCGCTAAACAGACGCTCGACCTGATCCCGTTTGAGATCGTCTGCCCGACCTGTGCCAGACCAACCTTGGTCTATCGCGTCGCGCCGCTGTTGACAGTGCTGTGTGGGCGAAGTTTTAGCGTGCATCCGCTCGAATTCCGGCGCGAGGTGCTAGCGGCGCTGCGGTCGCTAACACGGGAACAGCCACATCTGCGCTTCGGCAAGTTCGCGGAACACGTCACCGACGCCGGAAAGAAGGAACTGCGCTTCACCTGCATCCACTGCGGTGCAGCGATCACGCATGATCAAATCGAGATGGCGCTCTACGGCACAAACCGTCTGCTCGAAGCCGAGCACTACGAAATCAGCGTGCAGTTCGCCCAACCGATCACGGCACGCGCGGCGCATTGGTGCTTCCCTGCGGATGGCGCGTTCTGCTGCGAAGCGTAATTGACTGCTTGCATGAGAACACATTTTCCATTATAGTTTATGCAACTTAAAGGTTGCACATAGGAGTGAGATCATGGCATCGATGAGCGTCGAACGCAGTATCTGGATCGCGGCAAGCCGTGAGCGCGTCTGGGATGCGATCACCAACCCTGAGCAGGTCGGGGCATGGTTCTCGCCGGGAACACACTGGCGCAGCACGGGAGTGAAAGTCGGTGGGACGCTCTCTGTCTACGACCCCGAAACCAACAGCGACCTGTTCACGCAGGTGATTGAAGTGGTCGATGCGCCGAGCCAGTTGGTCACACGGGCGGCAGACGCGCCCTTTACGACGACATGGTTGTTGGCAGAGGAAAAAAGCGGCACACGGCTGACGCTGATCTATGCGGGCTACGAGCACCTGCCTGAAGGCGAACGCCAGCCCAGCATGGACGAAAACAGCGGCGGCTTCGGCATGATGCTGGAGAACCTCAAGGCGCAGGTCGAAGGCGAAAGCCTGCCTTACCCGCAGGGATTTTGATTCGATAGCTTAGAGAACTACATACGTGTAGAAAGCGCGCTCACGCTCATGGATGCACCCGTATTCGTCGCGCTGGCAGACCCGCTCCGCCGCGATTTGCTGGTCAACTTAGCCGAACACAGTCCCAAAACGGCGACCCAACTCGCGGCGGAATACCCGATCACGCGGCAGGGCATTCTCAAGCACCTGAACGTCCTCGAAGACGCGGGCTTGGTCGCCGTGCAGCAGCATGGGCGCGAAAAACGCTACTCGCTGACGCCCGAACCGCTCAAGGACGTGGATGCGTGGATCAAGCAGATCAGCGCGCAGTGGGACGAGCGTCTGCTGCGGCTGAAGGCATTCATCGAAAACGAACCAGCAGACGAGTAAGAGCCGCTGCGACACCAAGAATCGCTGTTTAAAGCGCTTTTCTCCGCGAACTTGGCGTCGTGGCGGTGAACGTCCTTTCTCATTTCCCCTACGTTCTGCGGCGTTTTTCCACTATACTTCCCCCATTGTGTTGACCAATACCATCGGGGAAGCATTTTATGAAATTAGGGATTGTTGGCTTACCCAACAGCGGCAAAACAACCATCTTCAACGCGCTCACAGGCAGCGAACTGCCCACCGGCGCGGCGACCAGCGGACAGTTTGAAGTTCACACGGCGGTCGTCAACGTGCCAGACCCGCGCGTCGATAAAATGACGGCGATGTACAACCCGAAAAAGACCATCTACGCGCAGGTGACCTACGTCGATATTGGCGGCTTGGAAAAGGGCGTCGGTGAGGGCGGCTTGAAGGGGCAGTTTCGCAACGAACTAGCGCAGTTGGACGGCTTCGTCCACGTCGTGCGTGCCTTCGCGGACGAGAACGTGCCGCACCCCTACGAGACGGTCGATCCACAGCGTGACGTCGAAATCCTCGATGGCGAATTCCTGCTGACCGACCTCGTCATGATTGAGGCACGGCTCGAAAAGATCGAAGCCGAACTGCGCCGCAAGGGACGCACCACCGAAAAAGCCGTCATCGACGAGCAGGAGATGCTGCTGCGCCTCAAGACTCAACTTGAGGAGGAAAAACCCCTGCGCGACCTCGGCTTGACCGAGGACGAGATCAAACCCCTGCGCGGCTACGGCTTCCTGACGCTCAAGCCCGTGCTGATCGTTCTCAACGCCGACGAAAACACCGGCGACATCTCGATCAACTACGGTCATGCCCTCAGCCACATTGAATCGATCAAGGGCAAAATCGAAGCGGAACTCAGCCAGCTTGATCCCGAAGACGCCGAAGTTTTCATGGAGGAATATGGCATCAGCGAATTAAGCGCCGCGAAAGTCATCCGCCTGTCGTATGACCTGCTCGCGCTGCAATCGTTCTTCACCGTCGGCGAAGATGAAGTGCGCGCGTGGAGCGTCCGCATCGGCGCGACCGCGCCCGAAGCAGCAGGCGTCATCCACAGCGACTTGCAGAAGGGCTTCATCCGCGCCGAAGTCATGGCATACGACGACTTGATCGCCGGAGGCAGCGAAGCAGCACTCAAAGCAACAGGCAAGCTGCGGCTCGAAGGCAAAGACTACGTCGTCAAGAACGGCGACATCGTTCACATTCGCTTCAACCTGTAACCAACACGCCCCTCACCCCGTGCGAACTTCGTTCGCTCTTCCCCTCGCCCACATAAACGGGGCGAGGGGACTTGACTCCCCTTCTCTCCGCTTGTGTGGGAGAGGGGCTGGGGGATGAGGGATAAAAAAGGTTTCAATGAAAATCCTGTTCGTCGCTTCGCTCCATCATCCCGAAGCCTTACGCGCCGCCCGTGTTCAACAGCCGAACGTGCTCTTTCCACCGAGCATGTCACAGCATTTCTGGGCGAAGGCGCTGCGCAAGCGCGGACATACGCTCGATGTGTTCTGGCGTAATAATCTCGACGAAAAAGGGCAAACGCAGCGCTTCAGCACAGGCATCACGCCCGCGAAGCTGATCAACGCGGCGATCAACCGCATCCCGCCGCAGATCAACCCGCAGAACCGCGCCCGCAACGCCGCCTTGATCGCGCACGCGCGCGCCTTCCGCCCCGACGTGCTCTGGATGGTGGGTGATAACACGGTCATTCTGCCAGAGACGCTGGCGGCGATCAAAGCCGAGATCGGCTGCACACTGCTCTACGCCTGCGGCACATCGCCGATTGTCTTCAGTAAGCCGATTGACCGCGCCGCCGCGCCGCTCTACGACCTCGTGATAGCCAACGATTACTATCACGGCATTCAATGGCTCGAACTAGGCGCGAAACGAATGGAATGTCTGCCGCTCTCAGCCTGCGATCCTGACTTTCACCATCCCTACGCCCTCAGCGACGACGAGCGCGCTGCCTACGCCTGTGACATCGCTTTCGTCGGCACGTTAGTGCCCGATAACCTCTACAGCCGCCGCGTCAAAGCGCTTGAAGCACTCACGGATTTCGATCTCGGCATCTGGAGCGTCCACGATGTACCGCCGAGCTTGCGAAAGTTCGTGCGCGGGCGGGCGTTGGGCGAGGACATGCTCAAAATTTTGTCGGCGTCAAAGCTCTGCTTCAACACGCACGGCGATTTCGTCTTCTATGGCGGCAACCTGCGCCTGTTCGAAGTGGCGGGCGCGGGCATCTGCCAGATCACCGACGACCTGCCGGGAACGCGAGCGTGGTTCCCCCAGATCGACGGAGAGCCGATGATCCTGACCTACAGCGACGTAGACGACCTGCGCGCGAAAGTCGCCTATACGCTCGCGCACGACGACGAACGCCAGCAGATGGCACAGCGGGCACAGGCACATGCCTATACGCACCACACCTACGACCACCGTGCAGCACAGTTGGAAGGGCTTCTGCTATGACCGAAAGCCAAAGCACGCCCAAGTATCATCTTGATCAGATTTTCGATCCTGAGCGTGCCAGCCCTAACGACGCCCATAGCATCCTGATGCGGCTCGTGCCGCCCAACAGCCGCGTCCTCGAACTCGGTTGCGCGACCGGTTATCTTTCCGGCTGCATGGAGCAGCGGCTCGGCTGCCGCGTCACGGGCTTGGAGTTCGATCCGGCAACAGCGGCAATCG
>JBBSNT010000182.1:0-8661 GCA_038260485.1 Aggregatilineales bacterium | reverse complement strand
TCACGATCAGAAAGGCGTTGAAATAGCGGCGCGTCAATTCCTGCCGCACGACCATCGCCGCCGCTGATGCGACGAATGTCATCAGCGTGACGGGCGTGTCGCCGCCGAACAATTGGCAAAAGGCGGCACACGCCAGCCCGACCATGAGGACGATCACCCAGCGGTTGTACTCGCGCGGCAGTGTGTCGATCCGCTCCAGTTCGGCGCGCACGGCGAAGCGATCCAGCTTACCTTCGGCGATACGGTGAGTTAGGTGGCTGATGCCCTCGACAGTCGCCATATTGACGCCCAGATTATTGATGCGCCGCACTTTCGTGCGGAACTCGTCGCCGCTGGTGGTGGTGATGATCAAGGCGTTGGGCGAGACCAGCGCATCGACCCATTCTGCGCCTAAATCCATACCAATGCGCTGCACCGTCTCCTCGACGCGCTCGGCATCCGCGCCCGTTTGCAGCAGCATTTGACCTGCCCACAATGCGAGATCGATCACGTCGCGCAAAACTTCTCGATCCAATGGCGATTTTTCGGTCGTATTCATCATGCTTTTCGTGCTTACCATCCAGAATCTGCCTCAGAATACCCTATTGCGCCTAATCTGCGTAGAATAGCGGGAAGAAGATCATGGGAATTTACCGACATGCAGCACGATCCTACGCCTGATCAGTGGCGCGAAAGCGGGACCTACATTCTCTTTAACGGGCAGCAGATTTTCACGCGCGTCGAAGGCACGGGCGAACCGATCCTGCTGCTGCACGGTTTCCCGACATCCAGCTACGACTATGCGCGCCTAATCCCGCTGCTGACGGATCGCTTTCGGGTGGTGGCGTTCGATTTTCTCGGCTTCGGTTTCTCGGATAAGCCGCGTCCGCATCCTTACTCGCTGTTTGAGCAGGCAGACGTTGCTCAAGCGGTCGCTGCGCGTTACGGCATCAGCCACACCCATCTGATCGCGCACGACATGGGCAGTTCAGTCGCGCTCGAACTGCTGCGCCGCCCGCAGCCGGTCGTTGATAAGCTGGTGCTGCTCAATGGCAGCGTGCTGCTGGAGCATTACCGTCCGCTGCTGTTGCAGCGCCTGCTGCTCCACCCGTTGATGGGTGCGCTGATCGCGGAGTCGGGTTTGGTGCGGCGTCCGGCGTTCGGGCGTCAGTTCGGATCGGTCTTTGCCGAACGCCCATCCGCCGACGAGATCGCCGCCTTCTGGTCGCTGATCGCTTACAACGATGGCGCACGCATCTATAATCGTCTAATCCAATATTTGAATGAGCGCAAAGTTTACGAGCATGACTGGCTCGACGCGCTCAAAGCGCATCCCGCGCCGCTGACAATCATCTGGGGGCAGCGTGATCCGGTGTCCGTGCCGCAGATTGCGCAAGCCGTGATCGAGCGCCGACCGGACGCACGCTATCTGCCGCTGGACGACATCGGACATTTCCCGCAGTGGGAGGCGGCGGAGCGGGTCGCGGCGGCGGTGCAGGCAGTGTTTGGCACGACAACCTGATGAATATTGTCCTGCCGAGCAACGGCGACATGCTGCTGATCTATCGCGCGGGCGTGACGGCGCATGGTATCAGGGGAAAACGCTGCTTGTGTTCAATTCATGGCGTGGAGAATGGGAACTGCCCGCCCCCTCTCCACTTTGTGGAGAGGGGAAGCTAAGCGAAGCAAACTGGAGCTTTGCCGCGCAGCGGGGGGAGGTCAAAAAAGACTGCTAACCCTAACAGACGTTGATTTACGGCGTGGTGGTTGACTGTCCGTTGAGCAGCGGTTGAACGTCCGGTCCGGCGACGACCATCACGTCCGCCTGAGTCAGACCGTCGTTGCTGGGCACGATGCGATCCTGCGGGATGCCGAGTAGTTCCGCCAGATAACGCGCCGTCCACGGCTTGTTCTTGTAATTGCGGATGGTCGTTGCGCTATTATCGGGCTGCGGGACGTTGCCCACATCCGTGATCGTCACCTGACGACTCGCCAAGAAGTCGCGCGTTTGCCCCGCCAATCCCGGAATATCCGTGTTGTTGAAGACCACAATCGAGGCGTTTTCGGCTAGGGCGCGCTGGCGTAGGTCTGCCAGCGAGAGGTCGGCTATTGCTTCGGTCGCCTGTGGATTGAAAACCTGCTGCAACAGCGTGTTGAGCGCTGTGTGATCGAGAATCAGCACGTCGGCGGGCACGCCGCCGAGCGTTACCATTGCCGAGGTGGCTTGATGCTGGTCGATCTGCCCGGAGTGGATGTTCTCCTGCGGGATTTGCTGCGCCAGAGTCGCCAGTTGCAGAATTTCCGTCAGGCTGAGGTTCGTCTTATAGCTGCCGGATAGCTCATCCCAGAGCGCAGGCGCTTGGCTGAGGAAGTTGACGATCCCGCCCGCGCTGACGATTTCGCTGCGAACGGCTTTAATCACTTCCTGCTGACGCGCGGCGCGGTCGAAGTCCGAGTTTTGGGTATGGCGCGTGCGGGCGTACTGAAGCAGATGCTCGGCGTCGAGTCGCTGACAGCCCGGATCGAAATGGACGTGGATGAAGCCATAACCCGCGTCGGGATAGTTCGGGTCGTCGATTTCCTGCGTCGGGCAGACTTCGACGCCGTTGGGGGCGATCAAGTTGATGACGGTCGTGAAGACGTCGAAGTTAATCATGACGTACTTATCAATCGGGATACCGAGTGTATCGGTGACGGTGCGTGCTGCTAGCGCGGGACCACCACCGCCGGGATAACCATTGGCTTCGCCGAGTCGGTTGGCGGTATTGATACGGCTTGGCTGGAAGCCGGGAATGTTGACCCACAGGTCGCGCGGGATCGAGAGCATCCCGACCGACTTGCGCACCGGGTCAACGCTGAAGACGATCATCGTATCTGTGTTGAATTCGCCGGTTTCGCCTTTGCGCTGGTCGATGCCCATCAGCAGGATGTTGATGCGGCGCGGGTCTGCCCACGTGTACTGCGCCAGCGGATCAACCGTCGCGGTTGGAGCGGGCTGTGTCGGGACGGGCGTGTCGCCGGGGCGGGGCGTTTCGGTCGGTGGCAGTGCGGTTGGTGATGGTGTGGCGGTTGGCTGTGCCTGTAAGAAATCGCTGAATGACGCGACCTGCACGCCGCTCTCGCCCAAATCGACCGCGAATTGGCGGGCGGCGCTAAACGAAACGACCGAGCAAATCGCCGTCCCTGCGACCAACGCAAGGACGCCGACAATAAACAACCATCCGGGAATACTACGCATACAAAGACCTCAGATGAAAGTGAAGCGGTTAGCAATGCGCTAAAAGCTGCTGGCTCATTGCTATAAACTGCTCGCCATTATAACGGATGAAAACGGCTGATCTGCCTACGCTTTGCCTACTGTGAGCGCCGAAACGCGAGGATCGCGTTGCCCGAAAGCGTGTAGATAATGCCCTGATTTGTGTCCGCAACGACGTTTGACAGTTCGCCAAATAGGTCATCGGCGGCGGCGCGATAAGCGTTGATGAACGTCCCCGCCATTGTCGTCTCAAAGAGCGTGCGCTCGTCGCGTTCGACGAAGTACAAGCCCTGTGCAATCGGGTTGGTGTTCAGAAAAAAAGCATTGGGTGACTGCATCTGCTGCGCGTCCGGGAAGGTGAAAGCAAAATCCTGCTGCTCGCCGCCCGTGAAACGCGCCAGTACGCCTGTATTCGTCAACAGGTAGACGTCGCCAGCGGTGTTGATGGCGAAATCGACCACATGCGTGATATCAGGGCGGTTCGAGCCAGTGAAGTATTCGAGCGGCACGCCCGCAAACGATCCACCCGATGGGTTGTAGCGCCAAATCTGGTTTGCGCCGGGGTCGAGCACGTAGAGCCGTCCGTTCCAGAACTGGATCGCTACCGGATTGCCCCACGTTTCTGCACCGGGAAGCTGCTGCGCCGTACAATCCTGCAAGAAGCGCGGCGGGCAGGCGATCAGCACGCCATTGCGGTCGAGCGCGGTGATCACATTGCTCTGTGCCAAACCCGCGCCTTTATCCGCCCATGCGATGTCGATCAGGTCGCCCACGTCGAAGTTGATCACCTTGCCGCTGCGCCGCATCGCTGGAATCGGTGTGTACGAATCGGCGATAGCGTTCATGCCGTCGGTCGAAAGCGAGATACGGTAGACCTGCTGGTTGGCAGAGTCGAGCACGTACATATCTTCGCCTTGCAGCACAACCTGCGTCAGCGCGGCATTCGGGAAAGTGTAGATCACATTCATGTCGCGCCGCGTGATGTTCTGCAAGCGGTCGAGGATCGTGCGCGCTTCGGTGCGATAGGCGGTCATCGTCGGGTCGTTGGCGCGGATACCGTCGCATTCTTCAACGACAGCAAGCACGCCGTTCCACGCCGCCAGCGTGCCGGATACGTCGCTTGAGGCGATGCTGCGCGCGGTATTGGCGGTGGTCGTCGCTCGTTCGACGCATTGGTCGAACTCGCTTTCGCCCGTGCCGCTGATCCAGAACATGACCACGAGCACGACGACCACGACCGGAATCAGCAGCGTCAAGCCCGCGGCAAAAGGCGACGACAGCCAGCCCTTTTTGCCTTCTGGCGGCGCGGGGATCAGGCGGTCGAGCAGATGGATCACCAGATCGACACCCTTCGCGCCGACTCCAGCAGCACGCGCGCCGACGTTGCGCATCAATGCGCCGCGCTTGGGTGAGCGGCGGATTGTGCCTGCGGGCGCGTCCTCTTGCACGACGACGGGCGCGGGCGCTACGCCGGTGATCACCGCTGACGACTCGCCCACTTTAGCGGGCAGGGTCGAGGGCTGGTTAGGCGGCACGAATTCGACTGCCATCGCGGTTGTTTGGCGGTTGGCGGTTTCGCGCAGGCGTGCGAGCAGCGCGCCGACATCTTCCAGTTGAATCGCGTTAGTGAGCGTGTCGGTCGGGTAGTCGAGCAGCGCGGCGTCCGCGAGGATCAGGCGCGATCCGGGACTGACTTGATAACGCCCCATGCGCATCTCGGCTTCCTGTTGGATGCCAAGCGCGGGCGTATTGAGCGCTTCGCGGTAGCTGAAGTCGGTCGGGAAAGGCTGACTTTCGCCGTCGGCGTAGTAGAGTCCCACGCCTGAGCCGACCTTACCGATGTAGAGGTCAGCACCGCGCAGAACGGCGCAGAGCATACTCGCCTCGTAGTGACGCGGATCGCTGCTGTTGTGGGTATAGAGGTTGCTGTTCAGGTGGGTGAAAGCGGTTTTGATCCCGGCGGTGACGCTGCCATTGCTGTTGAAATACTGCTCTGCCCCGGTGCGCGCCATCTCCTCATAAAATGCTGCTGGAGCAACCGTCTCGCCGGATGGAATGACGAGGGTGAAGAAGGTGTCCACCTCACGCCCGCGCGCGACCTTCTTCGGCGCGACTTCGACCAGCGTCCCCGGCGGCGGCGCGCTGATCGACCGTCCGCCGACGACGTAGAGATACCCGACTAACGCTTCGAACTCAAAGGGCATTGCTTCGCACCCGATTCACTCACTCGATCCTACAACTTTGTGACCGTCGCTGACATTGTGTGAGCATTCTACATCAGAACTCCAGCGCCTGTTAGGTGATCAGGTCAACGGGGAGATGCTCGATACGGTTGACGTAGCGCACGACGAACACGTCGCGGTCGAAGTCGAGCCGTGTGATACCTGTGTTGTAGTGGGCGAAGAAGAACTGGCGGTTGGGAAGCTGTCCCAGCAGTGCCTTCAGCAGCAAGTCGATGAACGTCCCATGCGTGACAATAGCGATGCGTGTGTCGGACGCTTCTTCGGCGGCACGGCGGCGCAGTTCGCGCGCGACTTTGATCGCGCGCCCCGCGCCTTCGTAGATCGTCTCATAGCCGCGCGCCATGTCGTACCAGCCCTTGTCGGTGATCGTCTCCGGCAGCACGTAATCGGGAAACTCGCTCTGGATTTCGGTGCGTGTTCTGCCGGGGTAGCCGACGTGCGTGCCCGCTTGTTCGAGATACATACCGCCCTGTTCGTGAATGTCGATCCAGATTTCCGGTTTGACGTGGAGCACGCGCGCAATCGGTGCGGCGGTTTCCAGCGCGCGGTGCATGGCACTGCAATAAAGGTGCGTAATGCCGAAACTCTGCGACTCGTTACTGATCGACGCGCCACCACCGGGGCTAAGGCGGGAATCGCGCTGGGCGCTGTCCATGAGGTAATTGGCGACGTGCTGCGCCTGCTGCTTGCCGAGATCGGTCAGCAATGGATCATAGGTGCGCTTGGAGTCGTCGTCGAGGGCGTTGTTAGCGGACTGCCCGTGTCGGATGATATAGAGTTCCATCTGGCTGCGATCCCCGTGTTTAGGTCATTAAAAATGCGCTTGGTAAACGCCGTTTATACAGCGGCTTGCGCCTGTGATCAACGGGGAATCTATGCGCTGGAACCCGTTCGGGTGGTCGGTCGCGTTATCCGCGACCGACGGATGAAACAACCCCTCAATTGATACACGTCCCGAACAGGATGATCGAGCTGCCATCGCCATCAGGGTTTGCACCGATTTGCACCTGTCCCTGTGCCATGCGGAAAAACGGGGTATTGTCCCGCAGCGAGTCGCGCAGGTACGATCCCGTATGGACAGCGTACCAGCTGCGCACGTCTTCCGGCTCATCCGGCGAGGACATGATCACGACCGTGTTGCCCATGCCGAACTCGGTGATCAGGTTGTGCGTGCGTGATTTAATGGTCGCGTTAGGATAGAGTGGCAGCCGTTGGCTGAGATTGCCATAACAGATGCGATCCGCCGCGAAACCGACCGTGCTAATGCAGACGATCACCGCCAGCACCAGCACGAGACAGCCCAGCGCGCCAGCATGCCGACCTAAACGCCTACGCCAATACCAAAACCTATTCAAAATAAATCCCTTGTTGAACCAACACTCAAAGCGGCGGTGTACCGCTGGGGCAAACCACCGCAAGGATAATACTACTGCCGCCGCGCTCAGCATCCGGCGTGATAGTCCAGAAGGGCGCGGTTTGCTTGACGCCTCTAAAGTCGCCGCTGGTCACCGCTTCGCGCATCTGTTCGGCGCTCTGTTGGGCGACCTGCGTCCGATACCAATCCTGAACCGCTTCCGGCGCGTCATTGCTGTGATAAACGACACGCTGCAAGCCGAGAAAGTTTGACTCCGACTCGATCAATTGGGCGTTAGGATAGACGTTCGCCGCGTCCCAGAAGTCATTCGCACAGCGGACGTGCAGGAATACGGACGCCGCCATTACGGTGACGACAACTGCCAGCGTGATCACGCCTACTCCGCTGAAAATGCCGCGACTCTTGCTAAATTCCACGCCCATGCTATCCCCCGAACCGTTTTACGAGAATATTAACAGGGGTCATGAAGCTGCAATGCCCCACAATCTGGGATATAGGCTCATCCCCATGATTCTCTGCATGGGGGTGAGCGATTTTTACGCTTCTTCGATCTGCTGAACGCGATCAACGCCAACGCTGTAATATTTGGCGTCGGGGTGATGCACGATGATCGCCGCCGTACTTTGCTCCGGTATCCACTGGTACGAGGGCGAGAGTTCCATACCCAATTCGCTGGCTGCTTGCGGCAGCAGGTTGAGCAGCACCGCATGGTCGCTCAAATCGGGGCAAGCAGGGTAGCCCCAGCTATAGCGCTTGCCGCGTTTCTCGGCGATGCCGAGCGAGCGATTGATGATCACGCGGTTGACGTAGTTGGCGGTTGCCTCGGCAGTTTGCACCGCCAGCCCGTGAAAGAAGTAGGCGTCGCTGTACTGATCGGCGGCTTGCAGCTTGTCGAAATACTCGCTCGCCTGCGCTCCCACCGTCACGATTTGGAAGCCGACGGTATCGACCAGATTGCCCTCATTGCTGGCGGGTAGGAAATAGTCGCTGATGCACAGATACTCCCCGAACGGCTGGCGCGGGAAGCTGAAACGCGCGATTTCGATTTTGTCCGCCGCGCCAACACCATCCAACGCCGCTTGGAACGGCGCGGGGTCGTAGATCACGAGGTCGTCGCCGTCGCTGTTGGCGGGGAAGAAGCCGTAGACCGCCTGCGGCTTGAGCGTCTCCTCGCGCAGTGTCTCGCGGGTCATGGCGTCCAGCCGCGCATCGAATTCCTTCTCCAGCTTCACCCAGTCGTCGCCGTGCGTGTTGCCCGCACCCCACGACAGGCGGTAGAGTTCGCGCTTCTCTAGATATTTGAGTACGAGTTCCGGCGAGATCATGCGCAGCGTCTTCGTGCCCCAGAAGGGCGGCGTCGGCACGTCTGGGGCGGGTTGGATGCTGCTGACGCGGTCGTAATGGCGCACACGCTTGACCGGCACAGGCTTGTTGAGTTCGTGATAGGCTTCATCGCGCGTGCGTTCGATCAGTGGTGCGCGTTTCTCGGCGTTAATGAGCGTGTCCATCACGTCCAAGCCTTCGAAGGCGTCCTTGCAGTAAAACACGCCCGGATCGTAGGGTTGGTCGCTGCCTTCAAGGAACAGGATGCGCCGCCCGAACTTGCGGTTGATCGCCGCGCCGCCGATCAGCACGGGGAACTTGAGGTTGCGCCGCGCCAGTTCGTTGACGATCAGCGGCATCTGCTTAGAGGTGCTGACCAGCAGGGCGCTCAAGCCGATAGCATCGGCGTTGTACTCGACCGCCTTGTCGATGATCGTGTTCGCCGGAACCTGCTTGCCGAGGTCGTAAACGGTGTAGCCGTTGTT
>JBBSNT010000181.1:0-8674 GCA_038260485.1 Aggregatilineales bacterium | reverse complement strand
GGTTGAGTTCTCCGCGTGCGGCACGGATTTTGGCTGAAGAAGGTCCCTGGCTCGTCAACGAGGTGTTGATCGACCGCTGCGGCGTTCGCTTCGACCGTGACGAGGCAAGTGAACTGGTCTTGGTCTACGGGCTGGAAGCGGCGCACAGTACGCGGCTGATTGTTCACGTCGGTGACAAGACCGGACAGGCGATTATCATTCAACTGCTGGCGACGTTGGCGGAACGCCCGAACGTGACGCTGCTGACCAATCACACGGCGGTTGACCTGATAACCTTTCCGCATCACTCGCTTGATCCGCTGGATGCCTACGAGCCGATGACCTGTCACGGCGCCTACGTCCTCGACCGCGAGCACAAGGAGATCGTGCGCGTGCTGGCGGCGCAGACCATTTTGGCGACGGGCGGCTTGGGGCAAATCTACCGCAACACCAGCAACCCGAAGGGCGCACGCGGCGACGGCATCGCGATGGCGTGGCGGGCTGGCGTCGGATTCCGAGTACGTCCAGTTTCACCCGACGACGCTCAGCGTGCGCGGTGCGCGGCGAAGGGGCGATTCTGCTTGACCCGAACGGCATGCCGTTTATACAGGCGTATGATCCGGTCTGGAAAGACCTCGCCCCGCGCGACGTGTTGGCGCGCGCCATTCATATGGAGGTGCTTGAACACAGCTACGAATACGTCTATCTCGACATCGCCAGCAAGCGCGACGCCGCCTACATTCGCGAACGCTTCCCGCAGTTGATCGAAACTTGCGCGCTTTACGGGATTGACCCGACCGCTGAGCTGATTCCGGTCGTGCCAGCGGCGCATTATTTCTGCGGCGGCGTGCTGGTCGATGACTGGGGGCGAACCGATTTCGCCGGATTGTACGCCGTTGGTGAAGTAAGCTGCACTGGGCTGCACGGTGCGAACCGCCTCGCCAGCACCAGTTTGCTTGAAGGTCTGGTCTGGGGCGACCGCGCAGCGCGCGACATTGAAACTCAGCCGCGCGATCCTGTGGACTATGATCGCGTGCCGGAATGGGTCTATCTGGGTGAGAACGATCCCGATCCGGCGCTGCTTGAAGGTGATATGACGACTGTGCGTAACGTGATGTGGCACTACGTCGGGCTGATCCGCACCGAAGAACGGCTGGCGCGAGCAGAACGTGAACTGCGTCACCTGATGCACGAGATCGAGATGTTCTACCGCAGCGCGCGCCTGAACGACGCGCTGATCGGCTTACGCAACGCGGTGCAGGTCGCGCGGACAGTGGGGTTCGCGGCGCAGCGCAATCACTTCAGCCGGGGGATGCACTATCGCGCGGACGATGTGTCGCAGGACGATCCGGCGCAGATCGCGGTCGTGCAAGACGTATTGATGAGGCGATAAGATGAGCAAAGACTTCATTTATTTCGACCACAGCGCGACCACGCCGACCGATCCGCGTGTCGTCGCGGCGATGCTGCCCCATTGGACAGAAGACTTCGGCAATCCGTCGAGCCTGCATCAATCGGGCAAGTGGGCAGCGGCGGCTCTCAATCAAGCGCGCGAGACGGTCGCGGGGGTGCTGAACTGCGCCGCGAGCGAGGTCATCTTCACAAGCGGCGGCACGGAAAGCGATAATCTTGCGCTGCGCGGCGTGGCGGCGGCGATGCCGGTCGCGGGGGTCAGCAGGCGCATCGACGTTCCGGGACCGAACCCGTGCCGTTGATCGTCGGGTTGGCGGAAGCGCTGCGACTCGCGGAAGCCGAGCGCGCCGAAACCGTCGCTAAGCTGATTCCGCTGCGCGACAATTTGATCCGCCGCGTGTTGGAGCTAATCCCCGAAGCGGCACTGACAGGGCATCCGACGGAGCGCTTGGCGGGGCATACCAGTTTCGCGATGCTAAGCTTGAACGGTGATTCGATTTTGCT
This sequence comes from Aggregatilineales bacterium, assembly GCA_038260485.1. GTDB lineage: Bacteria > Chloroflexota > Anaerolineae > Aggregatilineales > Phototrophicaceae > Flexifilum. The sequence continues at coordinate 6,778 of JBBSNT010000181.1, read as the reverse complement.
CGATCTGAATGAAGTCGTCATCGGCGCGAGCGGTGGCAGCGCTTGCATGACCGGAAAGCAAGAGCCAAGCCACGTCCTCGCGGCAATGGGTGTCGATCCGGATCGCCTGATGGGGCAGATGCGCTTTGTGTTGGGCAGGCACAGCACGACGGAGCAGGTCGAGCGGCTGATCTATCAACTGACAGCGTTGGTCGAGCGGCATCGGGCGATGGTACCGCAGATCGGCTAAAGCCGCCGGGTGGTGCTTGACATCTGCTTAACAAATGCTATCCTTATGCCCATCATGATCAAATCTGCGTCTTTTTTCCGCACTATCCGTCGTCGTCGTACCTATAGTTGGTTCGGGGATGTTGTGATCTGCGGCGAATAAGCCAGCTATTGTGTGGATGCACAGACCCCGAACCGTTCGGGGTCTTTTTATTTACTTAGGAGTCAAAGCGCGATGTCCAAGAAAGAAGTCAAGAAAGTCGTACTGGCGTACAGCGGCGGGCTGGATACATCAGTAATCGTTCACTGGCTGAAGGACAAATACAACTGCGAGATCATCTGCTTCACCGCCGATCTTGGTCAAGAGGATGAATTGACGGGATTGGAAGCGAAGGCGCTGGCATCGGGCGCGAGCAAGCTCTACGTCCGTGACCTGCGCGAAGAATTCCTGACCGATTTCGTCTATCCGACGCTCAAAGCAGGCGCGGTCTATGAACGCGAGTACCTGCTCGGTACGTCGTTCGCCCGCCCGTTGATCGCCAAGCACCTTGTCGAGATTGCCGAACTCGAAGGCGCGGACGCGATTGCGCATGGCTGCACCGGCAAGGGCAATGATCAGGTGCGCTTCGAGGTCACGGTGATGGCGCTCAACCCGAAACTCAAGGTGATCGCGCCTTGGCGGGAGTGGGACATTCGCTCGCGCGAGGATGCGCTTGCCTATGCCGAGGAGTTCGGCATTCCGGTGACGAGTACGCTCAAGTCGATCTACAGCCGTGACCGCAACCTCTACCACATCAGCCATGAGGGTGGTCCGCTGGAGAACCCGTGGCTTGAGCCAGAAGAAGAGATGTACAAGCTCTCGGTTAGCCCCGAAAATGCGCCGGACGAACCGCAGTACGTCGAAATCGAATTCGAGCAGGGTGTTCCGGTCGCGGTCGATGGCGAAAAGCTGCCAGCGGTTGACCTGTTCATCAAATTGAACAAGATTGCCGGGGCGCATGGCGTTGGGCGGATTGATCTAGTCGAGAACCGGCTGGTCGGCATGAAGAGTCACGGCATCTATGAGACTCCCGGCGGCACGTTGATTCACCGCGCGCATCAAGCGCTGGAAAGCATCACGCTTGATAAAAACACGCTTCATTATAAGGACATCCTCGCCGTCAAGTACGCCGAACTGGTTTACAACGGCTTGTGGTATACCCGCCTGCATGAAGCGCTCGACGCTTTTGTTGCCGTGACGCAGGAGAATGTCACGGGTACGGTGCGGCTGAAGTTGTACAAGGGTAACGTGATCATCGTAGGGCGCAAGAGTCCCAGCAGCCTCTACCGCGAGGACTACGCCTCGTTCGGTGAGGAAGATGTTTACAATCAGCAGGACGCCGAAGGCTTCATTCAGTTATTCGGTCTGCCGATGAAGGTTGAGGCGCTGCTAACGATTGATGGGGGTGGCAAGAGTCGCTATCGCCAACCGGACTACAGCAAGTTCAAGCGCGATTAATCTTAACCGCCAAGTTCGTCAACAGCGACAGCACGACCTTTTCTTGGCGTCTTGGCGGTTCATCATCTTTGACGTAAATTTGCTGATATTTCGGTTGGGAGAGTTGAATACATGGGTTTATGGGGCGGGCGGTTCAGCGAACCAACGGACGATGATCTGAAAGCGCTGCAAGACAGCATCGGTTTTGATCAGCGGCTGTACAAGCAGGATATTCAGGGCAGTATCGCTTATGCGCAGGCAATCGCTGGCGCGGGCGTGATCACGGCGGCGGAAGCTGAGACACTGATTAGCGGATTGGAACAGGTGCTGTCCGAGTTCGAGTCGGGGTCGTTCGAACTCAAAGCAGGCGATGAGGATATTCACACGGCGGTCGAGCGTCGCTTGACCGAGATCGTCGGTCCGGTCGGCGGAAAATTGCACACGGGACGCAGCCGCAACGACCAGATTGCGACCGATTTTCGGTTGTGGGTGATGAGCGCGATTGATGATCTGCGCGTGCTGCTCAACGATCTGCAAACGGCGCTGACCGAAACGGCATCGGCGCACGTCGAGACGCTGATGCCGGGCTATACCCACGTCCAGCCCGCGCAGCCGATCACGGCGGGACATTGGCTGATGAGCTTCTTCTGGATGCTGGCGCGTGACGATGAGCGCCTGACCGATGCAAAGCGACGGATGAATGTGCTGCCGCTCGGTGCGGGTGCGCTGGCAGGCAATCCCTTTGACGTTGATCGCGCGGTGTTAGCAGCGGCGCTCGGCTTCAATTCGCATAGTCAGAATAGTCTTGATGCTGTCAGTGATCGCGATTTCGTCGCTGAAACTCTGTTCACGCTAGCGCTGATGGGCATTCACTTGAGCCGCCTCGCCGAAGACGTAGTGATCTACAGCAATCCGCTGTTCGGTTACATCACGCTCAACGACCGCTACAGCACTGGGTCGAGTATCATGCCGCAGAAGCGCAACGCCGACCCGATGGAACTCGCGCGTGGTAAGGCAGGGCGGTTGATCGGCAACTTGACAGGCTTGTTGGCAATGCTTAAAGGCTTGCCAAGTTCGTACAACAAGGATTTGCAGGAAGATAAGGAAGCGCTGTTCGATTCGCTCGATACGCTGATGCTGCTATTGCCCGTGATCACGGCGATCATTCAGACACTCAAGTTGAACCCTGACAAGATGCGTGCGGCGCTCGATCCTGACATGCTAGCGACTGATCTCGCAGATTACCTTGTCAAGAAGGGATTGCCGTTCCGCGAGGCGCATCACATTGCTGGACGCGCGGTCGTACTGGCTACTGAACAGGGTATCAAGCTGACAGAACTCTCGCTTGAGACGTTGCAAGGACTGTCTGATCTGTTTAGCAACGACGTGGTTGAGGTGTTCGACTTCGCCGCATCTGTGGCGCGTCGGCGGGCTGCGGGCGGGACTGCGCCCGATGCTGTGCGCGAGCAAATTACGCTGGCGCAGACGTGGCTGGCAAACAGAAGTACCGACTGATCAGTTTGCACAAGGTTACACGGCTAGAATGTACGAACTTTAACGGGAATCCTTGGTAAGGGTTGACACATTTGGTGATTATGGTTACGCTTGATTGCAATGTTTCAGCACAATAAGATAAGTCGTCGAAAACTCATGTCCAGCAGCAAGCAGATTCTCAGCCTTATTAGCGTAATCGTCCTTATTAGCGGCGGTTTATGACGGCTTGGGTGCGCACGACTGAGTAAAACAACAGCAGTGACAAAGCCCCCAAGCACGGGGGCTTTTTTTATGGGGTGGTGCAAAATGCGCAGCAAGATGCAACCTGACAATTCGAATGAAACCAATCACGAGACTACGGCAGCGAAAAACGCTGCGCCGAATGCTCAGCCCGCTGCAGACTCGTGCCCAACCAGCCCATGGACGGAACCGTATCAGCATATGGTGAGCCGTGAGGCAGAACAACCCTTCGACAGCGAAGACCAGCGCCCAACACACGACGCGCTTTCCGACATCTACAATGGGGTATGAGTAGATGAATACCGGGAAAGCGCGTTTTATTTTGCCTATGAGGAGAGATGATGGCTGCTGAATGGATTTGGAAAAACGGCGAATTTGTGAAGTGGGAAGATGCGATGGTACACGTTACGACGCATGCGCTGCACTATGGGTCGAGCGTATTTGAAGGGGTACGCGCCTACGCGACTCCTCAGGGCCCGGGTGTCTTTCGCTTGCAGGATCACACGCGCCGCTTAGTCAACTCCGCGAAAATCGCGCGGATGAATGTCCCGTTCAGCGAAGATCAGATCAACGAAGCCCTAATCGAAACCGTCTGGCGTAATGGTCACGACTCTTGCTATATTCGCCCACTGGTCTTTCGCGGCGCGGGTCCGCTCGGCGTCGAAGGGCGTAAGAATCCGGTTGACGTGGTGATCTTCACAATGGAGTGGGGACGCTATCTCGGTCAAGACGCGATTGACAATGGTGTTGACGTGCAGGTCAGTTCGTGGCGACGTACCGCGCCGGATACAGGCTCATCACTGGCAAAGATCGGCGGACAGTACATCAACAGCCAGTTCATCAGTATGGAAGCACACGATAACGGCTTCAATGAAGGTATCGCGCTTGATTTCAATGGCACGGTCAGCGAAGGCGCGGGCGAGAACATCTTCATTGTTTATGACGGCAAAATCTACACGCCCGGTATTGGCTCGTCAATTCTGCTCGGCATCACCCGCTCGACGGTGCTAACCCTACTGGACGAACTGGGCTATGAAGTGGTACGCGAAGCGATTCCGCGCGACCTGCTCTACGTTGCTGACGAAATCTTCTTCACAGGCACGGCAGCAGAAGTAACGCCTGTTCGTTCGGTTGATCGGATGCAGATTGGCAATGGATCACGCGGCCCGATCACGAAAGCGGTGCAGGAACAGTTCTTTGCGATTACTGCTGGTAAACAGGAAGACAAGCACGGTTGGTTGACTCTCGTACGACAGACCGAACCCGGAGATTAAGGGATACAAGTCATGTTGTTAAGTGGTGCTGAGATTATAATGGAATGCCTTCTCCGTGAAGGCGTGGATGTGATTTTCGGGTATCCGGGCGGAGCGATTCTGCCGACCTACGATGCGATGACGCGCTACCCTCAGATTCATCACGTGCTGGTGCGCCACGAGCAAGGCGCGGCACACATGGCAGATGGCTATGCCCGGGCAAGTGGCAAGGTCGGGGTGGCGATTGCCACCAGTGGGCCGGGCGCGACCAACCTCGTTACCGGTATCTCGACGGCAATGATGGACTCGTCACCAATTGTCTGCATCACGGGGCAGGTCACACGCGGGGCGATTGGCACAGATGCTTTTCAGGAAACCGACGTGACCGGAGTCACGCTGCCTGTAACCAAGCACAATTATCTCGTGATGGACATCCACGAACTGCCCTACATCATGCGAGAAGCCTTCTATATCGCGCGGACAGGGCGACCGGGCCCCGTGCTGATCGACATCCCGAAGGATGTGCAGAACGAGAAGATCGAATTCGTCTATCCTGAAGGCGAAATTCGCTTACCGGGGTATCGCCCACCACAGTCAGCCGACGAGGATGACGTCGAAGCCGCGCTCGACTTGATTTGCAAGGCGGAACGCCCCGTGATTCTGGCGGGACACGGCGTGCTGATGTCCGGCACGATGCAGCAGCTTCGCGAACTGGCGGAAAAAGCGCAAATTCCGGTGACGCTGACGCTGCTTGGTAAAGGCGCGATGCCGGAAAATCACCCGCTGACGCTGGGCATGATGGGTATGCACGGTGAAGCGGCGTCCAACCACGCTATTCAGGAAGCCGACCTCTTGATTGCGCTGGGGATGCGCTTCGACGACCGTGTGACTGGCAATCTCAAGACTTACGCGGCGAAGGCGAAGAAAATCCACGTTGACATCGATGCTTCAGAGATCGACAAGAACGTGAAAGTGGATGTCGGCATCGTCGGTGACTTGCGGACGGTGCTTGATCAACTGCTACCGGGAATTCAAGCGCAGCGCCATCCCGAATGGCTCAACCGCATCCGTGATTGGCAGGAAGATTCGGATGAGCGCGACATCATCTACCGCGAAGGCACCGAGAAACTGCTGAGCGCACAGGTGATCAACGACCTGTGGCGCTGCACCGGTGGCGAGGCGATCACGGTCACCGATGTAGGGCAGCACCAGATGATCGAGGCGCAGTATTATCCGCATCAGCGCCCTGCGACCTTGATCACCAGCGGTGGGGCAGGGACAATGGGCTTCGGCTTGCCCGCTTCGATTGGCGCGAAATTCGGGCGACCGGATGAAGAAGTTTGGGCAATCGTCGGTGACGGCGGCTTCCAGATGACGCTCTGCGAATTGGCGACAGCGAAGCAGGAAAACATCAACATCAACATCGCCGTCATCAACAACAACTATCTCGGTATGGTGCGCCAGTGGCAGGAATTCTTCTATGAAGAACGCTACAGTGCGACGCCGATGGTCACGCCCGATTTCGTCAAGCTGGCGGATGCTTATGGCATTCCGGCAGTTCGTGTGACTAGTCGGGATCAGGTCGAGGAAGCGATCAACTTCGCCCGCAGCATCGAAGGTCCCGCGTTGATCGAGTTCATGGTCGAAAAGGAAGAAGTTGTCTATCCGATGGTTCCGGCGGGAGCAGACCTTGACAAAATGATTCGTCGCCCGAAGCCGGGTGAAGAGAAGGTGAAGGAGCACAAATAATGGCGGAGCAAAGCCAACCAAAAAAGCAGATTCTGGTGGCGTTGGTGGAGAATAAGCCCGGTGTCCTGAACCGCGTCGCCAGCCTATTTCGCCGCCGTAACTTCAACGTGGACAGCTTGACGGTCGGACGCACGCACAAGGAACACATGTCGCGGATGACCATCGTGGTCGATGCCACCCGCACCGACGCGCATCGGATTACCGCGAACCTGTTCAAGCTGATCAACGTGATCGACGTGGCGGAAGTGTCCAGCGAGCCGCATGTCAGCCGCGACCTCGCGTTGATCAAGGTGCGCGCCAACGACGCCGAGTCGCGCAACAGCCTGACGCTGATTTGCGACCGCTACCCGGCGCACAT
>JBBSNT010000180.1:0-8677 GCA_038260485.1 Aggregatilineales bacterium | reverse complement strand
TCTTGGCGTCTTGGCGGTTGACAATGCTGTGGGTATAAAGCCACATCCCGCCCGTCGCCAGAAAGATAAACAGCGTCTCGGTCAAAATCTGCGCCGCTTCGACGATGAACACAGGCGACGCCGCAATCACGGCTGCCGCCAGCAATCCAGCAGCAGCACGCCCGCTCAGCCGTCGCGCCAGCGCGTAGGCGAAGTAACAGGTCGCCGTCGAGAGGAGGGCTTGCAGAACCCGGATAGCAATCACAGCGGCGGCGCGTTCCGCAAGCGTTCCAGCGCCCGTGATCGCCTGCGGGATGCCGACGATCAGGAAATAGAGCGGCGGCGACGGTACAAGCGAGAAATCAGTATGCAGCGGTTCGGGAGACTGCCCGACGATCAGCGCGCGTAGGTCATAGTGATAGCGCGGCAACCAGCGATCCCACTCGCCGAGCAGCAGATACGGATCGCGCCCCAGCATCAGCGAGTAGCCGTTGCCGAGGTACGCACTGCTATCGCTGCCGTGCGCTTGATAGGGCGCGAGCGGGTCTTGTGCCAGCGCGAAACTCAAGCGCAGCCCCAGCGCCACCAGCAGGATCAGCCACAGCCAGCGCTTATTCGTCATCAGGCGCAGCCTCAACCGCGTAAAAAATGTAGTTCGTCCCCGCTACGCCCGTGACGGGGACGAAGCGCGGATCGGTTTCCGCACCTGTCAACAATGAATCGAGCGCAGGGCGATCCGACGGCAGCAGCAGGTAATCGACACCGTAGCGCTGAGCGACAGCATAAATCGTGTCACGGTCAGCAAAGGGAAAGACGACCGAGCGTATGCCCGCATAGCTGAGGATGAATGGGTCTTGAGTCATCAGCGTCGCGTCAGCCCCGTTCGGGAGCGTGTCGAGCACGACAGCGACCTGTTGAACGCTGGCGAGATAAGCGCGGTTGGTGCTCGCGTCGAGCCGAACCGTATCCCATGCGTTGAGTCCGAGCAGGGCAAGCGCGATGATCATCACGCCGCGCCGCAAACGCGGATCGGTGACGGCGCGCTCCAGCCCATACGCCGCGAGCGGCAGCAGCAGCGGGATCAGCGAAATGTAGGCTTTCTTGAAGCTGCCACCCTGACTCTTGAAGGGCGCTAACAGCGTGTAAAAGGCGAACAATCCGGCGAGCAGCAGCAGCGTCGGCGCGATGGTCAGCCAGCGTTCACGCGCTTGCCCACGCCAGCCGTCAAGCACCAGCAGCCACGCCCCGCCGATCAGCGCGACGGGCAGAAAGATGTCCAGCGTCGTGATCATGATTTTGATGCTCGCCGCCATTTCAAATAGGCGCTTGCCGATGATCTGCCCCCACGTCTGGCTGGCGAGGTAGGTTTGCAAGCTCAATGGTGTATCGAACAGGTAATGATCGCGGTAGTCCGTCAGGAAAAACATATTGCTGGTCGTCGGCGTCGAAAACGTGCCGTTGATCGCGTAAGTTCGCAGCAGCCAAGGCAACACGATCACCCCCGCGACTAGCGCGGCGAGCAGCCCATAGCGCCAGCGGATCGGCTGTTTGGCGAGGGCATAGAGCGCGACCGTCGCTACCAGTACAATCCCTAAAAGGGCGTTTTCGCTCCGGGTGAGGTAAGCCAACCCGACAGCGACGCCGCTGCCGATCAATGCCAGCCGTGAACCGCGCTTGAGTCCGGCGGTCAGCAGCAGAATGCTCAACCCAACCAGCAGCGTGTTCGGGATCGTGGTATCCGTCCGCACCGAATTGAGCACGAACTCCGGCAGCAGCGCGACCGCCCCCGCCGCAAACAAGCGCGTATCCTCGTGCTCGGTGAAGGAGCGCGCCGCCGCGTAGCCGAGCAGCGGCAGCAGCGACCCGATGATCACGAACGGCAGCAGTGCTTGATCGACCCCGACGCCGAACAGTTTCATGCCCGACGCCGCCAGCACGCTGGTCAGCGGCATCCAGTAATCATCAGAATGTTCGACAGCGGGATAGTCGTCGTTGTACTGCCAGATGTAATCAATCGTGAAACCATGCCCTTCGACGAGGCGCACGCCAACGTTGTAGTAATGATTCGGGTCGGCAATGCCGGGGAAGTCCACCAATCCAAGCAGCATAAGGCGGAAAACAAGCGCCCCAAGGCAGATCAGCAGGAGTCGATGGCGTGAAGTGATACGCATAGGCGCGCATTATAGCGCGGGTACAGGGGCAGATTATAGGGGCGGTCTTCGCCCTCACAGCATCGATCCGCGTAGGGGCGTTGTGCTTGCGCAAGGCAGCAAGCCTAGAACGCCCCTACAACGATACGAAATTTCGAGGTCTTACCGTGGCCACGTATAGCGCACGGTGTAGGTGATCACGACTTCCTGCCCCGCTTCAACCTGCGGGCGAAATTCAATCGTGTTCGAGTCTAACTGAGTGTAATCCGCCGAGGCGTTGAGGATTTCCCAGTTGCTCCAACGGAACAGATGCTCGGGCACGCGCACCTCGACCGATCCGCTTTCCTTGCGGTTACGCAGGTGAATTTCGTAGCTTTCTTCAAGCACGTTCCCCGCGATCATGTTGAATTTGGTCTGCGTGCGCGACCCGACGAGGTCGAAAGCGTTGCCGAGATACAGGCGCACGTTCTCGCCCTTCGGCGTGTGGTCGATGGTATTCTCGCCAATCAGCAGCGCCGATCCGTCCGTGTCCTGCTGGTAAACGCGCACGCGACCAGCCGGCAGTGCCGCGCCCAAACCGCCATCATCGCCCGTATTGAATTCGAGGTAGTTGCCCACATCGGTGATGCCGCTCTGCCCGTAATACTGATCCGTGACCGGACCACCACCGTAATACGGCTGGCTGGCGTCGTAGACGAAGAAGGTATGCGCGGGCACGTCCGCACCCGTGACGAACTCGACCTGCTTGGTTTCGTTCGCGCCAACCGTCACCGGGCGCGTGATCTCGTAGAGCTTGTACTCGCTAAAGTCGCGCTGATCGACCTGCTGCGGCGCGGCAGCTGCACCTACCCGCATCGCATCTTCAGCATACATCATCTCCTGAGCCTGCGGCAGACGGTTGACATCGCCCGCCACCAGCTTGACCTGCGCGTCGGTATACGCCGCGCCGCTATTGTTGGTCAGCGTCACCCAGCCATTGAGGTCGAGCGAGGTGTTACCGCTCGCCAGCAGCAGGTTGTAATCCGCCGTCCAGTTCAGTCCGCTGGTGAGGTAGGTCAGTTCGACGTGCTGATCGCCCGCCTGTGCCGCTTGCAGCAGCCAGCGGAGCGTCGGGCGCGTGATCAAACCACCCGGCAGTTCAGGGAAGCGCACGTCGCGCACGCTGTTCATGTTGATCACGATCACCTGACCGTCGTCTTGGCGCAGAATGATCTCGCCGTTGCGCCCGCTCAGCAGTTGTCCGTGATATTCTGTACCGTCGTCAGCGATCACGGCGATCTGCTCGTCCAGATACTTTTGCAGCAGCGCCGAGCTATCGACCAGATCGTAAACGTAGTTCTGCTCCAGCACGACCGTACCTTGCGGGTCAGTCAGCGAGACAAAGGTCACCGAAGTCGGATCAATGCCCGCCGCCACGTCGGTAAAGTTGATCGTGTTGTGCCCTTCGTCGAGCATGAATGTGCGCCGATCCTGCACCAGCGCCGTCCCCTGATTATAAATTGCGAGTGATACGCCGTCACGCTGCATCGAGTCTCCTTCACTGCCCGGAACGTCCGTCGCGCTGCCATCTTGCGCGCTGATCGAGCCAACCATCAGCCCGAATACCAGTACAAACCCAGCTAAAACCACTCCAAATCGCTTCATTGTCATCTCCTTAACCAAAACGTGATTTAACACTCAAACGGGCGAGAGGTCTACGCCACCGTAATTTCAAGCACGTAATCGTTGACGTGAATGTGATACATCCCACTCTCGAACGTACCGTCGAGCTGGATCGTGCTATTGTACTGAATGGCAATCGCCGGACACATTACGTTCAGCGGCATATCGCGGTAAACCGTGACGTAAACGTCGTTCCCCTCACGCCGCTGCTCGACCAGCACCGGATACTCACAGCCATCGTGATAACCCGTAACGTTCAGATTGATTTGCGCCGGGTACGATTCGAGGATCATCGCCGTCACGCTGTCGATGCTCATCGTCACAGGCATTGTTGACTGCGTGGGCATCGGCACCGGCTGCACCTGATCAGGCGGCAACGGAGTCTGTTGTTCGCCGCCGAACACCAGCAGCAATAGAATAATCAATAAGCGAAGCAACCCTTCCATAGCTTCAGAATACTCCCTGTATCGCATTCTTCCACCGATAAGACGTTTGCGGCGTGCGATTCGTTCCATATGGGAATCAAAAGCGTCGGGACAATCAAGTGATTATCCCAACGCCAATCGTTCAGCCGTAGCTTTCTACTTCGTCTGGTTGATCTCCTGCCGCACCGTTTCGAGCAGGTTATCGGTACGGATTTGACCGAGCGTGTAGCAGGGACCGCCCAACCGATCCGCCAGCTTCGCCGCCAAACCTTGATCGAACGCCGTATGCTCCATGTTGATGGTCACGGCTTTGATCTGTTCGTGCTTGATCATCTCGGCGATCCGGTGCGCTTCTTCCTGCGGCGAATCCTTGCCCATCGAGACGTTACCCGCGCCATCCGTCAGCAAAATTATCAGCGGGATAATGTCAGGATGCAGGATTTTCTCGCGGTGGATCGTCTCGTAGGAGAGCAGCAGTCCTGCCGCCAGCGGCGTCTTGCCGCCGACTGGAATGTTCTGGAGCGCCTGTTTCGCCAGCGCGACCGAGTTGGTCGGCGGCAGAATCACCTGCGCGCGGTCTTTCTGGAACACGACCAAGCCGACGCGATCACGGCGTTGATAAGCGTCGGTCAGCAGCGACATGATGGCGCCTTTGGTCGCGGTCATGCGCTCGGAGACTGCCATGCTCCACGAGGCATCGACCACGAACAGGATCAGATTCGCCGTCCGGCGCACGCGCACCTTACGCTGCAAATCGCTTTTCTGAAGCGCATACGACATGCCCGACTCCGCTTTCTGGGCTTCGCGGTCGCGCTGAAGCGGGGCGGCGGCGCGCAGCGTAGCATCGAAAGCGATGTCGTCATATTTTCCGTTAGCGGGGCAAGCGTGAATGTAACGACCGCGTTTGCGATCCGTATGCGTAGTCGAACGCCGACCCGCCTGTTTGCGGGTCATTTGATCGAGCGTGGTTTGCAATTTGCGTGGCGCGAATTCAGTGCCGGACTCGACCTTCTTGCCGCCTTCCCACCAGTACGCATCACGGTTATCGAACACGTTCTGCGGCGATGGGTCAGCTTGACCGAGGTCCGGCATTTCTTCGTCAGTTTGTGTGGCTACCGAAGGACTTTTTTTTTGACCGCTTGCTGTTCGCCGTCTTCGGCTTGCTGATCAGCCTCGTCGCCTTCGCCCCACTCCGATTCAATCTGATCCATCTGGCGCTCGATGTCCGCCATGCTCATTTGCGCGTCGCTGAACGGACCACGCTTGAGCCGGTGCGGGATGGCGAGTTCCAAACCGAGCAGAATGTCGTGCTGGTTGACGGCGTCACGCCCTTCGAAGGCGGCGTTTGCGCGGGCGGCTTTCAGGATCACCATGTCAGCGCGGTGTCCATCAATGTGCAGGTTGCTGGTCAGCGTGGCAATCGTGAACAAGTCACGGCGCGTATATTCGACGTCCTCGACCAACTCGCGGGCGGCGGCAATACGATTGGACAGCATCTCTTCAGCCTCCGACCACGCCGCGCGGAAGGCTTCGGGGTCGCTCTCGTAGGCAATGTGGCGCTGAACGATCTCCATACGCTCGCCGGGGTCGTGAATACCTTTAACCTCGACCGACAGCGCGAAGCGGTCGAGCAACTGCGGGCGCAGGTCGCCTTCTTCGGGGTTCATCGTCCCAACAAGGATGAAGCGCGCGGGGTGCGAAAAGCTGATGCCTTCGCGCTCGACCACGTTGACACCCATCGCTGCCGAGTCGAGCAGCAGGTCAACGACGTGGTCATCGAGCAAATTCACTTCATCAACGTAGAGGATGCCGCGATTGGCATTCGCGAGTACGCCGGGGTCGAATTTCTTCTCGCCTTTTTGGATCGCCCGTTCGATGTCGAGCGTGCCGACGACGCGGTCTTCGGTCGCGCTCACGGGCAGGTCGACGAACGAAATCTTGCGCCGTGCAACCGGAAGCGTTTCGCCGCGCTCAGCGCGTTCTTTCACCGCATCAGACCACGTATCCGGCTGATTAGGGTCATCACCGAACGGCGAATCCGCGACGACATCAACTTCGGGCAGCAGCGACGCCAGCGCGCGCGCGGCGGTCGATTTACCCGTTCCACGCTCGCCACGAATCAGCACACCGCCGATACGCATATCAATCGCATTCAACACGAGGGCAATCTTCATATTGTCTTGCCCAACGATTGCTGTAAACGGGTACACGGGGGGACGTTTTGCCATGCCAACCTTCTTCACTTACATATCATCCGCGAAAGATTATACCTGATTGCGCTATTTGGTTACAATCACCACAAAATAAATGGATTTACCGCCCCGTTGTTGACGCATATTTGACAACTCTCTACAATGCAGAGGTTGGCTTTGTTTTTCCTCTGAAAACGATGGGCAGAGATGCCTTAAAACGACTGTAGCATCCATCACAGCAGCGTTCAAGCGCCCCAAATCATCACAGGAGGTTTGGTATGTACTCGCTCAAGCAGTATGGTCAAATGGTCACCGATGAGGTGCGCTTTAACAGTTACTACGAGGCTCTCAAGCGGGCGATTCGTCCGGGCGACATTGTGATCGATCTCGGCGCGGGCACAGGTATTTTTTCGCTGATTGCCTGCCAGCTCGGTGCGAAGCGCGTGTACGCCATCGAGCCGAATGACTGGGTCGGTCTGGTAAAACCGATGGCGGAGGCGAATGGCTTTGCTGATCGCATTATTCCAATTAAGGATTACATCAATCGCGTCGAACTGCCGGAACAGGCAGATGTCGTATTTGGCGACTTGCGCGCCTCTACGCCGCTGACGCCCGTCAATATCAATGCGATGCAGGATTTACTCCGCTTCCTGAAACCCGGCGGTATCCTCATTCCACAGCATGATCGAATCTTCGTCTCGTTCGTGTCAGCCGCAAACTTCTATGAAAATAATCTCCTTATGCCGTGGCAAAAAAATGTTTTCAATGCCGATTTGAGCGATGCGCTTCACTTTCTGCGAAACAATATCATCGATCTCGCCCAGTACAAGCTTGATTCGCCGCTGTTTCGGGGGCAGTTGTGGGTCGATATTGACTACGCGACCGGTGAGCTTCCCAATGCAACCACCTCACTAGATTGGATCGTCGATAAAGCGGGCAGCGCACACTTTATTTTGATCTGGTTCGAGACTCAACTGATTGATGAAATTGGCTTTACAACTGCGCCCTCGGCTCCTCGTCACGCCACTGTTTACGGATATTGGATGCTGCCGCTGCAAGCCCCGCTCGACTTTGCACCCGGCGATAAAATCACACTCGATCTGCGCGCAGACCTCGTTCAAGGAAACTATATCTACGGTTGGAACACCGCTCTACGGGCAGACGAGGGACGCGGGGCACTCAAAGCAACCTTTCGCCAATCCACCTTCTTCGGCTCTCAATTGACTGACAAGCGCCAAGAATTGCATAGACCTGCTTCGAAACTCAATAACGACGGACAAATCACCCGCGTGATCTTGAGCGGCTTTGACGAAGGCGCTGCCCACGAAAAGATCGCCCGCACTATTTGTCAGCACTTTCCTGACCAGTACACTAATCCTGAAGCAGTGCTGCCCTATATCACCGAACTCTCCGCGAAGTATGGCAAATGATGATCGCCTCGACCAAATGGCGTGATCCCGGTAGTTTTTGACGGGCGTTTGCCAATTCTCTAAAATACACACACAGGTCTGGTTTGCTTCTCAGCCCCTGCAAGTAGGAATTTGCTCATTCAGCGTGTCAATTCGTTCGGTTGATACGGATTAGATTGTGCCTACAATTTCGTAAATTTGTCTCGCGCTGCCGTGAATCATCATGCCAGCTACGGTGATGCGCGAGAAAAAACTACTCTGAAGTCGCTAGACTGAGGGAGAAATATCGATATGGCTTTGAACAGTCTCCTCGATTACGGGGGAATGATTAGAGACTCCGTGCGCATAAATGCCTACTATGAGGCACTTCGGCGCTGCATTTCTCCAGATAGTGTTGTCGTTGATCTTGGCGCGGGTACAGGCATATTTTCACTCATGGCGTGCCAGCTTGGAGCCAAGCACGTTTATGCCATCGACCCGAATCCATGGATTCACTTGGGTAAGCAATTGGCGGCAGCAAATGGTTTCGCTGACCAGATTACCTTTATTCAAGACCTCTCCACCCATGTTACCTTGCCAGAGCAGGCGGATATCATTGTCAGTGAGTTGCGTGCCGCGCAACCGCTGTTCAAGACCAACATACCGAACATTGCTGACGCGCGAAAGCGCTTCTTGAAACCGGGCGGAATCCTCATTCCCCAGCACGACATCGTTTACGCCGCGCTGATTAATGAGCCGATTGTCTATCAAAGCCAAGTCACAACGCCTTGGCTAGAAAACGATCTAGACCTAGATTTGAGTGCTGCAAGCAATTTCGCACGTCATACGCCCCGATTTCTTCGTGAATTGACCATACCAGA
>JBBSNT010000179.1:0-8714 GCA_038260485.1 Aggregatilineales bacterium | reverse complement strand
CTTGCCACTGCTGGCAAAAATCATCGACATCACAGAACAGCGCGAGTAAACTCATATTGGGATACCTTTCGTGTTAGGGGTAACACGAAGCTTAACCGCTTCTTGTAAGGTATCCCACCCCTATCCGAAACTCAGGTTATTGTAGAACAGCTTCCTGAGAATCGGCTAGAGGAGGCACTCCACTTCATGGAATTGCTTACGACCGATGATCGTGAAGTGGAAGACCTATGGCTGCTGGTGTCAGGACATCTCAAAGCACTTGTGGATGGCATTGATGCTGCACCGCCGCCGGTTGATGACTGGCGAGGTCATTTGCGTGACCTACGCACTTTATCATGAATCGCTTTCTTTAGTTTGAATGATAATCTCACCCCGGCTAACCTTCGGTTGGCTTTCCCCTCTCCACAAAGTGGAGAGGGGAGCAATGTGCGAACAGACAGCTTAAGGTTTTACCGTTCGCGGCGCAGCGCGGTGAGGACAAAAATAAACCGGGTACTAGCATCATTTGAGCAATAATAGGAGCATATTTTGGCAGACAAACTCCAAGACCTGAAGCAGCGGCTCGCTGAAGTGGACGACCTCGATATGGCGGGGTCGCTGCTGAACTGGGATCAGGCGACGTACATGCCGGAAGGCGGCGCGCCCGCGCGTGGACGTCAACTCGCGACGCTGAGCCGTTTATCGCATGAGAAGTTCACCGACGTCGAGATCGGGCGGCTGTTGGACGCGCTCGAAGCGGCTGACCTGCCCGAAGATTCGGACGATGCCGCGCTGATCCGCGTGACACGGCGCAATTACGATCAACTCACGAAAGTGCCGACCGCCTTCATCTCGGAATTTTCTGAGCACATGGCAGGCAGTTACCAGACGTGGACGCAGGCACGCCCGGCGAATGACTTCGCGCGGGTGCGTCCGCTGCTGGAAAAGACGCTCGATTACAGCCGTCGCTTCGGGGAGTTCTTCGCGCCTTACGACCACATCGCAGACCCGCTGATCGACTTCAGCGACTACGGCATGAAAGCGGAGTCGGTGCGGGCGGTGTTCGCCCAACTGCGCGAGGGACTCGTGCCGCTGGTCAAGGCGATCACGGAGCAGCAGCCGACCGACGACTCGTTCGTCTACAGCCAATATCCGCAGCAGGCGCAGCTCGATTTCGGGCGGAGCGTGATCAAGGCATTCGGTTACGACTTCACGCGCGGGCGGCAAGATTTGACGCATCATCCGTTCATGACCAAGTTCTCGCTGGGGGACGTGCGCATCACGACCCACGTCAAGGAAAATGACGTGCGCGACGCGCTGTTCAGCACGCTGCACGAGGCGGGGCACGCGCTCTACGAGCAGGGGATCAACCCGGTATACGAGGCGACGCCGCTGGCGGGTGGCACATCGTCGGGTGTACACGAGAGCCAGTCGCGCATGTGGGAAAACATTGTCGGGCGCAGCCGCGAGTTCTGGATGTTCTACTATCCGAAGCTGCAAGCTGTCTTTCCTGATCAACTGGGCGACGTGCCGCTTGACGCCTTTCAACGGGCGATCAACAAGGTCGAGCGCTCGCTGATCCGCATCGACGCCGACGAGGTGACCTATAACTTGCACGTTATGATCCGTTTTGAACTGGAATTGCAAATGCTGGAAGGGTCGCTGGCGATCAAGGACTTGCCGGAAGCGTGGAACGCGCGCTACGAAAGTGATCTCGGTATTACGCCGCCGCATGATCAGGATGGCGCGCTGCAAGACGTGCATTGGTACGGCGGGTTCATCGGTGGGGCGTTTCAGGGCTATACGCTCGGCAATATCTTGAGCGCTCAGTTCTACGAGACGGCTCTGAAGGCGCATCCCGAAATCCCCGGCGAGATCGCGCAGGGGCAGTTCGGGACGCTGCACGGCTGGTTGAAGGAGAATATCTATCAGTATGGCAGCAAGTATCCCGCGCCGGAGTTGATTGAGCGGGTGACGGGCGGCGGGCTGAAGGTCGAGCCGCTGCTGAATTACCTGCGGACAAAGTTCGGCGCGCTGTACAGCCTCGCTTAAACAGATCGTTAAAAGGGCACAGCATTGCTGTGCCCTACAAAATCCACACCATTTCGTCCGTTTGTCTTCTAGCTTAAACTCTCGTAAGACGAAATTGACTCGCATTTCATTTCGCATTACTCTATAGCTGAAAAAGTTAAGCAGAGTTCCGCGTGTCCGATGATCAGCGTGGGACGATGGGTAGGGAGTGAGAG
This sequence comes from Aggregatilineales bacterium, assembly GCA_038260485.1. Taxonomy (GTDB): domain Bacteria; phylum Chloroflexota; class Anaerolineae; order Aggregatilineales; family Phototrophicaceae; genus Flexifilum. The sequence goes on along the minus strand of JBBSNT010000179.1, from coordinate 6,489 downwards.
TTATGGCGATGATTGAGAAGCGTGAAGATGTGAATCCGAAAGAGGGCAAGCGCGAATACGGCGACGTCGAGTTCGCCGACACGACCAACCACAAATATCCGATTGACACCGACGAACATATCCGCGCGGCGTGGAGCTACATCAACCACAAGGACAACGCCGCGAAATACGACAAGGACGAAGTGGCGACGATCAAGCGGCGGATCAAGTCTGCCGCGAAGCAGCATGGCATCGAGATCAGCACGGACTGAGGCTCGAATTTAAGCGTTTATCGTCAGCGATTGGGCGAGTTCGTCCGGCGTGGGCGCGTAGTTGCCGACGCGCCGAACGACCAAGCCGCTGGCATAATTGGCGAGCATGGCGGCGTCAATCAGCGACGCGCCCGCTGTGATCGCCAGCGTGATGACCGCGATGGCGGTGTCGCCCGCGCCGACGGTGTCATAGACGTCGGTGATGGCGGGGGTAGGGCAGTGTGCCGCGCCTGCTTCAGTGGCGACGGTTGCGCCGTCCGCGCCGCGCGTGATGACCATACCAAGCCCCAAGTGCAGCGACTCGCGGAGTTCGAGCGCGGCTTGGGCGAAATCCTCATTGGTGCGTAATTCACGACGCAGATAATCGGCAGCTTCTTCGGCATTGCATTTGACGACCGTGAATCCGCCATATTTGTCGAGCTTGCCCTGAGCATCGGCAGTCACCGGAATGCCCGCGTCGCGGGCTAATTCGCGGGCGTTATCCACCAGCGACGGCGTCAACAAGCCGACATGATAATCGGAGAGCAGCAGCGCGTCGGCAGTAACGAGGCGATCTTGCAGCCGCGCGCGAATCTCGCGCTCGATGGCGCTGCTGATTGGTTCGCGCGTCAGCTTATCGAGGCGGGCGACCTGCTGCGGAAAGCGCAAGCCCATGTGTGCCATGACGCGCGTCTTGACGGTCGTCGGGCGTGCGCCATCGACAACCAGCGCTTTGACGTCGATAGCACGATCCTGCAAGACCTGCCGGAGCGCGGTGGCTTCGGCATCCGCGCCGATGACGCCGATCTGGACGGCGGCGCTACCCAAGGCAACGATATTCGCGGCGGGGTTGGCTGCGCCACCGGGGATCAAGCGGCGCTGCTCGAACTCCAGCACGGGGATCGGCGCTTCGCGGCTGAGACGGGTCGTCCTGCCGATCAGGTACTCGTCGAGGATCAGGTCACCAAGCACGACGACGCGCTGATTTGCAAGCCGGAGGATGAGGTTGGAAAGGGTCATTTCGTATCCATCAGAACGGCGAGCATGAAGCGTGGTAGACGAATCATGCGCCTGATGCGCCAAGGCTGCAAATAGAGGCGGTAGAGCCACTCCAAGCCGAGCCGCTGGAACGACATCGGCGCGCGCGGGATCACGCCGGCGACGAAGTCGAGCGATCCGCCGACGCCCATCGCCATTTTGACGTTCAAGCGCGGCAGATTGCGCGCGATCCACTTGTCCTGATCAGGCGCGCCATAGGCGACGAATAGAATATCCGGCGCGGCGGCGTTGACGCGGGCAACGATGGCGTCTTCTTCGTCCGGCGCGGGGCTGCCGCTGTAGGTGCCAACGATCTGTAAGGCGGGGTGACGCTGGCGCAGCACGTCAGCGGCTTGCTCGGCGACGCCGGGAGCCGCGCCGAGCAGGTAAATGCGCCAATCGCGCTGTGCCGCCTCTGCTGCGATCAGGGGCACGCCGTCTGATCCGGTGACGCGCTGCGCCAGGGGCTGGTTTATGTGGCGTGCTGCCCAGAGCAAGCCGACGCCGTCCGGCACGGTCAGGTCTGCGCGGCTGAGGATGTTGTGAAAATTCACGTCTTGGCGCGCGATCATGATCATTTCTGGATTGATGGTGCAGACGTGATGGGGCTGCCCACTCTGAATCCACTGGTCGATTAAGCTGAGCCACTCGGCGTAAGTGATCGCGCTGACGGGCAAGCCGAGGATGTGGATGCGTTTGTCGAATTTTGATGTTGATGGTAGGGGCATGGCGCGCCATGCCCCTACGTCGAAATCGGGATCGAGGAGCGATTTTGCTGCTGCGACGACCTGATCGGGCGTGACCATGCGCATACAGGTGCGGGCGGCGCAGCCCTCGCGCAAGCCGACGGTGTGATCGACATAGCTGCAAGGGCTGCATTCCGGCGCGCTGCGGACGATGATGCTTTTGCCACTGGGCGTCCATGCGCCCCACGCGGTGGGGTTGCTCGGTCCAAAGACGGCGACGACGGGCACGCCGACCGCCGCCGCGAGGTGCATTACGCCGCTGTCTGCCCCGATGAACAGGTCGCACGAGCGCAGCAGGGCGGCGAGCTGCGCCAGCGTGGTTTGTCCGCTGAGGTCGTTGGCGCTGGTCTGCATGGCGGCTTTGACGGCGCGTGCGTCGTCGTCTGCCGTGCCGACGAGCACGATCTCGGCGTTACAGTCGCTTGCAAGGTGATCCGCGACGGCGGCGAATTTGGCGGCGTCCCAGCGTCGCGCCAGCGAATAGCCGCCGCTGCCCGCGTGGATGGCGACGCGATATTGGTGTTCATCCGTAGGGGCAGGTTTTAAACCTGCCCCTACAGCGGACTCTGTATTGACCTGCGCGGGGCGGGGGGCTGTGTTCGCCCCGATGATGCCGACGAGGTCGAGCCAATACTGGGCTTGATGCTGCGCGCCGAAGCCGTGATCGACCAGACGGTGGGTCAGGAAAAAGCCGTTGCCGTTGTCGAGACCGATGCGGTTAACGCTGTCGGCGCTCCACGCCAGCGCCGCGAACTTGAGCGCGCCGAAGCGGGTCGTGAAGTGGTGCAGGAAGATCGCCGTGTCGTAGCGACCGCGTCGCAGGCGGAAGGCGAGCGCGACGGCTTTACGCAGGTTGGCTGGATGGAGCAGCGCTTTAGCACTGTCGAAGGTGTGCTTGTCGAAGGGAATGATCTGGTTGACCAAGCCGGGCGGCAAAATCGGCGCGGCGTGGGCGGTCGTCAGCAGCGCGATATGCGCGTCAGGATGTGCCTCGCGCAGCGCGGCGAGCGCGGGCGTGGAGAGGATCAAATCGCCGATGTCGGCAAGCTGGATGATCAGGAAACGTCGGGACATAACGGGAATTTAACCACAGAGGACGCCGAGATCACAGAGCGAAATGTCGCGCCAGCGACCGATGCGGCGGCGATTGCAAACGCACGAGCTAGACTTCAAGCGCCAACACGCGGGCAATATCCTGCGCGTGAGTCCGTTCGTGAAGCGCCATTGTCTCTAAAAACTCGGCAACACTGATTGTTTTCAGTGTCGCGTGGCGTCCGGTGCGCGCCAGCGCTGACTCGTCTAGCCTGTCGAGCCAGTCGTTTAACTGCGCGCGCGAGGCATTCAGCATTTGCCATGCTTGGTCGAGAGTCATGTCATTGCGCTTCTCGATGGAAGTGTGATTGTAGCGCTGGAGATCGAAATCTGCCGGAATCGGATTTTCTCCGGCGGCGATTTTGATGACGCTGTTCGTCTGTCCCTGATCGGTGACTGCCAAATGGATCAGCAGTTGGCGCGCCGTCCATGCCGCGCCCTCAGCGTAGATTTGTGTTTCCCACTGATCACCGACTTGATCGACGACTGCCATGAGATAGGTGCGGGCGTCGGCAAGCGCTTGTTTAAGTTCAGAAACGGACATGTTCACAGCCCTCACAGCATGTCTTTGACCGATATGTTTGTTTCCTGCTAGAACACTAGCTAAAGCTGAACGTAGCTGTTTTCTGCCAAAATGAATCGATGTGCCGCAGGAACGTGCCCCGACGAGGTGACCTGTGAGTTATCCGCCAGCAGGCTGGAGTCGATGCGCCCCGGAATGTTGCGGATCGCGCAGTCCTTCATGACGATGCTGGCTTCGACTTCGCTGTTTTCAACGAGGACGTTATCGCCGAGCGAGGTATACGGTCCAATGTAGCTGTTGCGGACGACGACGTTCTTGCCGATGATGACCGGGCCGCGCACGACGCTGTCGATGATCTGGCTGAACTCGCCAAGGATCACGCGGGCGGAGACGTCGCACGTTCCGATGATCTGATCTTTATGCTCCGGCGGCGGCGAGTAGGGGAGTTCGCCCAGCACAAGCTGGTTCGCCTGAATAATCGAGTCGGGCTTGCCCGCGTCAATCCACCAGCCTTTAAGGGTGTAAGGATGGACTTCATACCCGGCGTTGATGACCTCTTGAATGGCGTCAGTGATTTCGAGTTCGTTGCGCCACGACGGTTTGATCTTTGAAATCGCTTCGAAGATCGACGGCTTGAACAGGTACGCGCCAGAGATGGCGAGATTCGAGGGCGGGTCTTTGGGCTTTTCGACGACGCGCTTGATCTTGCCATCGACAATTTCGGCGATGCCAAAACGGGACGGGTCGGACACTTCGATCAACGTGACGGCGGCTTCAGCACTGGATGAAGGGAAGTTGCGGATCAAATCTTCCATTTTGTCCTGAAAGATGTTGTCGCCGAGCAGCAGGCAGAAGGGTTCATCGCCGACGAAGTCGCGGGCAATCATGACGGCGTGCGCCAGCCCAAGCTGTTCCGTTTGGACGATGTAATCGAGTTCGACGCCGAGACTTTCGCCGCTGCCAAGCTGGGTGCGAATGGGCGAGTCAAGGTCGTTGACGACGATACCGATTTCAGTGAGTCCGGCGTTTTGCAAAACGTGGATCGCATAGACGATCAACGGGAGATTGGCAACAGGAACGAGTGGTTTTGGCATTGTCAGCGTTACGGGGCGCAGACGAGTCCCTTGACCCGCGGCGAGAATCACAGCTTTCATACGGGTTACTTTCTCTGTATTGGTCAGCGAATAGCGAGATGATGGTAGTGAATTTTAACATACCGGGCAAGGTAAAGCGCTTACGCGGGATAGTTTGCGCAAGCTGAGAGGAGCATAACCGCTCGTCAGTGATAAGGATAGGGGGCGAAGGCAGAAATACCGCAATCGCCCCTGATACGGTTCGATCTACGAGGATTACTGAGTGTCGAGATAATGGATGGCTGCATCAAGCACAGGGTCAGCGCTGCTGAACAGCGTTTCCTCGGTGACGGGAACTCTCACGGTCGGCTGGACGCCTTTGCCCTCGATGTGGATGTTACCGTTTGGATCGACAGCGCGCGCGGCGGTGAACTGGAAGAAGATGCCGCCGGGCATAATGAAGTAGTCGATGCCGCCGCCCATGCCTGCCGTCGGGTACATGCCGACAATCGCGGCGCGGTTTTGCAGGGTCATGTCGTAGGCGAAGAATTCGCAGGCGCTGTCGCAGGTTGGTCCGACCAGTACGGCGGCGTTGCCATCGTAGCGGAACTGCTCCGGCGGCAGGTAGAAGCGGTCTTCGCCGCGCTCGTCAAAGTAGAATTTGCCGCTCGTCTTGTCATAAACGCCGGTGCTGCCGAGTATGAGCGGGTCTTCGAATAGGTATGCCGCCATTTGGTCGGCAAGGAAGCCGCTGCCGCCGTAGTTCTCGCGCATGTCGATGATTAACCCCGGCGTGCCCTGATCGTTGAGCGTCTGCATCAGGCGCTCCCATAGTTCGACGCTGAGGCGGCTGTTGTCGAAGAAGCTGTAAATTTTGACGTAGGCGTAGCCGCTGGGCAGCAGACGGTATTCGAGCGGCTGCTCGAAGCCGGTTGTGTTCTCGATGCCGGATGGCGCGGCGTACTCGAAGCTGGTTTGCTCGTTGATGCTGGTCAGGGCGACGGTCGTCGAGGTGCTGGCATCGGGGTTTTGGTAGGTCAGGTCTACGCCTGTGCCGATGGGTGAACGCAGAATGTAGCGCAGCTGCTCCAGCTTGCGGACGTGGTCGGAACTGAAGGGACTCGACCAAGGCACGACTTGATCGAGCGCGCCCTCGATGGGCTGCCCGTTGATGGCAGTCACGACGGCGCGCAGTCGAACGCCCGCGTTGTCCGCTGGAGCGTTGGGCAGGACGTAGCTGACGATCACGCGCCCGTCGTCTAGTTCGCGGATCGCCATGCCCAGACCGCCGTCGGTTTGTTGGTGGAATTCATCGCTCAGAATAGCTTGCACTGCCCAACCGACGTGACCGTCAGGGATTGCCCAGTTGAAGTCGCGCAGGGCGTTGGCATATTCGTAAATGTCGTGGTCAGTATCAGCTTTCTGGAAACGGGGGCGAAACTCCGCCTGAAGTGCGTTCCAGTCGATGTGCTTGTAATCGGTGAAGGCGTATTCATTGCGCATCTTGGCGATCATAGCGTCGAAAGCAGCAGCGTAGCTGAGGTTAGAGAAATCGACCAGCGCGGCGCTGTCCGGCTCGATCAAGTCGATGACGGGGTTGCGCGAACGGTCGAAGGTGAACGGTGTCGTATCCATATCGACGATGGTATAGCCAGCAGGCAGACCCACGAGCGAATCATCGTCAGTAAACAGCTTGTGATCCGCGCCGAAGCTGTCGGGGAAATCCTGCTGATCGTCGGGCGCGTAGACGACGTATTTGCCGCCTGTAACTTCCCATTGCTGCGAGG
>JBBSNT010000178.1:0-8723 GCA_038260485.1 Aggregatilineales bacterium | reverse complement strand
GAACCGAGAGTTTCAAGCGAGAGGCAAGTTTTTTGTGCAGTTTATACTAAATTAGCACGAGATAAATGTATCCTAAAAACAGAGTAACAATTAAACCAACAACAATTCAATAATGTTTATTTATCTTGGGAGCGTTTCCTAATCCCTTAATCCCGGCTTAAACTAGATATAAAGGACTAGTGCCTATTTTGTGATAGATAGCACTAGCGATAATGACAATAAGTACAAACAAAACAGGCTGAAAAGTACAAAAGAAGTGTTTGACATTAAATTTGGATGCCTTATACTTCAGGTAGTTAAACAAGTGATGTGTGGGGCACACAAAAAGACTTGTTGATAAAAACATTTAAAAGCCCCACACAGCAACCCCAAAACACCCCAACTATGGGGTGTTTTCTTTGGAGTCCAAATGCCAACAACACAGAAAATGAAGAAGATGTTCGGAACGTGGGCAAGCCCGATTACGCCTAGCATGATCGCAGGCGGGCTGCGCCTCAACGATGTTCAATGGGCGGGCGAGACGCTCGTTTGGCTAGAAGGACGGGGCGGAAGTGGTGTGCTGGTCGCTCAGACGGGCGCGGAAGCACCACGCGACCTAAGCGACGGGTCGTTGTCCGTGCGCGGGCGCGTGGGCTACGGCGGTGGCGAATTTACGACGACAGCGGACACGGTGATTTTCGCGGCGGCGGATGGTCGGCTGTATCGGCTGGCGCTCGATGGCGGGCTGCCCAAGCCTATCACGCCCGCGTTTGGCGGTACGGCAGCGCCGCGTGTCTCGGCGGACGGCAAGTGGGTCGCTTACGTTCACAATGGCGACAATATTGATGGAATCGCGCTGGTGGACGTTGAGGGTGAACAGTTCCCGTGCAAGCTGGCGTATGGGACTGACTTCGTTATGCAGCCTACGTGGCGTCCCGATGGCGCGATGGTTGCTTATGTCGCGTGGGATCAGCCACAGATGCCGTGGGACGGGACGGAACTGAGGATCGTTCATTTAACAGCGGGTGCAGATGGCATGCCGACGCCGACCCGCGTCGAGACGATTGCCGGAGATAAGCAGACTTCGGTTGTACAGCCGGAGTTCTCGCCAGACGGGCGCACGCTCGCGTATGCCAGCGATAAAAGCGGCTGGTGGCAGCTTTATCTGTACGATCTGGAAAGCAAGACGCATACGCAGTTGACCAACGCTGAAGCCGAAGATTCGATGCCAGCGTGGGTACAGGGCATTCGTACCTATGCGTGGTCGCATGACGGCAAGGCGATCTATTTCATTCGCAATCAGGACAGCCGGATGAGCCTGTGGCGGCTTGAAGTGAGTAATCATAAGCTGCGGCGCGTGACTGCGCTCGACGACTACACTGCCCTCGCGCAGATCGCAGCGTCGTCGTTGGCGGGCGAAGTTGCGTTGATCGCCAGTGCGAGCATGATCCCTGAGCGGGTGATTACTTATGAAATCGATCACGAAATGGTGGCGACGCTCCCATCGGCGAGCGATGCGCTGAGCGCGCCCGTGATCGTCGATGACGAACGCGACGCGGCTTGGATTCGCAAGCGCTCACGCTCGGAGATGCTGATCGATCAGTATGCGCCTGCCGAAGCGATCTCGTGGACGGGGCACGACGGTGGCATGGTCTACGGGCTGTACAGCGCGCCGATCAGCCCGAACTACACCAGCAGCGGCGCGCCGCCGTTGATGGTCAAGGTTCACGGTGGTCCGACCAGCCAATCGCGGCTGACGTTTTCACCGGAAGCGCAGTTCTACACGACGCGCGGCTATGCTTTCCTCGAAGTCAATCATCGCGGCAGCACGGGCTACGGCAGACCCTATCGTGACCTGCTCAACGGCGCGTGGGGGTTTTGGGACGTCGAGGACAGCGTCAGCGGTGCGCAGCATCTGGTCGATCAAGGGCTGGCGGATGCTAAGCGGCTGGTGATCCTCGGCGGCAGCGCGGGCGGATATACGGTGCTGCAATCGCTGGTCGATAAACCGGGGTTCTGGCGGGCGGGCGTCTGCCTGTACGGCATTTCGAACCAGTTTACGCTGGCGCTGAACGAGGCATGGAAGTTCGAAGCGCGCTATCTCGACATGATGTTCGGTGAACTGCCGGATTCTGAAGCGCTCTACCGCGAACGGTCGCCGTTGTTCCACGCTGATAAAATTCAGGACGCGGTGATCGTGTTTCAGGGTGAGGACGATCCGGTTGTGCCGAAGGAACAGGCGGACAGCATCGTCGCGGTGCTGCGTCGTCGCGGCGTCCCGCACGAATATCACGTCTTCGAGGGCGAGGGGCACGGCTGGCGTAAGCCTGAAACGATTGAGCGCTATTACGCCCTCGTGGTTGACTTTCTGCAACGCTACGTGATTTTCGCCTGAGGCTGGTGCAAAGCTGCCGCTCTATGATCCGTTTAGCAGTGCGGAACGTCCAAAGATTTAACGCAAAGGCGCAAGCGAAGCTGCGCTTCGCCGCCAAGACGCAAAGCGAGCACGGCACGCCGTGCCCCTACGATCGCAGTATGACTTAAGCCTCTTTGTAATTATGGGAAAGATCGTGTATCCTGATCGCCTGTAGACAGAGGCGATCAACGATGCGACGACTGCTGCTTTTCATACTGCTGATTGTGGCGCTAGCGGGCTGCAATCTCGACAACTCAAATACGACCATTGAAATCCTTGAGGCGTCTCCAACGCCGCTCATTGTGCCGACACTGCCCGCGCCGTTCGGTCCGCTCGATGCTCAGAGCGTCAGTGGGGCGACCGTGACGCCGGGTGATGCACTCCTCGTCACACCCGTTCCGCTCGGCACGCTGGTCGAAGCGCCAGAGCCGTCGCCGGTGACGCAAAATGCCATCGAAGTATTCGTTAACAACATCCTGATCCCGATTTGGAACTTCCTGTACACGTTGGTGGTTGACGGTCTGGTGTCGCTGTGGGTGTTCGCCGGAGCGCGCGGCGGGTGGTTTGCGCAAATTTTCTGCTGCATCGCGCCCGGTGTCGTTGCGGTGATCGTGGTGCTGGCACGAATTCGCCTTCGGCGGCGGCGCTGAATGGTTGTTCAATGACAACGCCCCAACCGCTGTTGAGGCGTTGTCCGTAGGGCGTTACGTATAACGCCCCTACCCGTACCTAGTTGTTATGCCTTCTCGATGCGTTCGACACCGCCGAGATAGGGGCGGAGCACATCGGGGACGATGACGCTGCCATCCGCTTGCTGATAGTTCTCCAAGAGGGCGATGATCACGCGCGGGGTGGCTAATCCACTGCCGTTGAGGGTATGGACGTACTGCGGCTTCTTCTCGCCTTCGGCGCGATAGCGGATGTTGGCGCGGCGTGCCTGAAAATCCTCATCGTTGCTGCAAGAACTGACTTCGAGCCACTCGTCACAGCCGGGGGAGTAGACTTCAACGTCGTACTTCTTGCTTGCCGCGAAACCGAGATCGCCCGTGACGATCTCTAGACGGCGAAAGGGCAGCCCCAACGCGCGGCAGATGTCGCTGGCGGCTTCGGTGATGCTCTCTAGCTCGGCGTAGCTGGTTTCGGGCGTCGTCAGCTTGTACATCTCGACTTTCTCGAACTGGTGGACGCGCTTGATGCCGCGCACGTCGCGTCCGGCGCTGGTCTTTTCGCGGCGGAAACAGGGCGTGTGGGCGACGTAGTAGAGCGGAAGCTGTGCTGCGTCGAGAATTTCGTCGCGGTGCAGGTTGGTGATGGCGACTTCGGCAGTCGGCAGTAGGTACAGTTCGGCGTCGGCATCGTTGTAGACGACGTCCTTAAACTTGGGGAACTGCGCCGCGCCGTAGAGCATTTCCTCGCGGACGAGGTAAGGCAGATAGAGTTCGGTGAAGCCCTTCGCCCGCGCGCTGTCGAGGAAGAAGCTGATCAGCGCGCGTTGCAGCCGCGCGCCTATGCCCGCGAGCACGTAACCGCGCGTGCCCATCATGCGGACGCCGCGCTCGAAGTCGATAATGCCGAGTTCGGGTCCGAGTTCCCAATGCGGCTTAGGCGTGAAGTCGAACTCGAAGAAGCTGCCTTCAGGCGTCCACGCGATGTTATCGTCTTCGCTGTCGAAAACGGGGACGCTCTCGTGCGGCAGATTGGGCAGCCAGAGCATGTTGGTGTTCAGGTCGGCTTCGACGGCGCGAATCTTCTCGTTCGCTTCTTCAACACGCTCGCCGAGCGCACCGACGGTGCTCATCAAGCCTGCCATTGCTGCTTCGGGATCGATGTCGATGTCTGGCTTGACGGCGATTTCGCCGCCGAGCATGGCGGCTGCGGCGTCGTAGTCGCCCGCGTCGATCCGCTTGACGGTTTCGAGGGCGCGGGTGGCGCGGGTCGGCTCGTCGAGCTTTTTATCGGCGCGCAGCCTGCCGATATTCTTGTTGAGCTTGTTGCGCCCCGCCTGAATCGCCTCCGACTCCGCGAGCAGGGCGCGGCGCTGCTGATCAAGCTCAAGGATCACATCGACACGCGCGGCGGCATCGGGATCATTGAGCTTGAGGATTTGCTGTTTGATCCACTCCGGCTTTTCGCGGATCAGGGCGATGTCGAGCATAGTGGTGTCTCCTTGAGTAAAGAAATTACTGAGTGCTGGGCAATAGGTGCTGAGCAAAAACCGGATTATTGATCCAGTGGGATGGTCTGGATCGGCTGCGTTTCGTCCATGTTGGGCAGTTCTCGCGGCAGTGGACGGGTGAAATCAGCGTAGAGCCGGACGACCGCCAGCGCTAAGCCGAGAATGATCGCGATGATCACGAGCAGGTCAAAAAACTCTGGCGTGAGCGAACTCATGGGTTCAACTCCTCTCTAACTTTCCCCAACTTCACGAAAGGGCGCAAACAAAAACGCCTTCCCTGACCGACGGGAAGGCGTAGAGGTCTAAATAACCTCACGGCGGTGCAGGCGCGGCGTTGATTATCTCTCAGACGACGACAAACTCGCGTCAAGCCGAGCAGTTTCGCGCCAGACTGGGAGCTTGAGGCTAAAGGTCGTGCCGACCTTTTCTTCGCTTTCAAACCAGACGCGCCCGTTCATCAGTTCGACCTCGTGTTTGCACAAGTACAGGCTTAAGCCGTAGCCGAATTCGCCCATGATTTGCGGCTGACGTGAACGCATGAAGGGTAGAAAAATGCGCTCGTTTTCGGCGGCGCGAATGCCATAGCCTTCGTCGATCACGTCGATTTGCACCGTATTGCTTCGGTTAGCATAGGCGACGATTTTGATAGGCGTTGCCCGCATACTGTACATGATAGCATTGCGTAGAATGTCACGCAAGACTTGCGTGAGGTAGCCCGGTGAGGCAGCAATGGCGATCTTTTGCGGGATGACGGCGCGGATACGTGACCGATAGTCTCCGGTGTCGCTCTCGGGATCGATTAGGGGTGTTTCGTCGAGGACTTCGAGGAAATCTTCCATAAAATCGGCAAGGACAACGCGTCGCGTCGTCTGCTCGATGAGGTCGGTGATTTTGCCCGTGCGGATCAACTCCAAGCGCTCGATCAAGTCGGTGAGCGCGTAGAGGCGGTACATATGAATATCGATGATGTTGGTAAAGCCGCTGATGCGGCGGCTGAGCTTTTCGGCGGTTTCGTCGGGTTTGGCGTGGGTGACGGTCTGCTTGATCAAGTCGGCGTGACCGCGCGTCGAACTTACGACTTCGCGGACTTCTTCGAGGTATTTCTCGATGACGTCGGCAACGGTTGACCAGTCGCGCGTTTCGATGCTGATCATGATGTAGGTTTGACCGTGCGCGTTCATCGCGGAAACCCAGCAGGGGATGCGTTCGCCCGTGCGGTAGATGTGGAAGCGCTGTGGCGTGCCGGTTTGGACGGCGCGCTTACGCGCCTGTTCGACGAGTTGATCGGGATCGGTCATGCGGGCGTTGAGCATGACTTCCGCCGCTGACCAACCCTCAGAACGCAACAGTTTGAGGTTTGCGCCAAGTAGGGCGCGTGCGGCGGCGTTCTCCTGAATGAGCGCTCCCGCTTCATCGAAGATCAGCACGCCTTGACTCATGCCATCAAGGATGACTTGGCTCTCTAGTCGGTTAGTCGCCACTTCGCTTCCCCATTCATTGAAGCGATTCAATCACGTCCGCTTCGCTCATCTTATTTTAATCTTATTTTAGCACGTGTCGCATGGACGTTTAGGGAGCAATTTGGGGAAGATTGAGGCAAAACAAGCTGAGCAGCACTTCTAAAAGTCCCGCTCAGCCGGGGGATCGACTCTAGCGGACGTTGAGGTCGCCTATACCGCCTTCGAAGCGGATGACGATCTTCTGATCGGCGTCATCGTAATTGGCGGTCTGCCAGACGCCGCCCTTATCCCAGAAATCGCCGCCGCCGCTCATGCGGGTGAAGCGCGACGAGGTTTTGATCGAGCCGATGCCCATGCGCGCTTCGAGCCGTACCGCGCTATTCGCCGGAACGTGGATGTTGGTTTGCCCGACGCCGCCGCTGACGCGCGCTTTGACCGTCGCATTGGTCTCGATGTCGAGGTTAATCTCGCCCGCGCCGGACGAGACGTTGAGGTCAACGTCTGCGCCAGAGGGGACGTTGATATTCGACTGCCCAACGCCACCGGAATAGCGGGCGCTGTAGTGCCCGTCGGGGAGCAGGACGGTAGTTTCGCCCGCGCCGGAGCTGACGTTCAGCCCGGTCAACTGAAGTGCGGCGAGGTCGAAGTGCGAGCGCCCCGCAGCGCCATGTAGATCGAGGTCGAGCGGGATGCCCTGCGTTAGGGCGATATCCCAACGCAGACGCTGACCGCTGCCGATCCAGCCGACCGCGCTGCGAATCCAATCTGCCGGGGCAGATTTCTGGCTGAGGTGGACGACCTTCTCCTGCGCTCCGGTTGCTTCGAACACAATTTCGCCGACATACGTCAGGTCAGTTTCGATCAAGTTGTCGGATGTGCTGAGCGGCTTGATGGTCGATTCACCGACGGAGAAGTCAATACGGACGCGCGCTGACGCCGCTTCGACCAGCGGGAGGCTAAAGAAACCATGCTTGACATCTTCCTCGTCTTTGCTGCTGACCGACTTGACGAAGTCGTTGATCTGGTCACCGAGCTTGTCGAAGGAAAATGACCACTCGACTTTATAGTTTTTCTCTTCTTTTTCGTCCATTGTGATTGCTCCTTTAGGGCTAGGACGTTCTATATTGATCTACGTAACACTGACGCGATTTGTTCATCGAAACGTATTGTTCGCGCCCAAGTATTGACTACGTTACATCAATCTTGTACGCGAAAAAGTCGGGAAGGTTACAGCATTTGGGAGTGTTAGGATGAGGAACAGCCTGGTGGTCCTTCAGGCGGGTAGGTCCAGCGCTGCTGAATTTGCTGATCAGCGTTCATCGAGCGGAATTCGTTGTAGATGCTGATCAGGCTTCGGCAGTCGCCGCGAATCTCGGCGGCTTGCCCCTGAATGTACCAGCACTCGAAACGGATGTCGGCGGTGGGGGTATCCTGCATCATTTGCAGCGATGAGCAGTGATGCAGTTCGCTCTGTGCTTGTTCGAAATCCCCCTGCAGGAAGTATTCCATGCCGAGCCGATACCAGCCCTCTGACCAACTGGGCGCGCGGGTGGTGACTTCCTGACAATAGCTGATCGCCATGTTACGCTCGCGGAGCAGGCTGGAGAGTTCGCATAAGCGCAGGCGCGCTTTGACGTTGTTGGCGTCGTGGGTGAGCACCTGAAAGTAGGCGACGGTCGCGGCGTCGGAGTCGCCGATTTGGAGCGCGTATTGGGCGCGTTCGAAATAGAGCGTGACGAGATTACCATTGACGTTGATCGCTTGTTCGACGGCGCGGATGGCGACGTCATAGCTGCCTGTGTCGCTGTAGCTGATGGCAAGCGCGCGGAGCGAATCGAGGGCGGTATCTGGCGTATTGGCGGCTTGGGCAGCGCGCAGGCTTTCGCGGAGCGCGGCTTCGTTCGCGCCCACGCTGCCGTAAGCAAGCGACAGTGCCGTCCGCGCCAGCACTTGATCAGGCTGCTTGTCGAGCACGCGCAGCGCCACATCAGCGGCGGCGTTTGCTTGTCCGGCGGCTTGCAGGGCAAAGGCGTGAATCGCCAAGACGTCGGGGTTGAGCGGCTGGCGGTTGAACATCTCGGTGGTGGCTTCGAGCGCGATGTCACGGTCGGCGGCGCGGTTGTATTCGGCATAACTGCGATAAACGAGGGCGCGCACCAAGAGCGTGAGCGTGGCGGTGTCGTTCGGTTGATCGATGAGCTGCTGACGGGCGAGGCTAATCGCGCCAGAGAGGTCGCCCCGACTGAAGGCATTCTGCGCTGACGCCATTAAGTCGGCGGTGTTGCCAGCGGTGACGTTGTTGGTCAGCCGGTTGATCCAGAGCCAGCCGACGACGCTCACGCCGACGACGAGCAGGATCGAAAACAGCATCGAGAAGCAGCCGCCGGATCGACGGCGGTGCTTACGGAATGTAAGCCGTGATCTTGAACGCTCGATGTGCATATTCGCCTGAGAGGTGTGCTAGGAACGAGTCTCATTCCAGTTTAGCGCAGTTAGAGGCGAGAAACATCAAAGATTGTCATAGTTTGAAAGATTGTAATCTGTGAGGAATGGACAATAGAAATCCAGTATGGCGCGTTATGCTTGTCATCGTGTAGGAAGGTGACCTTGTCGGGGCGCATCTGTGTATTCGCCCCGACAAAAATTCACTCTCTTTGCCTTAAATGACCCTAGAAGGGCATAATGCCGGTTG